>OMXR01000160.1 GCA_900315045.1 uncultured Sutterella sp. | reverse complement strand
ATTGCCGCAGGCGGCTCTCAGAGCATCTTCATGACGCATCTTGCGGGCAACATGGACTCGCTCAACAAGAATGCGTTTTGGGCGCTTTGGAATCATCTGGGCGGAATTACTTCGACAAACGGCTCGCTCTGCTGCTCGGCCGTGACGGCGACGATGGTGCCGATGCTCGGTTTCAGAACCGACACGCGCGATACGATCAGCGAATCCCGATACATCCTTTGCTGGGGCAACAATCCTCTCATCACGATGCAGGCCTACTGGCATCTGTATCTGAAGGCGAAGGAGCGCGGCGCAAAGCTTGTCGTCATTGATCCCCGCATGAGCGAGACCGCGGCCCGCGCCGATCAGTGGGTGAAGATCGTTCCCGGAACGGACGCAGCGCTCTCTCTGGGCATGCTGCGCGTGATTCACCGCGAGAATCTCTTTGACGAGGCGTTCCTCAAGAAGCACACGGGCGCACCGTACCTTGTGGACGAGAATGGACGCCTGATGCGTGAAACGCAGGACGATGCGAACTCGTACCTTGTCTATGACGCCGCAAGCGGCAGGACCGTGCGGCACGACGCTGCGGGAATCGATCCGGCGCTCACGACGCGCGGCACGGCGCTCTCGGGCCGGTGTAGGACTGCGCTTGACGTCGCTTGGGCAGAAGCAGAAAAGTGGACTGCGGAAAAGGTCGAGGACGAAACCGGCGTGCCGGCAGCCGTGGTTGAGCAGCTTGCCCGTGAATACGCCGCGAGCGGCGCATCGATGATCATCCAGAATATGGGCTCGTTCCAGAGAACGGAGTTTGGCGGCTATGCCGCTGCAGGCCAGTTCCTCCTGGCGCTTGTGACGGGCAACATCGGCCGCCCCGGCACGGGCGTGTGCGACAACGGCGGCGCAACGCAGCTTGCAAAATTCGGCGCTCCGATCCCCGGTCCCAAGGAAAAGCCGAAAAAGTACCCCGGGATCCCGATTTCCAAGGTCGACGAATGGGTTCTCAACGACAAGCCCTGCAAGATTAACTTCTGGCTTTCGATGCAGACGGGATTGGTCGGGCAGTTCCCCAACACGAACAAGGTGATCAAGGCGATCGAGCACGTGCCGTTCTTCGTCGTGCTCGAGAACCTCTTTACGGCGACGACGCAGTGGGCGGACATCGTCTGGATAGCCCAACAGCTTGCCAGACGCCTCGGCTTCGGCGAGCAGTTCGACCTCACGCCCGAGCAGATGGCTGAGAACGTGCTGAAGCCCTCCGGCATCAAGCTTGCGGACGTCATGAAAGCGCCCGTTTGTCCGATCGGCGACAAGCCTTATGTTCCGTATGAAGGCGGCAAGTTCCGCACTCCGAACGGCAAGGCGAACATCTATGTCGAGGCCTGGCAGCAAAAGGGTTTCAGCCCCGTTGTTGCCTACTACCGTCCCACGGAGAGCCTCAAAGGCAATCCCGCTCTGGCCAAAGACTATCCGCTCATGTCCGTGCAGAAGAAGTCGATGCAGGGCGTGCACAGCTCGCACCACGACAATCCCTGGATCAAGTCGATCTACGGCAACGTGCCGGGCGTTGAGATGAACGTCGACGATGCGCGCGTACGTGGCATCAAAGACGGCGACATGGTTGAGGTCTACAACGCGCGCGGCGTGTATCGGGCCCGCGTTACCATCACGCCGATCATGAAAGGCGTTGTGTGCCTGGAGAACGGCTGGTGGCACGGCAAGGACGGGCATTCGACGAGCTCGGTGCTCACCAACGACGCCGTGGAGCCGCTTGGAACGGGCTCGGCAATCTGCTCAACACTGGTTAACGTTCGGAGGGCCTAAGCCATGAAAAAGATGGGATTTGTCATTAACGGAGCCCGCTGCAACGGCTGCGGGGCTTGTCTTGTTGCCTGCAAGGTCGAGCACGGAATCACCGAAACCGGCACATGGTTGCGCACGCGATACGAGAACCGCGCAACTCAGGCTCTCCTCACGATGGGGTGCAATCATTGCGATGATCCTGCTTGCCTGAAGATCTGTCCGGTCAAGGCATACTCAAAAGATGACGATGGCCTCGTCATTCAGGACCACGCCAAGTGCATCGGCTGCAAGGCCTGCATTGCGGCGTGTCCATGGCATAAGCCAGCGTTCTCCGAGAAGGACGGGAAGACCCATAAGTGCGATTTCTGTGCTCGCCGACTTGCCAAGGGACTGCCGCCCGCATGCGTGGCGGCTTGCGCCAACGGAGCCATCGAGTACGGACTTATTGAGGATCTGCGGGCGAAGTACCCCGATGCTGTTGAGAAGGGATGGGAGTGGGCCAGAAAGAACTTTGGCCTTGCTGATCCCGGAAGGACGCGTCCGAATGTGGTGATTGTGCCGCTCGAGACGAAGGTGAATTAAAAAAAGATGTA
>OMXR01000027.1 GCA_900315045.1 uncultured Sutterella sp. | reverse complement strand
GGCCGACATCTTCACCTACGGGCGCGTGGCCGGCGCATCTGCAGCAAGAAAGCTCTAATGCACTGATCGTCCGCGATCAGCCGGGCTTTTCCCCATGCATAAAGCCTCCGAGCAATCGGGGGCTTTTTTGTCTGGTCTGACAGCTAAAAGTTGGCGCTGCAGAGCCATTTTGAAATCCAGTGGGCGGAGGTTCAAAACAAACCTCGAGTTGAGTACTGCGGCAGTGCAGCGGCACGAGCGTGATTCGTGCGCCGCTTGTCTTTGTACCAAAGGACTTTCGACCCAAAACCAAATCTTGCCCGCATGAGAGGCGCGGGCAACCGCTGGACAGCAATGCCCCTGATCTTTGTAGAATGCTTGCAGTTCCCCCTCGCGAAGTACGCGTCCAAGCCGCTGAGAACGCTCGCTTTTTTGTTTTTCCCGGAGGCTTTGCCGCTGCCAGCTGAAGCATCCTCGGACCGTCAGGGAATGTCTCCGCAAACAGCAGTTTTCCTTTTTCCCGGCAGAGCTCAGGTTCGCCGGCACCCAGCAAAGGAGCTCACATGCAAGCCCTGAATGCAACAATCCAGACCCTCACCGCCCACAGTTCCGTGCGCGACTTTACCGATGAGCCGGTTGACGAGAAGATCATCGAGCAGCTGCTCGAAGTGGCCCGCTCCGCCTCCTCGACCTGCTTTCTTCAGGTGACAACCATCATCAGAATCACGGACAAGGAGCTCAAGGCCCGTCTTGCCGAGCTCTGCGGCCCGCAGCCGCACATCGCCAGGGCGCCCGAGTTCTGGGTGTTCTGCGCCGATCTGCACAGGAACATGGAACTGCTCGGCAAGGCCGACACCGGCTGGATGGAGCAGCTCGTGTACGGCTGCACGGACACGGCGATCGCCGCGCAGAACGTGTTTGCGGCGCTCGAGTCCCTGGGGCTTGGCGGTGTTTACGCCGGAGGGCTTCGCAACGGCATCGAGCAGGTCGACAAGCTTCTGAAGCTGCCTCAGCTCGTCTTCCCCGTGTTCGGACTTGCCTTCGGGCACCCGGCGACGCGAAATGAGCAAAAGCCGCGCCTGCCGCTTTCCGTCACCGTGTGCGAAAACGCCTATGCCGAACCGGATCACGAAGTGATCGAGGCCTACGACAACAGGATGCGCAGCTACTACGCAAACAGAAGCGTCAATCCCAAGAACAGGGGGTGGATCGACGACATCGGTAGGATTCTGCTCAGCGAGCGGCGCAAGTTTATGCGCCAGTACCTGAACGCAAAAGGATTCGGGATAAAGTAACGACGGCTCTCTAGCGCAGAGGCAGGAGCACGACGCACCCTTCGCTGCGCGTCTTGCCGAGGTCGATGAGCCGCTGGTTGGACGAACCGCGGAAGCTGAGCATCAGATCGCGCTGGGCGAGCACGAACTTGCCGTCGACGAGCACGTCGATCATGGAGAGCATCTCGTCGGTGACCTCGCACCGTGCGCGCGAGGGGGCGAGAAGGTCGCTCTCATAGGTGTAGCCCGTGTAGCACCAGACGTTCTTTGCCGGATAGAGGGCGCGGACGCGCCTGAGCAGCCCCACGAGCTCGCGCTGGTTCTGCGGCTCGAACGGTTCGCCGCCGAGCAGCGTGAGTCCGTCGATGTACTCGGGCGCGAGCATGGCAAGGATCCTCTCCTCGGTCTCCTTTGTATACGGCTCCCCATACCGGAAGTTCCATGTCTTGGGCTGAAAGCATCCCTTGCAGTGATGCGTGCAGCCCGAGACGAACAGGGAGACCCGCACGCCAAGACCATTGGCGATGTCGCAGTCCTTGATCGCGCCGAAATACATCGTGTGTGCCCCGTGTCCTGCTGCTCTAGAGATGCAGCACGCGGTCCTTGATTTCCTGCGTGCGGCCCTGGTTCCAATACTGCGTGCCGATGTAGCCGCAGGTGCGCCGAGCGACATTCATCTTGCTCTGGTCTGTGTTGCCGCACTGCGGGCACTCCCAGATGAGCTTGCCGTCGCGGTCGACGATCTGGATCTCGCCCGTATAGCCGCAGCACTGGCAGTAGTCGCTCTTGGTGTTGAGCTCGGCGTACATGATGTTCTCATAGATGTACTTCATCACCTGCAGAACCGCGGGGATGTTGTTCTCCATATTCGGAACCTCGACGTAGCTGATCGCGCCGCCAGGAGAGAGGCGCTGGAACTCGCTCTCAAAGCGCAGCTTGGTGAAGGCGTCGATCTGCTCGGTCACATGCACGTGGTAGCTGTTGGTGATGTAGCTCTTGTCGGTGATGCCCGGAATGATGCCGAAGCGCTTCTGCAGGCACTTGGCGAACTTGTACGTCGTGCTCTCGAGCGGCGTGCCGTAAAGCGAGAAGTCGATGTTGTGGCGGGCCTTCCAGCCGCGGCACTTGTCGTTCATGTACTGCATGACCTCGAGCGCAAAGGGCTTGGCCTGCGGATCGGTGTGGGACTTGCCGGTCATGTACTTCACGCACTCGTAAAGCCCGGCGTAGCCGAGCGAAATCGTCGAATAGCCGCCGAAAAGGAGCTTGTCGATCGTCTCGCCCTTCTGAAGGCGGGCTAGAGCGCCGTGCTGCCAGAGGATCGGAGCGACGTCCGAAGGCGTGCCCTTCAGGCGCTCGTGACGGCAGAGCAGCGCGCGGTAGCAGATGTCGAGCCGCTCGTCGAAGATCTTCCAGAAGCGGTCCATGTCCCCGTGCGAGGAAAGCGCAACGTCAACGAGGTTGATCGTCACCACGCCCTGGTTGAAGCGGCCGTAGTACTTGGGCTTTCCCTGCTCGTCGACGTAGGGCGTGAGGAAGCTGCGGCAGCCCATGCAGGTGTAGCAGTGCCCCTCGCCGTTCTTGTCGACTTTGAGCTTGAGCATCATCTTTTCGCTGATGTAGTCGGGCACCATGCGCTTTGCGGTGCAGCGGGCGGCGAGCTCGGTGAGGTACCAGTACGGGGAATCCTCGTGAATGTTCTGCTCTTCGAGCACGTAGATCAGCTTGGGGAACGCGGGCGTCACCCAAGCGCCCTTCTCGTTCTTCACGCCCTGGATGCGCTGCAGGAGCATCTCCTCGATGATGATCGCCAGATCCTGCTTCTCGCGCTCGTTCTTGGCTTCGCCCAGGTACATGAACACCGTCACGAACGGCGCCTGGCCGTTGGTCGTGAGCAGCGTCACCACCTGGTACTGGATCGTCTGCACGCCGCGGCGGATCTCGTCGCGAAGGCGCGTCTCGACGACGCTGCTGATTTTCTCCTCGTCGGCCTGCACGCCGAGCGTCTTCATCTCGTTCTCGACGCGCTGGCGGATCTTGCGGCGCGAAACATCGACGAACGGAGCCAGATGCGTGAGGCTGATGCTCTGGCCGCCGTACTGGTTGGAGGCAACCTGGGCGACGATCTGCGTGGCGATGTTGCAGGCCGTGGCAAAGCTATGGGGCTTCTCGATCATCGTGCCGGTGATCACGGTGCCGTTCTGCAGCATGTCCTCGAGGTTCACGAGGTCGCAGTTGTGCATGTGCTGGGCAAAGTAGTCCGCATCATGGAAGTGGATGAGGCCCTCGTCGTGCGCCTTGACGATGTCCTCGGGCAGCAGCAGGCGGCGCGTGAGGTCCTTGCTCACTTCGCCTGCCATGTAGTCGCGCTGCGTGCTGTTGATGACCGGATTCTTGTTGGCGTTCTC
Source organism: uncultured Sutterella sp. (assembly GCA_900315045.1). GTDB lineage: Bacteria > Pseudomonadota > Gammaproteobacteria > Burkholderiales > Burkholderiaceae_F > Duodenibacillus. Next base: position 19,473 of record OMXR01000027.1, on the reverse strand, counting down.
CTGCTTGGCCTCTTCGTTGTTGAGCTCGATGAGCGAGAGAATCTGGTTGTCGGTCGTGTTCTGCGAGCGCACGAGGTTGCGCGTGAAGCGGTAGCGGATGTAGCGCTTGGCCGTTTCGGCGGCTCCCTGATGGATGATGTGCGACTCGACGAGTTCCTGGATCTCCTCGACGGACAGAGCGCGGCCGACTTCGCGGCAGTGGTCCTCGATCACGTAGGAGATGTACTCGATCTGGCGGTCCGAGAGCTCGGGACGGCCCTCGCCCGCGCAGTTGGCGGCAGCGATCGCGTTGGCGATCTTGATTCTGTCAAAGGTCTCTTCCGAGCCGTTGCGCTTGATGATCTTCATTGGAGTGTGCCTTGCAGGGGAATTTCAGGGGGCGAAAACCGCTTGAGTCCGCCCCCTGAATCTGGTGTTCGAAAAATTGTGTGCGTGGCGGATTATATACACGATCTTGTGGTTTTTTATGAGCGCCGACACAAAAAATTGAGACACCCATAACAATCGGCGCACCCGGCGCGGAAAAATCCTTTTGCGTCAATGGCAAATCTTTTTGCGCCCCTTTTTTTTGTTCCGGACTGACTGCGCGCCCTGTCTTTTGCCTATGCAGAAGAAATTGAGCCAACTACAATTTATCGGATGCGCCCGTCTCCGGACAGGCACTCTTTTTTCTACCCCACACGCATTGCAAAGGACACTATTCATGATGCGCAGCGAAAAGATGACCAAGGGCCCGGCAGCTGCCGCCCGTCTCTCGCTTCTGAAGGCTCTCGGCCTGACCGATGATGAACTTTCCCGACCGCTGATCGGCGTTGTGAGCTCCAAGAACGACATCGTTCCCGGCCACATGAACCTTGACAAGATCGTCGAGGCCGTCAAGCAGGGCGTGGCCCTGGGCGGCGGCGTGCCGATCGTGTTCCCGGCAATCGCCGTGTGCGACGGCATCGCCATGGGGCACGAGGGCATGAAGTATTCCCTGGTCTCGCGCGAGCTGATCGCCGACTCGACCGAGGCGATGTCCATCGCGCATCCCTTTGACGGTCTGGTTCTGGTGGCCGCCTGCGACAAGAACGTTCCGGGGCTGCTGATGGCCGCCGGACGCCTGAACATCCCCTCCATCGTGATCAGCGGCGGCCCGATGCTGGGCGGCCACTTCAAGGGGCACAAGACCACCGTCTCGACCGTGTTCGAGGCGATGGGCACGTATCACGCGGGCAAGATGAGCAAGGAAGACCTTGATGCCATCATCAACACCTCCTGCCCGACCTGCGGCTCGTGCGCTGGCATGTTCACCGCGAACTCGATGAACTGCATGAGCGAAGTGCTCGGCATGGCTCTGCCCGGCAACGGCACGATTCCGGCCGTCTACTCTGCGCGCCTGCGCCTTGCCAAGGAGTCCGGCATGCGCATCATGGATCTCGTGCGCAAGGACGTGAAGCCGCGCGACATCATGACGCGCGAGGCCTTCGAGAACGCCCTTGCCATGGACATGGCGCTCGGCTGCTCGACGAACTCCATGCTGCATCTGCCCGCAATCGCGCACGAGTGCGGCATCGACATCGACCTTGCCATGGCCAACGACATCTCCGCCGTGACCCCGAACCTGTGCCACCTCTCGCCTGCCGGCGAAGACACCATGGCCGACCTTGAGGATGCGGGCGGCATTCCCGCCGTGATGAACGAGCTCGCCAAGCTCGGCCGCCTGCACCTTGACTGCAAGACCGTCACCGGCAAAACCGTGGGCGAGAACATCGCAGGCCGCGCCGTGCTCAATTCCGAAGTGATCCGCCCGGTTGACAATCCCTTCCGCAAGGAAGGCGGCATTGCCGTTCTCAAGGGCAATCTCGCCCCCGAGGGCTCGGTTGTGAAGCGCTCGGCCGTGGCGCCCGAGATGTTCGTGCACCAGGGCCCGGCGCGCGTCTTCGACAGCGAGGACGATGCCATCGCCGCGATCTACGGCAACAAGATCCATCCGGGCGACGTCGTCGTGATCCGCTACGAGGGACCGAAGGGGGGACCCGGCATGCGCGAGATGCTCAATCCGACCTCGGCCATCGTGGGCGCGGGCCTGGGCTCAACGGTCGCCCTCATCACTGACGGACGCTTCAGCGGCGCAAGCCGCGGCGCCTCGATCGGCCACGTGTCTCCGGAAGCCGCCGACGGCGGCCCGATCGCCCTTGTGCGCGAGGGCGACACCATCTCGATCGACATTCCGGCCAACAGGCTTGACGTGCTGGTGTCGGACGAAGAGCTCGCCCGCCGCAAGGCCGAGTGGAAGCCGAGAAAGCCGCGCATCACCACGGGCTACCTCGTGCGCTACGCCAAGCTCGTGAGCTCGGGCTGCACGGGAGCGGTACTCAGCTGATCCCGTTTTCAGCGCACCTGCGCCGCCGGCCGGGTGCGCTGCAAACCGCGCGATTCATGGGCGCAGATCACTTACCGATCTGCGCCCAGAAATGTTTCAACGGCAGTAAGAGAGCATCGGCAATACCCATGACGCATACCGGGAAGTGCTCGCCTCCCTGCCAGCCGATTTTTGGGCCACGCCCTTATTTTCTAAAAATCTGATCCAGCCAAACCGCATCTTTTTCCAGCTTTTTGGGCTGGAGATGATCGTCATCCCGATACCATTCGTAGAGATCGCACATCTGGTTCGGACACATGATTTCCTCGACCGAAATAATAGTGGCGACATCGGCGAGCAATTTGGAGATGATCTCGTTGCCCACCTTCCACTCATTTTCTTCGGGATAGGGCACAATGAAATCCGACCGCCTGAAGTTCCAGCGGTTGAAGTGCCGCAATGGATCATAGGCTCCCTGACGTCCCGTGTGGGTAGAAGTCCAAGGCGGGTCAAGGATGATAAAGACGCGAAGATCCTTGCGCTGGGCGAGAGCCTTTCTGAATCTTTGCAGCTTCTGACCGTATTCGAGGCTTCTCATCTTGGACCCCCACTTCATGGTAATCGCCAGGGTCTTCACCCTTTTGTCCGAGATCAGGCTGTAAAAAGCTTCGCAAGCTGCTTTTTCTTCTTTATTGCCCGTTTGGTAATCGAAAATATCCTTTCCACTGACGGCAAGCATGCCAGCATTGATTCCGTATTTATCGCTCAAGAATTGCACTCTCCTGAAATACTGAACCATATGGGAATCGCCGGCAAACAGAATGCTTGGAACCTCTTTTTCCCGCGTGACAGCAAACTCAGCACCGTTGTACACAAATTTCCTTGACCGTTCGTAATCCTCCCACTCGCTGATCGCGCGGATCGACTCTCCCTCGGCCGCAGGGAGAAATCCTCTCGTGACCCTGAGCGTTTGCCCGCATGCCACTGCAAGGAGCAGGCCGACAAGAAGTATCTTTACCGTTGAAACGCCAAAGAGGGTCTGGCTGCGGCGAACCGGATTCTCAACATACAGGTAGACGGCAGAGGAAACTGCGAAGGTCAACACCAACGCGGCAATCGTGTACCCTGAAGGCGCTTCCGGTGCCGCGATAAACAAAAAGGAAAGCAAAGGCCAATGCCACAAATAGAGCGAATAGCTGATCAGCCCGACAAACGTCATGGGCCGCCAGGAAAGGAGCGTGCGGTTGACTATGGCATCGGGATAGGCTGCGATCAGGGCAACGGCGCCAATCACAGGCAGCAGCGTCACTGCGCCAGGGTGCACCATGTCAGGAGTGTAGAAGACCATCGGCGCAAGGATTCCTGCGAGTCCAGTCACTGACAGGGCATGTCTCAGCCCTAACGGTATTTTTCGGAGTTCCAGATAACCATATATCTCCGCAAAAGCCAGAACGATGCCCGCACCGATCTCCCAGAATCGGGTAAGAGGGAAATAAAAGGCCAACTCCCTGTTTTGAACCAGAATACATGCGGCCAGCGAGCCAAATGTAATAGCAGCAACTGTCGCGCCAATCGCCTTGTCGGATTTTAAGAACTTCCAAATGAGAGCGCACACGATCGGAAACACAATATAGAACTGTTCCTCAATCGCCAGACTCCACAAATGAAGCAATGGCTTGCGCAAAGCATCCTCAGTAAAATACCCGACCTCACTCAGAAGCCTGAAATTCTGGACAAAGACCGCACTTGAATAAATATGGCGTCCCAGATTTTTATATTCTCCAGGAAACAGAATAAAAAACCCGGCGACGGTTACAAAGACAAACACCAGCAAGAGGTTTGGGATAATTCTTTTGATACGCCTTGCATAGAAAACCCGGTAACTAAAAGTACCCTCTGCCAGACCTCTGAAAATAATGCCGGAAATCAGGTAACCCGATATGACGAAGAATACGTCAACACCGAGGAATCCTCCCGGGAGGAGATTGGAAAACGCATGGAACAGCAATACCGGCAAAACCGCAACCGCCCTCAGCCCGGTAATGTCGTTTCGCCATATATGTGATGGATTGAGCGTACTAGCCATTTTTTGTTCAGTCGAACGAAAAGAAGCACCCTACGGTATCGTTACTGTTTTCGATTAGACCATTAACGGGTATAACCGGCTTCCAAAAGGAACTTCGTTAGTTACAGTTCTAATTTTTCGGATTTTTAAACATGTTTTGCTGCTTTTTTCTCAGCAAAAGTCCTGCCTGAGCCGTCTGCGAGAGCCTAACTTTTTGGGCGGAACTCCGGCGGACATTATTGCAGATTACTGGCATCATTCTTGTTTTCTATACAAAATAGCCGATATAACGCTCTGCTCCTAGGAATGAAGAAGACCGAGCTCGCCGTTACTTCGCGCCAATTGAAAAGCGCTCGCGGAATACCGTGAGGATCTCTTCGGAAAGATCCCTGCAGGAGAGTTCGCTCGCAGGGCTCGTGAGGCAATCCCAGAGCGAACGCGACCGGTTCACGTCGCGCAGCAGAACTTCCGAGCTGTAGCGGGAAAGCCCCCGCCCGCCGTGCTGCACGCCGTAGGGATCCGCCCCCTTCCAGACGAACTCGCTCACGAAAGAGGACACCTGAGCCGTCCGGCTTTCGTCGCGGCCGATGACCTCGAACTCAAACTCCACAGTGAGCTTTTCAAGGCCGGCCGCAGGACGCAGTGCGGCGATCGCCGCCATGTCGCGCGCAAGCGCTTCATCTTCACTGGCCTTAAGCGTGCTGCGGAGCTCCTTTTCAAGCGCGGCGATCCGTTCGTCGGATTCGGCCGCAAGGCGCTCGGCGCGCTCGCGCTCTTCGCGGGCGCTAGCCGCATACTGCTCGTTGAGCGACTTCACGCGTTCGCGCTCCCGATCCTTCTCAGCACGGCACTCGGACTGCTCGCCCGAAAGGCGCTCGATGCGCTCCCTGTACTTTGCCAGACGCGGCTCGTAGACCGCCTTTGCAGCCGAGCACTCCACCTCGCCCTTGGCGCATTCGTCCGCAATGAGCTTCTCGTCAGCCTTGCGGGACTGCTCAAACGCATTCATCATGCGCTCGAAATAGGAGCAGTCCGAGACGCCGCCCGCGCGCACGTTCACCCTGGCCTGCTTCTGGATGATGATCCTGCTGCCGATCTCTTCGCGCACGGCACGCTCGCGGCCGAGCTCCGTGCGGATCCGCTCGGCCCGTTCGGCTTTTCTGCCCTCGAAGGCCTTGAGCGCATCCTGCTCCAGCGTGCGCAGGCGGCTGCCGATGTTTTCGCGCACGCCGTAGAGCTCGGCGATCGGACAGGATGCGGTGACAAAGGGCCGGCCCTCCCGGGTACTCTCGAGCCAGGTCACCTTCTTGCAGGAAGGAATCCTTCCGAGCGTCTGGGCAATGCTTTGTGCCGTGTTGCCCGGCATGGGCGCACGCTGGACGACCTCAAGATCCGATTGCGTGCATCCGGCGGCAAGCGCCGCGCATAAAACAGTCAGTATCCTGAACCAGTGTGTCATAGGAAGTCTGCGAAACAATGATCCGCCATCATAGCGAAGAGCCGCTCGTCGCGCACTCTGTGCGCCGCACGGCGGCCGCGCGTGCGGGCATCCATCCTGCGCCGCAAAACGGCTAAAATGCCCGAGACACGTTCCGCGCGGCTCGCCCGAAAGAGCGCCCGGAGCAGTTTTCCGTTTCAATTCCATCCCGCTTTGGAGCATTCACAATGGCTCTTGTCAGTCTGCGCCAGCTGCTCGATCATGCAGCTGAAAACGATTACGGTCTTCCCGCATTCAACGTCAACAACATCGAACAGGTTCAGGCCATCATGACGGCCGCCGCCGAAGTCGGCGCTCCGGTCATCCTTCAGGCCTCGGCCGGCGCCCGCAAGTATGCCGGCGAGAACTTCCTGCACCACCTCATCGAGGCTGCCGTTGAAACCTGGCCCGACATCCCCGTGTGCATGCACCAGGATCATGGCCAGAGCCCGGCCGTCTGCCAGGGCGCCATTCGCATGGGCTTCACCTCCGTCATGATGGACGGCTCGCTCATGAGCGACGGCAAGACGATCTCCTCGTACGAGTACAACGTCGACGTCACGCGCCGCGTTGTGGAGAACGCGCACTGCCTGGGCGTTTCGGTCGAAGGCGAAATCGGCTGCCTCGGCTCGCTTGAAACCATGCGCGGAGACAAGGAGGACGGCCACGGAACCGACGCCACGATGACCCGCGAGCAGCTGCTCACCGATCCGGATCAGGCCGCCGAGTTCGTGCGCGCCACGCAGCTCGACGCCCTGGCGATCGCCATCGGCACGAGCCACGGCGCCTACAAGTTCACCCGCAAGCCCACCGGAGAGATCCTCTCCATCCAGCGCGTGAAGGAAATCCACGAGCGTCTGCCCAACACCCACCTCGTGATGCACGGCTCGAGCTCCGTGCCCCAGGAGTTCCTCGCCGAAATCCGCAAGTACGGCGGCCAGATGCGCGAGACCTACGGCGTGCCCGTCGAAGAGATCCAGAAGGCCATCAAGCACGGCGTGCGCAAGGTCAACATCGACACCGACATCCGTCTTGCCATGACCGCCGCGATCCGCCGCTACTTCGTCGAGAATCCGAGCGCATTCGACCCGCGCGCATACCTCAAGGCCGCCCGTGCGGCAGCCTACGAGATGTGCAAGTCGAGGTTCCTTGCCTTCGGCTGCGAGGGTCAGGCCGCGCGCATCAAGGCGATTCCCCTGTCGGTGATGGCATCGCGCTACGCCGACGGCACGCTCGCCCAGAAAGTGAACTGACAGCTGCCGGCTGACCGGTTCAGCCGCTGATCATTCAGCCTGAAGGAGGCTGGCGGATATTCCGCCGGCCTCCTTTTTTGCGGCCGCGGAGGCGCCACCAGGGCACCGTCAGATCCGGACGGCAGGTTCGGTCCGACCCTCTCTCCCCGCCTTGCCGGAAAGTCTGTCATGGCGAAAATTACAATATCTTGAAAAAACACCGTTTTCGATTATCCCACCAGTCCTGCGTGACGATACAATGCCCGAATAACCCAAGACAAATCTGCTCCGAAATCATCAATAGAGGAAAAGCGCCATGCCCATCCAAGCCGGTGATCCATGCAGTCAGGAGCGGACTGCCCTCAGGCAGCCCAAAAGATAAAATAATCAATTGGAACTGCACGCAGTTTTTGTGCAGATCCGGACAATCGATATGAAGGAAACTAGCCATGCCGACCGGGGAAGTCAATCTCGTCAGAAATCTGGACAGCTATTCGCTTAACGAATTCAAAACGCTGGCAGAAAACAGCCGCGACAACCAGGAGCTGCGGATCAGAAAGAGCAACCACGAACTCTCGAACACCCCTCTGGGTTTTCTCGCACGCAACTTCGGCTCCACGCATGCAACTTCCAACGCCCAGGTCACCCAGGCTTTCCGGCATGCGCTGCAGACCGACCCCAAGTACCGGACCATCTCCAGCCGGCTTGCCAATGTGCTCTCCGCACAGATGCCGGCCAATCAGCCGCTCACGGCAGCCAAGGTCAAGAGCGCCATCGGCATGGCCGACCGGATGCTGCAGTCCCAGGAAAAGGCGATCAGCCTCACGGACATGGCCGAAGACTTCAAGCTGGTCAGCAAAGAGCAGCTCCCCGCGTTCAAGAGCTTTGTCATGGACTACCTCTTCACGCACCCGGATGTGCAGCCCGATCTCACCAATCTCGGAGAAAATCTCACGCTTGAGCAAAAGCGCATGGATGTCAAGGACCTTCAGCCTCTGCTCAAGCAGCAGGAGGGCGAAAAACTCAAGACGCTCTCCACAATCCTCAAAGCCTTTTACGCTCAAGGGGGAGCCGAAGCGCTTGAGAAGGGCGGCTATGGCATTTCTCCTTCCCAGACGGGGGGCGACGCGCAAAAAGCCGCCGCAATCACCAAGCTGCTCGCCATTCACAATGGAATCGAGTCAGAGCCCGGAGAAATCCTCAATAAAGCCTTTGATCTGCAAAAAGCGCAAGTGCCCAAGTCGGGTTGCCTGGCCAGAACATTCAACAATGCCCTGTCCAATTGCTTTGCCGACCAGATGAAAGGCGCCGGGATGGACAAATACATCTCGGACCTGATGCACATGAAGACACAGGACGTCACTCAGATCGTCGATGCGCTCAATGCAAAAGCCGAGATGAGCGTGTGGGAGAAAAGCCGAGTCGTCAAATTCGCGGTACTTGCCACGGGCCGCTTCGTCTCCCAGCACCCCGATCTTGCAGCCCAGCCCGAGAAAATGCAGGAGGCTCTTGGAAAACTCACAGGCAAACTGACCGAGCTCATCAACAAAAGGATTTCTTCGTCTGAAGATTTCAAACGGGCTGCCGATCAGCTTTCCGTGGAAATACTCCTTAACGAGCAGGATCTCGCCAAAAATGGCGAGAGCATCTTTGCCAAGGCCGCAGTGGCTCCGAAGATTGGTCTCGCGCTGCTGTCCAACCCCGGAACCCTCGGGCAGCTCACGAACAAGGTCGGAGAGCTTGGCGATCAGTGCACTGACGCCCAGATCGCAGAAGCGGTCCGCACGGAAGCCTCAAAGCTGATCGAGCAGAACGCCCCCCTGCTCAGGAAGGTTCAGGATGCAAATCTCCCCGACAACCTGCTTGCAATTGGCATCAAGACGGCTCTTGCGATGGACAAGGCCATCTCCTCGATCAGCCTGGGGCAGGCCAGAAACGAGGAACTGATGCTCGAACAGCTTCAGGGCGTGGCCATCGCTCTGGGCGACAAGTCCCTGTCCGATGCCGAACGCGGCCAGATCCTGAAAAACCTTACCGGGGAATTTGCAAAGACGTTCCCAACAGGCACGGAGCAGCTCTGCCGGGACAATCTCCCCGTCTTTGCCAGGCTCGTCGGCCAGCTGCAAAAACTGGCAGGGGATCCAAGCATCAGCAAGTCAACGCGCGATGCCTGCATGGATGTCGCCATGATCGCGCAGGCTCTCTACAACAATCTTCTCGCCCTCGCCCCCGAGGAGCGTCAGATGGAGCTCGAGCTGATCCCGGACAACACCGGCAACCCCGCCGGGAATCTTGCCGCAAACGTCAATCCGCTCAAGTCTTTCCCGCACAACGCCACTTCCGCCCAGATGTTCGCCGGATTCAAGGAACTGGAGTCAAGCGAAGAGGGCAAGGAGGATCAGATCAAATACCGCGGCATGATGGAAAAACTGGGCTGTCCGGATTACAAGCTCATCGCTCTTTTCAATTCGAGCTCCAGCCTCACCATCAGCGAATCGACCGGGACGCTCACAGAGAACGATCAGGGCTACAAGGTCATTTCCCACCTTCACAACAACATCTCCAACATGGCGGCGTCCCTGAAGAGCGCCCATGAAAACTCGGCCGGATACGACCCTGCCCAGATTGACGACTTCGCAGCCGACGTGTACCTGTCAGGGCTTACGGACGAGCAAAAGCGCAACCTGCTCGCCTCGCTCAAGGATCCTGGCGTAAGGGAGTACCTGGAGGTTGCGAGCAACTACGCACGGAAAAACGAGGCGCTGCCCGACAACATCGTCGTCCCGAAGCTGCTGACGCTTGGCAACAACGGCAAATACTTTGCTGAAGCAGCCAAAGTTCTTCAGCTTGCCGCCAACAAGGCCGCCCAGCAGCTCGGAGAGCCGGCCCCCGGTCAGATTTATGATCCCAACAGCACAAAGACGGTCATTGACCTTGCCAAGTCCTTCGGCTTTGACGAAAACTTCATCGGCACCTTCACGGCACAGTTCCGCAAGTACTGCACCCCGTTTGACAACGATGCGTACCTCGTTGGGAACCACCTGAACCAGGCGCAGCACGATGCCGTGAACAACCTCTTTAAGAACCTGAAGGCTCCCGAAGCCCAGAATGGCATCAACACCATGTACGGCCAGCTGCCCGATCGAGACTTCTGGTTCACATTCACCGACACCCAGGGCAACGTGCAGAGAAGCTCCTGGACACCAAAGATGCTCGCCACCATGTTCGCCTTCAGAGCCGACAGCATTTCCCAGCTTCTTGAAAGCACCGGCGGGCATCCCACAGCTCAGCAGCTCTGGGGCATTCTTCACGGCGGACAGCCGCCTGCGGGCCTGACGATGGACAACCTTGCCGACAAGTACATGCGCTCGGTCTGCCAGCAGATCCACGCCGCCGGCCAGCTGATCGGCATGAATCTGACCCCGGAAGTCTTCTTCTCGTCGTGTCCGCTCAAGATCGGCATGGATCCTCTCGCCCTCGTCAACAAGATCGTGCAGTCCGCGCACGGAGACGTGAAGTTCACATTCTCCGATCAGGTCGGACAGTCGGGCATGTTCCCGCTGCCTTCGCTGATGGGCAAGCAATACGAAAACGGCCATGAGCACTATGCGTTCGGGCTTGACTTCATCCGGGCGATCATGCCGCCCGGAGCCCAGCCCGGGCCCAATGGAGAAACGGGATGCAAGATCACCGTGCAGCCCATTGAGGGCGAGCCCGTGCAGTTCAACCAGAGCGATTACAAAAAACAGCCCGACAACGGCAAGGGCGCGTATCTTGCCCAGATTCCGGCCGAGGTGCGCAAGCTCTGCCAGAGCGATGCCCAGCTCGCCGGCGTTGGCATCTGCACCACGCAGGCCATCCAGGGCGCCCTGCGCTCGGTTCCGTTCTTCTACTGGAACGTCACCGGCGAGGGTCTGGAGCACACGGCGCTCGACCACCACATCAGCAAGCTTGAGAACGGCAACGTTCTGGTGAAGATCTCGGAAAAGCCCGGAAGCCTCTTCAAGTTCGACATGCAGTTTGAGGTAGCGCCGGACGGCATGGTTTCCATCCGGCCCGAGAGCTCGCTCACGCTGCCCTCGCTTGAGAAGGTGCGCGCGTTCCAGCAGGCGAATCCGGCATAATTCAGCCGCTGCGAACCAGACAGCAACAAGGATTGACAATGCAGACAGACGAATTCATCGCACAGATCAACGAGATCACGGGCCTTGCGCTTGCGCCGGACAGCGACAGCGCCGTTGCGTTCACCTACCAGAACCGCAACGTGCTGCTGCGCTTTGTCGAGGAACAGGGCGTGTGTCTGGTGTTCACCGAGATCGGCAGACTCGAGCCTGCTGCGCTGCCCGGAGCACTCGTTGACCTGATGGAGGCCAATCACCTGCTGAGCGACACGCAGGGCGGGGCGCTCAGCTTTCAGCGCCAGAGCGGCATGGTCTCCCTCAACTTCCTGATGCCCTGCGAGGGGCCCAACGCCGCAGATGCCTTCGTGAGCCGCCTCAACCGCGCGCTCACGGTTTCGGACGAATGGGCGCAGCGCATCCGGGAGATCAACGCCAAGGCGATCGAGAGTGTCGAATCGACCATCCGGGACCTTCAGGAACACGGCGGCAGCACGGGCGAACCCCTTTCCTTCGAGTCCATGTCCTTTGGCATGCCCCTGTAGCCGGAATCCCGGGCGCACCGCCTGCCGCGTGCTCTTCCCGCTTATGCGACAGGCGCACCCGGCAGACTGCCCGTGCCTGTCTCATGACCGTCCAGCCGCTACAATGCGGCTGCTTTCATTTTTTCCGGAACCACTGCAATGGATGCAAACGATCTCAAAGGCAAAAGCGGACTGACGCGTCTTGTCAATGCCTGCAAGTACTCCCGTCAGGGAATCCTGGCTGCCTGGAAAAGCGAAGAAGCCTTCCGGCAGGAGCTCACGGCGAGCCTCGTGCTGATTCCAGTCGCTCTCCTGCTGCCCGCGCCGTTCATCTATCGCCTGGCAGCGATCGGCAGCCTGCTCATTCTTCTCATTGTCGAGCTGCTCAACTCGGGCATTGAGGCCTGCATCGACAGGATCGGTCCGGAAATCCATCCCAAGAGCGGCTTTGCCAAGGACGCAGGCAGCGCCGCGGTGCTCTTTGCCATCGCTCATGCCGTTCTGGTGTGGCTCGCCCTGCTCTGGAACGCGTTTTTCTGATGCGCGCTCTGATCTTCACCCTTCTTGCACTGCCCTTTTCAGCCCTTGCCGAAGAGGTGCTGCTCACGGACATCGCGGACGACCTGTACCGGGTCGGCTCGTCCGAGCGCTATGTCCTCACCCGCTCATGCAGCGTGGACGGGGCGAACCTGAAGGCGGAACTCTCGGAAAAGTCCGTGCGTTTTGAAAAAAGAAGCTGCGAAGTGGTCGCGCACCTCACGCCCTGGTCACCGAGCGCGGGCGTCTACCGCTGCAAGCTCTCGCAGAATTACGGCTCGCTCTACCGCGTCTGGACGGGCCCCGTGAAGGGCTGGATCCTCACCGAGCCCAACCTGGCGCTCACCATGATTGCCGACGGAGAGGTGCATGTGGGCGCTCCGGGTCAAAAAAGCCGGGTCCTCTTTGACGGACTCGACACCCCGGTCATTCTCTTTCTTCGCTGAAGCCCGCATCTCCAATTCCGGGCGCTCCAGTCCGACCTGCTGAATTCGTTCCGTTCCGACATGACGAAATATGCCGCAGGTGCCGACAAAATCCGCATCAAGGAATGCTTTGACTCGATTCCCCGGCAGCCTCGCCAAGGACAACAAGAAGTTCCAGTGCGCCCTCATCCGCAAGGGGGCTCGCTCTTCGCAATATGTGAGCGCACTCCAATGGATCGAAGAGGCGGGGCTGGTCAAGCGATGCAGAAATGTCTCGCTGCCAGAACTTCCCCTTGAAGGCTACGCCGATCCCGACACCTTCAAGGTGTACCCGACAGATACCGGACTTTTTGTCGGCATGCTCAAACCCGGTACCGCCGCCGATATTCTCTCGGGCAACCTCTTTGGCTTCAAGGGCGCCATTTTTGAAAATGCCGCGGCAGATGCCTTCTGCAAAATGGGACGGGATCTTTACTACTTTCAGAAAGGCTCCGGACTGGAAGTGGACTTTCTCATCCAGCAAGCAGGCAACTGCATGCTGGTGGAAGTGAAAGCGGTGAACGGCAACGCGAAAAGCGCAAAGACGATCCTCGCTCATCCTGAAAAATACCACGTGGGCGGCGCCTTCAGGTTTGGACAATGCAACATCGGCCGATCCGGCCAGATGCTCACCCTGCCCCTTTATCTGATGTTTGCTCTGGACGATGCATCCTTGGACTTAACCTCTCGCGAGTAATCTCCACGCAAACCCCCCGGACTCTGCCGGTTCCCTCTCCAAGAAAGGGAACCGCAAAATCCGGGGGCTCAGCTCTCCGCACCATGAGCCCGCGGCGCAAGCCGCAGGCTCATGACCAGGATGCTGCTCCGTCAGAACATGTACTTCGCACGCAGCTGGACGGAAGTCGACGAACGCTCTTCGTTGCCCCATTCGTAACCAGCGTGCAGACCGGCGGAGAAGTTCCCCTTCTTCACATCAAGCCCGAGGCTGGTGCGCACCTTCACGTCATCGGTGAAGGTGTACCGGTAGGTGCTCTCGGCTCCTGCAAAGCACACCTTGCTGTCGACCTTGCGATCTGCAACCGTCGGAACCACAGCCAGCGAGAACGCCGGTGCGACACTGAAGCCGCCCTGCGTCTCGAAGGCCTTGCCGATGCGCGCACCGATCGGGAACTCGACGGCCGTTGCGTCGGACTTCTTCACCGAGGCGCCATGGCCGTTGTTAAAGCCATGTCCGCGCACGTGGTAGACATCCGCACCGATGAACGGCGTCACATCAACTGCGCCAAGATCAAACGTCCTGCCGGCCTCAAGCCCGAGCGAGTACACGTATGTCTTCACGTCGCTCTTGACATCGGCAGCTCCGCCAATCGAAATGTCGCTCTTGAGCAACATGACGGAAGCGTCAGCCTTGAGGTCAACAGCACCAAGACTCGTGGCGCCGTAGACGGAAAGACCGTAGTAGTCGAACTTATCCTTGCCGGAGACCGAATTGTTCTTCGTGCTGCCGGCGCCGGCGCTGAAGGCCGCGCCAAGCGTGAGACTGTCGTTGACAGCAGCCTGTCCGCCCACCACGATGCCGTAGGAGCTCGTCTTGGTGTGAAGCTTCTGCGAAGAGCCGGTGCCAACACCCTTGAGCTTGGTCTTTCCGCCCGTCACATGCACCCAGAGACGATTGTCCTGAGCCTTCTCGGCTTCCTCCCTCACGAACTTGCGCGTCTCGGCCGCACGGTCGTAGGCTGTCGTGAAGGTCGTGAGCGCCTGAGCCGGATTCATCGCGGCATCAAACCTGCTGGCCGCATCAGCCCTGCTCTCGCCCTCGACCTGTTCAAGCAGGCTGTTTGCGTATCGCTTTTCAGCCGCCGTTCCCTTGCCGCGCATGGCGGACGTGGCAATCTCCGTACCCTGCATCAGGTCTCCGTAGACCTTTCCTGCATCGACGATGACAAACTTGTACTGTCCAGATCCGGATCCTGTCCCATCAAGCTCCCACATCGCATTGGCAGGCGTGACATTCTTGAAGAACTCTCCGTCGCCCAGCGCACTTCCGTCTTCCTTTGCAAGCAGCGTGTACGTCTTGGACTCGTCGAGATCCCCGACAAGAATAGCCTTGGCATTGTCCGCAATCGAGAAGCTGTGCGCTGTGATCGCCGCCGTCTCAGCTGCAGACGCATTGGCAACCAGAACGGAATTTGCGGCAAACGTCACACTGCCGTCTGCAATGGAGCTTGTGGCAGTTGCTGTCTTGTCCACAAGGATTCCGCCCGTGGAAGTGATTGTGACCGGCTGCGCAACAAAGAGCGCTGAGTTGGTCGTGCCGTCCCAGGCGATTCCGCTGTCGTCAATCATCTTCTGATCGGCGTCGGCGCCTTGAGAGCCAAGGACCGCATAGCTGTTCTCGCCCACCGCAATCTTGCCGTCAATGCTAGTGCTGGCAACAGAGAGCTTGGAAGCATCGGCGATCGTGCCGTTCTGATAAACGGGGTCGAGGAAGAATGTCAATCCCTTCATGATGAAGTTCTTGGCAATTTCAAGCCTACCCGCCTTGTTCTCCTGGTCACCCTGGGCCGTGCTAGTACCGATCCTGATGAAGCTGCTGGCCCCTTCTTTCACTTGCAGGCTGTCAGTCTTCATTTCGCCAGTGATCGTATGCACTGCATCCTGAATCGCATCAATCACGAGAGTGGCAATCTGAGTGATCGCATCGCCAAGGCTGATCACCGAACTCTTGCCGAGCGTCATCGTCTGAGCCGTCAGCTGACCGTTTTCAGCCGTGAGATTGCCGCCGTCGAGCGTAAGCTTGTCCACAGCAACATTGCCGTTGCTGACTTCAATCTTTCCGCCCGTGCTGGCCGTCACGTCACTGAGTGTGTAAGAACCTTCCTTGACCGTCAGACTGGTCTGATTCTGAACCGTCAGGGCAACGGAAATCTTGCCCGCATTTGCGGTGGATCCTTCCTGACCGAGAGTCAGAGAAGAACCTGCCGCCGTGAGAGTCACCTGCTTTTCACCCGAGCCAGAGAACTGAATGAGTTCCTTGTCTCCATCAGCAGATCCCACCAGAGTGACCTGCTGCGTGACTTCAAGCTTTGTGACACTGTCGCCATTGACAACGACAGCGGACACGCCGACGCTCTTGTCAAGGCTGACGGTCTGCTGGTCCTGATCGCAGGAGATTTTGGCATTGACATTGGTCTCGACTACGTCGGTCCCGTCCGGCAGATCCTTAACATTCACGTTGGCAGTCTCGCCTTCAGCGAACTCAACACGAGTTCCGTTGAACACCAGTTTGGCAAGTTTGGCATCAGAGTAGAGCGCACTGGCATTAGCCATGTAAACCGCGTTGTACTTGGGATCATTGAAGGCCAGCGTCGAATTGGAGGCAAGGCCAAGTCTCGTTTCATCGTAACGTTTGGCAAGTCCCTCGCCAGAGTTGGTGCCTTCGCTGTCAAGCCCGATCGTAAAGATCTGACCGGTCAGAGTCGTCAGCTGGGCTCCAGAGGCAACATTGACCTTTCCGCCCTCGGCGATCGTGAACGACTCCATCGTCGTGTTGCCGGCTGTCAAATTGATGACCTGAGCTGTCTTGCCAGCAAATTCAACCGTACCGCCGCTCACGAGCAAAGCGTTTGCTGCCGTAATGGTTGTCGTGTCTCCTGCGAACTTGACCGTGCCTGCCTCAGCCTTCACGCCAACGGCTTCACCCGAAGCGCTGGTCGCCGTGATAGCAGCATCACCGTTAAATGCAGCCGTACCGCCATTCCACCGGACGCCAAAGGCATCGCCCTTGCCGTTTGCAGTTGCTCCGATATCGACCGCGCCAGCTGCCGTGAACTGCGCATTTCCGCTGCCCGTAAGGCCGATCGCGGAACCGGCATCCTGAGCTTGCGAATTGGTCGAAGCGCGGATCGTGAGCGTTGTTCCTGCCGCTGTGACGACCTGTCCGTCGACCTGTCCCTGCCCAAGGTTATCGGACGGACTGATGTCAAGACCGTAGGCCGCTCCATCGGCACCGGCATCCTCTGGCAGAGTGCTCACCCCGGCATTTGAAGAAGCGGTAAGCGTTGCATCCCCATTGAATGTGATCTTGGCAGAATTACTGGTTCCCCTGCTCTCTTCAGCCCCCAGGGCAATGGCTGCATTGGTGTCTGAGCTGGCCGTCAGCCACACCTTGTCGTTGAATACGACGTCGCCATGCGTGACCATGCCTTGTGCGTAGCCTCCAACGGCGCTTGCCGTTGCATTCACTGTTCCGCCGAAAGTCGTTACGCCTTCGATATGCGCCGCTTCAGCATCGGCAGAAGCTATCCCGGTACCCGTGGACGTCGCCTTGAGCACAAGACTGGTACCTGCCGCTGTTTCGAAAGTTGCCGAAGACGAATGATGATTGAGTGCCTTTGCGGTAATTTCGTCGTCACCATACTGATCTGCGCTCTGCGAAGTTTCTGCAGTCAGATTCAGTGTTCCCGAAACCAGATTGACCGTACTGGCGTCGTTAAGCCGCAGCGCGTCCACATCTCCGTCACTTGAGGCCGATATGGAGAGCGTGCTGCCATTGTCAACCTTCAGGCTGCCGTCATTTCCGAGCTCCAGGGCATCAAGTACATATTCGCCCGCGCTCACAATCAGCTTGCCGAGCGTCTGGATGCCTGCGCTGATCACGCCCTTGTTGGCAGACGAACCATCCTGCCCCAATTGCAGCGTGCCCGTGGAAGACACCTTGACCTGATTGTCGCCGGATCCGGCAAAACTGACAAGCTCCTTGGTTCCGGAGGAATCGCCGACAAGCGTTGTCTTGCCACCAATCTCAACCTTATTGAGCGCTTCATTCGAGGCAATGACCGAAGAAACGCCAAAGGTCTTTGTCAGCGTCGCCGTGCCCTGCTGACTTGCAGATACGACAACGTCAACATTGGATTCAACCGTATCGGAAGATTCCGGCAACGTTTCGTACAGCACCCTGTTCGTGTCCACTCTGTTGCCGTTGAAGACCAGTGTGACTCCGGAATACAGAGCACCTGCTGCATAAGCATATGAGCTGTTGTACTTGGCGTCGTTGAAAGCAAGATGAGAACCAGCCGCAAGCGCAAGGCTGTCATCGGAATACAGCTTTTGCATTCCTTCGCCAGTGTTGTCACCCGCTTCGTTAAGAGCTGCTGAGAAGATCTGACCGGTCAAAGTCGTGAGTTTGGCATTCGCTGCAACGTTGACCCGGCCGCCTTTGGCAATCGTGAACGATTCCATCGTGGCGTTGCCAGCGTTCACGTTGATCGTGCCGTTTTGAAGGACATCGACGCGCCCCGTGAGGACGGTATTCGAACCGCCAAAATTCACCACACCGCCGTCGCCGACCGAAGCGGCCAGAGAAGAAGCTCCTCCCGTTGCGGAAATTTTGGCATCACCCGCAAAATCAAGCGTTCCGGAAACGACCTGAACGCCAATCGCTTCAGCCTCATTGCCAGTAGCAGTCGCAGTGATGTCTGCCGCACCGGCAACCGTCACGCTCGCATCGTTGACATTCACGCCGATGGCCCTGACTTCCCCTGCAGTTGCTTCAACCGTGAGCGCTCCGCCTACCGAGAGATTTGCTCCATTGCCTCTGACAACAACTAATCCGCGATAATTCTGATCTGCATTGACGTAGGCATCGTTGTCCACGTCAATGCCACGAGCGTAATTTCCTCCGTTTGCAATGATCGACAGATCTTTGACAAACGTGATACCTGCCTTACCCTGAGTCTGGACTGATGTGTCGGTCACTTCCCCGTTCCATACCGTGACGCCACGGGCAGTCCCGGATGCATTTTGCGACCATCCTTGTTTCCACTTGCCTGTACCTCAACCTCAGCATTAAAGGTCGCCTGAGCATCACCGGCGAACCGCAGTCCGTCTGCGCGGAAATTCTCAGCACTGGAAATGACGACAAGTTTATCCGCCGTGACATTGAGAACTGCCGAACTGCCTGATGCGTTCACACTTTGAGCCATCCCATCAGAAGAGTTCGCCTGCAGCGTTATAGAACTGCCTTCCCTGCCCAAGTTGACAGTTCCGCCATGAACGCGAACGGCCCGTGCTTTAGCCTGCCCTGCCGACGAAGCCCTGACGGAGATCTCTCCCGCCTGCTGAGTACCAACGGACAAGCTGTGAATATCCCTGTCATTGGTATACGAAAAAATGCCATCGGCTGAGGTATCGGCATCTGTTCCCGTTACCTTGGCAGAAATTTCAATCTTCGGAGCATCCAGAACGAGCTTGGAGCCTTTCTCTGACGAGTACCCGTTTGACCTAATACCGCGGGCTATACCCTCCGCCTCTGCAGTGATGGATATTCTGCTGTTTGAACTGATCGTTCCCTGAGAACCCCAATTCGATTCAAGAGCCAAAGCGCTCGTCTTGCCGAGGGACTCAATCACAGCCACATCACCAGTAATTTCATATTCTGAAGCGTGGAAGGGATAAAGACCAAAGGCATCATGTTCAGATTGAACACTGATGGCAAGATCACCTGACACACTTAGTTCGCTGCCATTATCCGCATAGATGCCGTACGCATCGCCTGCTTCATCCTTGGACTGCGCGTCAATGACAAGACCTCCGACCTGAATGTCTGCTTGGTTGGCATGCACGCCGTAGGCTGACCCTCCGTCCGCAACGGCACTAGCCGACAGATTGCCTTCTACAACGAGCGTCGTTCCATTGCCAGCGCCAACCGTGGGACCACGCCCAATAGCGTCACCATTTCGATAGGCATCGT
>OMXR01000029.1 GCA_900315045.1 uncultured Sutterella sp. | reverse complement strand
GTCGTCATTCCGGTCTATGACCACCCGGAGGTGATCCGGAAGCTGACTGCCCGAATCGCCGGGGCGGGCCTTCCCGTCATTCTCGTGAACGACGGCTCGCACGAGCCCTGTGCTTCGGTTCTGCGCCAGACGGCGCGCGAGGTTCCGGGCACGCTTCTGCATGAACTCCCCTGCAACGGCGGCAAGGGCGCCGCCTGCATCGCAGGCATGCGCGTCGCGCACGCTCGGGGCTTTACGCACGCCGTGCAAGTCGATGCGGACGGACAGCACGACCTTGCGGCTCTGGAACCGCTGCTCGCGTGCGCAAGGGCGCACCCCGCAGACCTCATCTGCGGCGTGCCCGAATACGACGCCTCCGCGCCCAAATCCCGTCTCTACGGACGAAAAATCACCAATTTCTGGGTTGCCGTCAATACGCTCGGGCGGTGCGGAGCCAAAGACGCCATGCTTGGCTTTCGCGTCTATCCGCTTGAGCGGGTGATGCCGGTTCTTCCCGAGGTGCGCTCACTGAGGATGGAGTTTGACGCCGAGATCCTCGTGCGCGCGGCCTGGGCGGGCATCGGCATGCGCAACGTGCCCGTGCGCGTCATTTATCCCGAAGGCGGCGTGTCGCACTTTCGCATGCTCGGCGACAACGCCGCGATCAGCCTGATGCATGCCCGGCTCTTTTTCGGCATGCTCGCAAGAGTGCCGCGCCTGCTCTCGGCAAGGCACTGACCGCCATGTCCGCGCACTGGTCCAGCATTCAGGAAAACACGGCCGTTCTGGGCATCCGGATCCTGTACCGCATTCACCAGCTCACCGGACGGCGCGTCTTTCAGATCGCGCTTTTTCCCGTGGTGGCGTGCTACTGGCTTGCCCTGCCGCGGGTGCGGCGCGTCTCCCGGGACTATCTGAGGCACCTGCATGCTGCCTACCCGGAGTGCCCCGCCCCGAGCGCGGCAAACAGCCTGCGGCACGTATTCCGCTTTGCCGACACGATTCTCGACAAGCTTCTGGCCGCGGCCGGGCACTTCAGCAAGGAAGACCTCGAGGTCACCGGCGCAGAAGAGCTCAACGCCGATCCACGCGGCGTGATTCTCGTCACCGCCCACACCGGGTGCACCGAAGCGGGCCGCGCGCTGCTGGGACACTTTACGGGCCGGCGCGTGCGCATCCTCACCCACACGCAGCACGCAAGGACCTTCAACGCGATCCTCGAGCGGCTGCACCCGGGCTTTAACGACACTTGCCTGCAGGTGGCCGGCATCACGCCTGCCACCGCGCTCGCACTCAAGGACACGATCGATCGCGGAGACTTCGTCGTGATCGCGGGTGACAGAACCCCCATCCACTCGATGGCCGAGCAGCCCGTGCCCTTCCTTGGCGAAGATGCCCTGCTGCCCACTGGCGCCTACATTCTTGGCACAATTCTGCAGGCTCCCGTCTGGACAATGATCTGCACGAGAAGCAGCGCCGGGGGCGCGCGCTACCGCTTTGCCTTTGAAAAGCTCTGGGAGCCGCACCCGGTGAAGCGGAGCCAAAGAGCCGAGCTCTTCGGCCGCATCGCCCGGGCCTACGCAGGAGCGCTCGCCCGGACACTGAGAGAATGCCCGTATGACTGGTTCAACTTCTTTGACTTCTGGGACAAGGAGCAGAAAAAGTGAAAAGACGCACTGCACTATGCGCCCTGACGCTGTTACCAGCGGCGGCCCTCGCCGATACAGCCGCCTTGCAAAAGATTTTCGAGAACATTGCAAGGCGCCGCACGCTTTGCGCGGCCTTTGAAATGGAGCGCTCGGTTCCGGGGCTGCAGCAGCCATTCGTGAGCCGCGGCCGCGTGACGATCGTCGAGGGGCTTGGCCTTGTCTGGCGCACCATTCAGCCGATCGAAGACGTCATCGCCTACGGCGGCCGCTCTGCGGCCAAGACGGGCGATGATGGACAAATCCACATTTCCCCATCCAAGGAAAGCCACATTTTCACGGAACAGTCCGAGGCTGTTCTTTCGGGCAACCTCTTTTCGCTCACGAACCGTTTTTTTGCCGACGCCCGCGTGAATGCGGACGGTTCCTGGCTGCTCATCCTCACCCCGAAGATGGAGCTCATCGCCTCGCTGATGAGCGAGTGCCTTCTCACCGGAGCGGGCACGATCAAGACCGCGGCGTTCTACCGGCCCGACGGAACGGTGATCCGCATCCGCTTTGACGAGAAGCGGGACTCGGTGCTGCCCCTGGACGACGTCGAGCTTCTCTACAAACTTCAGTAACACTCTTTCGGACACACTTGCCGCAAGGACGCGCCATGGCCTTTTTCAGTTCCTCCAAAAACAAAACAGCACTCCTGCGCCTGCAGTATGCCGCACGCGTTGCGGCGGCGCTTTGGCTGCTTGCCGTTGCAATCGTCCTTGGCCACGCTCTCACCAAAAGCGGCGCCGTGCTTGTCTCGGACATGCGCGCCCTTGTTCCCGAATCGGCGCAAAGCGAAAGCGCCAATGCGCTTCTAGGCATTTCCGACAAGGCCTCCAGAGCGGTCTACGTGCTGGCCGCGCACCCGGAGAAAACCGAGATGCGCAAAATCGCCTCGAGCATCCGCAGCGCCACGGAGAACAGCGCCCTCAAGCCGCTGAACCTCACAAACGCTTCACCCGCGTCGCTCGCGGCTTCGCTTGCCCCCTGGAGCGAAAACTTCTTGACGGATAGCGACGCGAAGTGGCTGCAGGAGGCTTCGGACCGCGCGATCCTCAACCGCGCGCTGCGCCGCCTTGCGCGGCCTGGCACCGGCCTGCTCCCCTTCTCCGACGATCCGCTCGGGCTTTTTGAAAACTGGCTCAACACCCACCCGGAGTTCTCCCGCTTCACGCTCGATGGCGACCAGATCGCCGTTGCCGACGGCGGCAAGCTCTGGAACATCTTTGCCTTCGAAAACACGGCGGGCAGCGCCTCGGACATCGCTGAAAACAATGTGACGAAGACGATCGGGCGGATCCGCGCCGAAGTCGGCGCGATCCCCGGCGCGCAGCTTCTCGCGGGTGGCGTCTCCCTCATTGCCGAACAGACAAAAGTCCGGGCCCAGGAGGAGGCCTCCCTCATCGGCCTGATCTCGCTCATTGCCATCCTTGCCATTGCCTGGGGGTTCTTCCGCGGCGTCACCGTCATGTTCGTCATGCTCGGGACGCTGGCCACCGCGACGGCAGCCGGCTTTGCCGCCGTTGTCGGCGTCTACGGGAGCATCCACCTGCTCACATTCGTGTTCGGGGCAACCCTTTCGGGAATCTGCGCCGACTACGTGCTGCACTGGTTCACGTTCAGAAAGCGCGGCGCAACAGCCGAACAGAGCTTCACGTACCTGTTCCGCCCCCTGTCGGTTTCCTTCGCCTCGACCCTGCTTGCGTTCTGTCTGATGGCCTTCATGCCCGTGCCGAGCGTGCGGCAAATGGCGCTCTTTTGCTGCGCGGGTCTGGCGACGTCTTTCCTCATCGTCTTCGGCCTGCTGCCCCTGGTGCCGATGCGCAGCCGGGCGGCAAAGCCCATCGCCGGAGCGCTCAGGGCCGTCCGGCCGCTCGGACCGAAGGGCGCGGTCGTGCTTGCCCTTGCCGCTGTCGTTCTTTCAGCGGCGGCATTTGCCCTGCACGGAACGCAAAAGGAACTCGGGCTTCTCATCAACGCCGACAAGGCGCTGCTCGCCGAGCAGGCAAGGATCGCCCGGCTCGTCTCGCCCGTAACGCCCGGACAGTTCATCGTGCTCAAGGCAGAGAATGAAGCTGAGCTGCTCGAGCGGCAGGCCGCGCTTACCGCCCGGCTTGAAGAACTCAGGCAAAAGGGCTCCCTGTCCGCCTTCCGCTCGCTCTCGTCCTGGATCCCTGCCGTTTCCGAACAGGAGTCGGCCTACAAGCGCGTGCATGCCGCCAATGAGCGCGCCGCCAGGATCCTTTCCGAGCATCTTTCCGAAATGATCGAGCATCGCGACTCCAGGGGCTTTGCCCCGCTCACGCCCTCCGTGCTTCCGAAGAGGCTGCAGGAGACGGTCCTGGCCCGGGAGATTGCCCGCTCTGAGAGCG
This sequence comes from uncultured Sutterella sp., assembly GCA_900315045.1. Taxonomy (GTDB): domain Bacteria; phylum Pseudomonadota; class Gammaproteobacteria; order Burkholderiales; family Burkholderiaceae_F; genus Duodenibacillus. Next base: position 20,475 of record OMXR01000029.1, on the reverse strand, counting down.
GAACCACATTTGCGGTGACGAGCTTTTCCGATCTGACGCCCAAAGCACTCGCCGAGCTCGCCAGGACAGCCGAGAGCATTCCCGGCGCGAGCCTGACGAATCTCACGGGCGACATCAGCGACGAACTCACGCGGTGCAAGGAAACCATCCAGATGCTGCTTGTGCTGATTCTCGCCGTCCTTGCCGGGTATTTCGGCATTCTTTACCGGCGCGGCTGGTGGCGTCTGTGGCTGCCCTGCGCCCTCACGGTTGCCTGCACCCAGGCGCTGCTCGCGCTCTGCGGCATCCCCTGGTCGCTCTTTTCCGTGCTGCCGCTCGTGCTGCTCACGGGACTGTCGGTGGACTATGCGGTTCTCGCGGAAAACGATCCCGACAACCCGTGGGTCTGGGATTCGCTCCTGCTGGCGGGCTCGACCACCATCGCCTCCTTCGGCCTGCTTGCGTTCTCAAGCACGCCCGCGCTTTCGGCTTTCGGCATGACGATTGCGCTCGGCATCGTCCTTGCCTGGGGACTGACGCTCATGCTGCGCAAAGACTAAGGCCTGTTCCCGCCGGAGACACCGACGCCGAAACCGGGAGGAAATCCCGGTGCAACGCCGGCTGACGCGGTCCCGATCGGCTAGAAGCGGTACTGTCCGCGAATGCCGAAGCGCACGGAATTGCCCGTGTTCGCGCCTTCGTACCCGGCGGTGAGCTCAGCCCGAAGCGTGTCGGCGCGGTTGGCGATGCCCACCGTTCCATCCACGATCACTGCGTTTCGGCCCATTGCCCTCGCGTGGCCCGTGAAGGAATCGCTCCCGGCGATCTCGCGGAACGCTGCCTTTGCGGTGTAGTCCGTCGAGAGCAGCTCGCGCCGGTAGGCCGCGGAAAGATCCGCCCGCACGATGAGGCCGTCCTCGGCCCGGCTGGCAACGCCCGCATGCGCGCCGAGCATCGCGCCCAGCGCGTCGTTCGAGCCCTTGCGCACCGAGAGCCCCGCGCCTTCTGCCCTCTTCTCCTTGAACGAACCGTGCTCGGTGCGGATGTACTCGAGGCTCACAAACGGGCCGAATGTTACGGCTCCGGCCTTCCAGTCCTTGCCAAGGCCCGCCATCGCCTCCATCGTCCAGGACGTGTAGCTTCCCCTTGCCTTCTGGTAGTACGAGCCGAAGGCCACCGTGCGCTTGCTGCGGTTCTCCTCAAGGCCGACGCGCGCCGACCCCATAACATAGAACCCGTCAAGCCCCTCGGGCGCAAACTGCCCGTGCACGCCGGCAAAGACTCCCGGCAAGAATGCCGCCCGATGTGCTGCGGGTCGAGGAGCTGCGCCCCTGGGCGTTGCCGATGAATCGCTCGCCGTAAGGCATGACAAAGCCCTTCCAGTCGCGCGCGGCAAGCTCGCCGTCGGGCGTTTCTCCGTCAAGAGGCTGCTCGCGCATGCGGCGTGCGAGGGTCCGGGTCACTTCCCGGTGCATCCGGATGCTTGCCGCGTCGGCATAACCGTAGACCTCGGGACTGAGCTTCTTGAGCACCGCCGTGACGGCCCGGGCGGAAGTCTGGCTGTCGACGGCGCCGATCACGCTGCGCGCCGCCGCGTTCAGGCTGCCTTCCGACGCGGTCGCGGCGTCAAGCGCGCGGCCGACTTCGCGGGCGGAGGGATCCGACGCCGAGCGGCTTGCGTAGACGCCAGAATCGCGGACAATCCGGTACTGCCCGTCGACAAGCCGCACGGCAAGCGTGGCCGAGCTCGAGCTCACGGTCATTGTGTCAAGCAGCGAATCGATCGGGTCGCCATTGTCGTCGACAATGGGCGAGCCCTGCACCGCGAGGCCGTTCTCGTAATAGTTCTCGCCGATGACGATGACCCAGGAGCCCGTGCTGCTCGAGTTGTCAGGGTCGGTGACGACAACCGAGCCGCTCAGCTCGCCGCTCGGGCTGAGGCCCGTGAGAAGCGAGCCGCCGCAGTCAAGCGTCTCTGTCTGGATCGTGTTGCCCGAAGCCGCATTGGCGAGCGCAAGATTCGCTTCCGGCTTGACGGTGAGCGAGTTCACGTCGACATTGCCCGAGAGCGAGAGCGTGCCGCCTGCGACGACAAGCTTGAGGGGATTGGCCGAAGCGCCTGAGCCCCCTGCTCCGGACCCCGAGCCCGTTCCCGGCGTGGAATTGAGCGCGGCCTTCGCTGGTGCGCGCTTGGCGGGGCCCGAGCCGCCGGAGCCGCCCGAGCCGCTCTGCGCATTCTCATCTTCCGAGGTTTCCGTCGCGCTGAGGATGTCGCCCGAATAGGACATCGCAAAGTTCGGATCGGCCTGGCCGGTGGACTTCCCCTCTTCGTCGGTCTTCAGGCCGAAGGTGATCGTGGTGGTGAAGTCCCGATCCTGGTAGGAGTCATGGATTTCACTGCTCTGCGGATCCCAGTGCGAAATGATGTCGCCCTCAATCCTGGCTCCCGAGTGAATGTTGATGCTTGAGACGTAGGCGCGCCTTCCGATGTAGATGGCCGCTTCCGAGCCCTTTACCGTGCCCGAGATGTCGAGCGTGCCCATCGGGCCGTCAAGACCGATTTCGTACCCTTCATCAATGCCGCTCAGTGCCGCGTCACTGTTCCTTTCCACGTGAATGTACGAACCCCTGGTTTCGGCTTTGTCTCCCAGCATGTTGGAGCCGAAGTCAAAGCTGATCGCGCGTCCGCCCTCGCCCATGGCTTCGACGGAGCCCGAAACGACGATGCTCTGGTTCTTGCCGTAGGCGACGAGAATGCCCGTGCCGTGGGAGCCGTTGGCCGTGATGCGCGTTCCCTTGGCAAGCCGGATGGTGTTTCCGATGCCGTCAACGCGGATGCCGGCGGCTCCTGCGCCATCCGCAAGAAGATCGGCGGCCTGGGTGATGTTGTTGCCGCTGCCGTAGACATGAAAGCCCGTGGCAAGCGTGGCCGTGTTGGGGGTGCCCTCAACGTAGGCCGTTCCTTGCTCATTGCGGGCATAGAACGGGCGGGTGTTCACATAGGTCTTGTTGTTTCCGTATTCGGATGAGCCGAACCAGTTGCGCCGGTCGATCTTGTAGCCTATGTCCTGGAACGCCGCGAGTTCGGCCTCCATGAGCATCACGTAGTTGCGCCAGCTCTGGTGGCTCATCATGCTGTGGGCGAGTTCAAAGTGCGACAGATCGGCGCTTGAATCGCTGCCAGCCTTCTCCCAGCCATTGACCGGGATGCCGGGAAGAGAAGAGCCCCTGAGCACTTCGCTCACGTTCTCGCCGACGAAATAAACGCCGCTTTCCTGGGCTTCGCCTGCGACAAAGGCCAAAGACGGGGCAATGACAGTGCCGGGCTGCACAACCTGATGGCTAGCGTTCAGACGCACGATCAACTGTCCGTCAGCGAGCCGGGTCGGCTTTGAAAAGTCAAGGACGTAGGAATTCTCTGCGCCCTGCCTGCTCCAGTACGAGACCAGATGATCGCTAAACGGCAGGCTTTCGTTCATCGCGGATACGTCGTAGATTGTCAGCCCGTCCGTGTAGAGATTCTCCCGCGTCACGATCCCTGAATTGACAAGGAGGTTCTCGAACTGCTCGTATTCCTTGCGCTCCTGCGGCGTGGGAGGATTCTCCTTAATATGCTTCAGAAATGCTCCAACATTCAACGAGTTGGAAAGGATGCCGAGCGCATGAGAGAGTTCGTGAAACGTCGTCGTGAAAACTTCATCGGTAATGTCCAGACCGAGATCGACCGTCATCACCGGATAGATGAACGGCATGACATCGGTGCCCTGATCAATTCCGTTCACGACGCCTGCGCTAGTCTGGTTGATCGTGTAGGTGCCCGACTTTTCCTTTGCGCTCTCCGGCATCCTGTTCAGGGTCATGCCCGCGAGCAGGTATGGAATCTCAATCTCCCGTCCGCTCGGATCGGTGGTCGACCATGACACAGGCCCGGCCGATGCGTTGTCCGTCATGGTCTTGTCGTTCTCGACAACGATATTGAAGGGAATGGCCTGCGTATTGATGGCTCCGGGAGCAAAAAGCCCCGCCCAGATCTCGGCAGCATCCAGAACGCCCTGAAGCTGCGCATCGGTGAGAGACCATTCCGGCAGATTGTCATCGGGCTTGGCTTCGGCATTTCTGTCGATGTCGAAGGAGAACATCGGCTTGCCGCCGCTCGAGATGATCTTCGTTTCATTGGCAAAGGAGCCTGACGCGGGAGCGATGGCCAGGGCGACGGCCGCGGCGATCAGGCTCATGGGCAGCCGGCGGGAATTTTGGATATGCATAACGGAACCAATATCAAAAAATCAGACGATGAATGCTGGCAGCCTGCGGGTGCCTTGCGTCCTGTCGCTGTCTGAAAAAATCCTACTCCATTCTGGCTTGGCGCGCCTCGAACGCGTGGCTCCGCCAGGCATTTCGGACTGATCGCCGCAGGCGGCGGCCTGCCCTGCGGCAGGCCGCCCCTGCGTCAGGCGAAGATGTTCGTGAAGAAGTCCTTCACCTCGCCCGCGATGAGCGGAACGCCGTACTTGATCATCTTGCCCGTGCCGAGCACGTCGAGCGCCTGGCTGCGCTTTTCCTTGAGCACATCGCTCATGCAGGAGACGAACGTGTCGGGCTCGGAGCTCTGGATCTTCACGGCGGACTCGACATTGACCCTGAGTGCGTCGATCTGAGCGTCGACGGCCGTGCGCATGTGCTCGACGAGCTCGGCGGACTTCCTTCTGAGCTCGCCTTCAAGGTTGCCAAGCGCGCCCTCGATTTCCACCATCATCTGCGCGCGCTGGTCGGGGTCCTCAATCTGCCGGGCGGCATCCTGGAGCTTCTGCTGCTGGACGATCAGCGCCTGGATCTCCCGGCAGCTGTCCCAGGCGGCCTTCGCCTCGGGGCTCTTGGCCAGATAGGGCATGATCGAGGATTTCTGGTTCTCGTTCAGGTCGGAATCATTCTTCCTGACCATCTGATTGAGCCAGGCGGCATACTCCTCGCCATGCGCCAGCTTGTGGGCGTCGACGAACATCTTTTCGTAGTCCTTTCGGATCGCCGCCTCGCCCTGGGAATCACTGCCTTCGGCGAAGACCTTCATGAGATGGACAACCGGATCGTGTTCGTCGCCCGCGACATTGAACGCCATGGTGCGCATTGCGTTGTAGGTCTGGCGGACCTGCTCGTTCAGATCGTCGATCGCATTGCTGAGCGCCATGTAGCACTTGCTGAAGCTGTAGATGGGAGCCGGCATCTCGATGCCGAGCTTCATCACCTCCTGCAGCGACACCAGGATGCGCTGCCCCGAGTCCTCCTGGCCAGTTCCCTTGCCGAGCACGGCGGTGATGACGCGCCTCAGTTCGTCGCGCACGAGAGGCGACGCGGGATCGTCCTTGTTCACGTGGCCGTCGAGCCGCTCCTTGCTCGCCGGCGAGAGCAGATTCTCAAGGCCGTCGATGAATGCGGCCGGATCGCTGAAAAGCGCCGCAGCCATCATCTTGATGACATTGGACTGCTGCTGCTCGGTGAGCTGCATGCTGTTGCCGAAGTCGATGACCGTGAGCTGATCGTCGCTCACCATCATGTTGCCCGCGTGCAGGTCGGCGTGGTAGAAGCCCGAGCCGAAGATGCCCTCCTTCACCCACTGCTTGGTGAAGTCCGAAAGCATCTTCTGCTTGGCAATGAGCTTGTGCTCGAGCTCGCAGAGCTTGTTGTAGTTTTCAAGCGCCTTCTCGAGCGGCACGTCATTGGCATGCGCGATCGCCTCACCGGTGAAGTCCAGGAGCCTGATGAAGGTCCCGTCTGGCTGCGTATGCCCGAGCCAGGGCTTGATGAGATCCTGCACCGTCCCGTCGGCCTCGGTGATGGCGTGGTCGAGCGTCGTGCCCGGCGCAAGGTCGAGCACCATGGTGTCGCTCGTGGGATCAACGAGCGTGGAGAGCGTCATGCTCTTCACGCTCGGGTGGCCCTTGCTGTAGATCTGGCCGCTGCGCACATGGGCGGCCTCGTTCGTGAGGTCGAGCTCCTCGAGAATCGTCTTGAGGTCGTTTTCGAACGTGACGTCCATGCCGGGAACCGTCTTGGCCGCTTCGCGGAAGATCTCGCACTCGCGCTGCACGCGGTTCTGCACATCCGGGCGCAGGATCTTGACGACCTTGTCAATGCCCTCGGGGTGGTCCCTGGTGTAGAACTTGCACAGGATCGCCTGGCCGACCGAAGCCGCGCCGAGCGAGCCCACGACGTCGATCTTGGTGATCGCGCCGGCCGAGTTCTCCACCATCTCCAGAAGGTGGGCCTGCACCACGCGCTCGGAAATCGGCGCGAGATTGCACTTCATGTCCTTCACGGCCTGCTTGAAGTCCGCGTCAAGGGCACTGGCGGGAATGCGCTGCAGGAGCTTCTGCAGGATCGGGCCCGCGCCCTTGAACATGGCCCCGAGCACCTGGCCGGGCGTCGAGTCGCTCGTCGAGTAGCGCAGCATCGAGGAGAGCATCGCGCGCTTGTCGATCTCGCTCATGTTCGCGAAGTACTTCTTCATGCCCTCGAGAATGAACTTGCCGAGCGCCGTATCCTTGAAGTTTGCGTTCGATTCATCCATGAGCTGCTTGAGCGTCACGTCGGGATCGGTGGGATCGAGCGCCGCGGGAGCCGGTCCGTTGTTGCCGCCCGCGAACATCGCATCGAACTTCCCGCTGACCATCTGGGCAATCTGGTTGGAGGCTTCAGTCACCGCGCCGCCCACAGCGGCCTCGACCGATGCGACCGCATTCCAGAGCGGCTCGTGCTCGGCCTTGCCCGGATCGCCGAGCATCTGCTGGAACTGGTTGGCAAGAACGGCGCCCTGCGCCGCAATGCGCATATCCTCGCCCGGGAAGGCGAGCGTGAACGGATTGCTCTTTGCATCGGCGAGCATCCCGGCATGCTGCACGGCAACGCCCGCCAGATCTTGCCTGGCCTTTTCAAGGAGCCGGTCCGCATCGGCCTGGGCAAGGCCGCCCGAGGCGGTGACTGAAGCGAGGAAATCCTCGAAGAACTCAAGCGGCATCAGATGCTGATCGATGATGCGCGCAAGCGCCTGCTCGTTGATGTGCTGCGCCTCGGTCTTTGCTGGAGCCGCGTTCGGATCAAACGCCGGGATGTTCTGGAAGATGTCGCTCTTTGGCTCGCCCGCCATGCCCTGCTCGTACTGGGAGAGCAGCAGCCTGCCCCGGAGCTGTCCGATCGCCTGGCGCATCGGGCCGCGCATCTGCTCGGGCAGGCTCTCAAGCGCCTTCGGATCGGAAATGAGGCGCGAAAACGCCTGGGGATGCGCAAGCAGCGTCTGCACGATGCGCGTTCCGGGCTTGAGATTCGCGTCGGTGAGCGATTTGTCGTACGTGTCGCCATCCTGATTGAGGATGAGGTCGGCGATCAGACCGTGCACCTCCCGCTGCTTCAGTGCTTGCTCATATGCTTCGGACTGCTTCCTGATGCTGTCGATTTGATTCTGGCTGTCGATGGAGTTCTTCTGCTCCTCTTTGAGGGTTCTGACCAGATCGTACATCTCGTTGCTCAACCGCTCCTTGCCGAGCATCGCGAGGGAGTCGCCCCTCACCATTTCGTTCACAAGGGAAACCGTTTCGCTCGGCATGAGGTACTTGACCTGCAGCACTTCGGAGATTCCCTGGTCAAGGCGCTGCCGCATGAGCGGGGGCATGTGCTCGTCGGGCTGGTCGGCAAGCAGATTCTGGATGAAGAAGTGAATCCCCTCCTCGCTCTCGAGCGCGGGCCCGGCGATGCTCTGGATGAAGCCGCTCAGCGCAGACAGGAAATAGTTTTTGAAAACCGTTCCGGCGCTGCCATTGACGAAGTCGTTCAGATGCGAGAGAAACAGCGCAAAGCCCTTTTCGTTGCTGCGCACGATCTCCTTGAAGGCGTCCAGCGTGAGCGTGCCGGAAGCCATTTTCTGCCCGATCTGGTCGACGAAGCGTTCCTGCTCATTGCGGCGGACCAAGTCATCGGGCTTGAGAAACAAGGCGGTCCGGAAAAGCTTCTGCTGATGCAGGTACTCGGCCTTCATCTGCTCGTACTCGGCCTTCTGCTGCTCGTACAGAGGCTTGGCGGCAAGATGCGCTTCTTTCTCCTGCTGCGTCATCGCGGCTTCGTCCGCGTTGGGATCGTAGTTCGCCGTGACGTACTCGGCCTCGTCCTTGTCCGGGTCATAGGGGCCGTGATAGTAGTCCTCGAAGGAGGCAGGCAGGCCGCCGGCCCTGGCAAGGGCAATCGCCGCCTTGAAGTCATCGAGCGTGCCCGCGGGCAGGTGCTCCTCGGCAACGGAGTAGCTCCTGGGCGGCATGATGATCCTGTTGATGGTGTTGAGCAGAGGGCTCACCGAACTCACGGCCTTGCTGTCGGGCAGCTTCTTGATGAATTCGGGGACGATTCTGCGGTCGGCAATCCGGAACAGGGCTTCGGCGTTGCGCTCGAGGATGTCGAAATACTGGTCCCTGACAGCCTGCGGATTCTGCTCGTTCGGTTCGAGTTCGCGCAGCTGCGCGCCGATTCTCATGGCGTCGTAAATGTCCATGAGATCCATGACGGCCGACTTGAGCGGCCCCTCGGCGAGCGGTTCGGGAACGAGCGGCTCGGTGAGGTCCGGGTTGGCGGCAAAGAGCTGCTCGACGATCGCGCGCAGTTCGGGCCGCAGGGATCCGAGTCCCTCGGGCGCGCCTTTCAGAACAAGGAGCAGGTCGCGGTTTGCGGCAAGCTCTCGGGTGATGTCCGGGGGCGTGACCGTTTCAAGGCTGTTGAGCGAAGCCTCGATTTTGCGCGCAAACTGCAGTCCGGTGCGCATGGGATGAGGCCTGAAGCCGCCCACGGGAGGCGCCGAGCCGTCCCCTTCCTGCGGCACGCCCGTGAAATCGGGCTCCATCCTGCCGAGGAACTGCGTCATTTCGGCATGGCGCGCAAAGGCCGGATTGTCGACTTCCTTGGAGAAGAAAAGGAGATTGAGTTCGGTCTTTTCGGGCGGCTGCTCGGCCGGGAAGTTCTCCCTGAACCACTGCGCGGAGAGCTTTTCACGAGCCTGCCTGCTTTGCTCGGGCGTGAGCGGAACCTTCTCCTGCGCTCCGTTCTGGCCTTCGCGCATCAGGGGCACGCCCGCTGCGCGGTGCTCGCAGAAGTCAAGGATCTGGTAGAGCTTGGCATGCACGATGTCGGGCAGATCGTTCATGTACGAGCGGTCCCGGGCAACCGCTTCGAGCGCGTCTGCGTGCTTGCTGAGGATTGCCATCATCGCGGCGCCGGGCTTGCCCTGCTCGGCCTCGAGCGAAAGAAGCTCCTGGCTGAGCGCATTCAGGCTGCGGATCGTCTCGACTCTCGTTGCCAGCTCGGCCGACTTGGCCTGCACCTGCTTGATCTTGGTCTGGCTGAAACCGACCTGCTTGTCGATGTCGTCGATCTTCTTGCGCAGATCGCGCCGCTCGCTCTCGATCTTGCGCTGCTCCTGCTTCTTGAGTCCTTCGACATTGGCCACGTCGCCCGCCCCTTCCTTCTTGTCGAGCTTGGCAAGCAGATCGGAGACAAGAACGGAATTCAGAAGCGGCTTCTTGTGCGCGTCGTCCAGTCCGTTGTTGAACTCTGTGATGAAGTTGTTGTAGACCTCCCGAACCTTTTCGGGCGTTTCGTCCATCACCGCGTTCAATCGGTCAGCAAGGTCGCGCAGCTGGCGCGTGTCCATCATGCTGAAGTCGGCATTGCTCTGGCCGGTCATCTTCTCGATGAACTGCACGATCAGCGTGCGGCGCTTGAGCTCGAGCGGCGTCTTGTCCTCATTGCCCTCGTCCGTAAAGTCTTCCTTGTATTTGCCAACGAGCTTCTGGTCCACATGGCCGCCGGCCTGATAGCGGTCTGTCTGCCCGATGCCGATGGCGCTGGCGCAGACCTCTCGCCCGTAAATCTTGGGGTGGGTGACGATGTCTGTTTTCACCTGTTGCAGAAGCTGCTCTGCGTTCAGCGGCAGCCTCAGGGTCTTGGTGTTGCCGGTAGCGGGGTCCTTGATCTTCGCCGTCAGACGCTTTTGCTCGTCGCTCGAAAGGATGACCGTGGCTCCCTGGAGACGGATGTTCTGCTGGTGAGGCTGTCCATCCTTGCCGGCCGCCACAAAATTCTTCAGGCTTTCCTGGAACTGCGCCATGTCGTCCCGCAGATTCTCGCCCTGCTGATTCTGGCCGAGCGAGTTGAAGAAGCCGGTATCCCTGTAATACACCGCGGCCATGCCGAATGTGAGAACCGAGACAATGATCTGCCAGACGGTGAACTTCTTGGGCTGCGCGGCGATCTGCTCGCTGACCTTCTCGGAGACGCCCAGGGGATCGCGCAGGATCCGCTCGGCCGTCGTGGCGGGCTTGTCCAGCGCCTCCTGCAGCAGCGGAACGTCGATGTTTTCAAACCCGTCCGCGGGATTGTTTTCCGGAGGAGGATTCTGAACCGGGGGATTCTGAACAGGGTTCTGGCCGGGAGGATTCTGACCGGGTGGATTTTGAACTGGAGGGTTTTGAAGCGGAGGATTCTGGACCTCGGGATTGGGATTGTTGATGATCGGGTTCTGACCGGGATTGATGCCAACGAGAGGTGGTGCCATGATTTTCTCCGCTCTGCCCGGGCTGCGGCCCCGGGCAGAAGGTCTGATTCGTGTCAAAGTCAATCGCGGGATCCGGCGGCCAGTCGCCCTCGGGTGAGACCGCATGATCCGATTCAGCCATTGTATCCGAATCCAGCTTCCGTTCAAGCACTAAAAGCGTATCGGATTCTGATGCCATAATCCGGCCCCGGCGCGAAGCGAATGCTCTGAAAAGCACCGGGGAGCTCCTGAGCTGAGCGGACAGGCCTCAGGACACCGCAGGCGGAGCTAATTCGCCTTCAGCGAGGAGTTGAGCCTGGCGTAGCGGTCGCACCCCTTCTGGTAGCCAAGGTCGCAGGATTTGCCGAAATACTTCTTGGCAAGCGCCTGGTTCTTCTCGTCGCTCCTGTCACGGCTGGTGATGATGCCCATGTTGAAGCAGCCGACATTGTCGTTCAGGGCGCAGGCCTTGCCGTAGAACTCCTTCGCCTTGGCGGCATCCTTGGGAACGCCCCTGCCCTGGGAGACGAGGTTCGCCAGGTTGTTGCAGCCGCCGCCATGCCTGAAGCCGCACGCCTTTTCGTAATACGAAAAAGCCTTGGCAAAGTCCTGCTCAACGCCCATGCCGCCGGCGTGGATCACGCCCGCGCCAAAGCACCCGCCTCCGAACTCGAGCGCACACGCCTTGTCAAAGAACTCGAGCGCCCGGGCGAGGTCCTTGCGCTCGCCGATGCCCCGCATGTAGCGGATGCCGGCATTGTTGCACCCGCGCCCGACCTTCAAAGCGCAGGCTTTTTCGTAGTATCCGATCGCCTTGACGGGATCCTTGGCGACGCCTTCGCCGTTCACGTACATGACGCCCAGGTTGTTGCAGCCCTCGCCGCTTTCGAGCGCGCACGCCTTTTCAAAGAACGCCCGAGACTTTGCGTAGTCCTGCCGCACACCCTCGCCCTTGTCGTGCATGAGCCCCAGGCTGTTGCAGCCGCCGGCGCTCTCAAGCGAGCAGGCCTTTTCAAAGAGCTCCACGGCCCTGGCGCTGTCCTTGCGCACGTCGATCCCCCGGGCATACCTCAGGCCGAGGTTGGTGCATCCGCTTCCATCGTCCAGATCGCAGGCCTTTTCAAAGAACGCGCGCGCCTTCCTGCCGTTCTCGCGCACGCCGATGCCGCGCGAATAGCGATAGCCCAGGTTGTTGCACCAGCTGCCGTCCTTGAGCGCGCAGGCCTTCTCAAAGAGCTCGAAGGCCTTCGGGTAGCTCTGCCGCACGCCTCTGCCGAGGGCGTACATGTTCCCGAGGCTCCCGCATCCGGCGCCGTCTTCAAAGCGGCACGCCTTCTCGTAGAGCTCACGCGCCTTCTGGTAGTTCTGAGCGACGTCTGTCCCCACATAGTAGAGCTCGCCCAGATTGCCGCACCCGGCGCCATCCTCGAGCGAGCAGGCCTTCTCAAAGAGTTCCCGGGCCCGGTGCTCGTCCTTTGCAACCTGCTGCCCGCTCAGGTAAAGGAGCCCCAGCCCCGTGCAGCCGCTCCCTCGGTTGAGCGAGCAGGCCTTTTCATAGAACACCTTCTTCGCATTGCGGTAGTCGCGCTGCACCCGTCTCGAATAGCTGTTGCCCAGGTTCACGAGGCTCTCGACGACATCGGCCGGAGACCCCTTCTCGCCAAAAAATCCTCCCCCCTCGGTAGAGGCTCCGGCGGAGGATGCGGCAAGCGCAAGGGCGGCAAGAAGCAGGCAAACGCGAAATTTCGGCATGACCAATCCCAATGCAAAGGAAAAACGGTGGCGGAGGACGGATTCACACCCCCGCGCAATCCCATTCTAATTGAGCACAGGGCACATTCAGCGCCGAGCGCACAGCCGGGGCGTGCCGACCTCTGGACAAGAATTGGCGATCGCGGCGAAATCGCTCCTGCTGCCTTTTCTCTATGCAAATACCAATTGAAAATGCCCTGTACGTCAGGCATGATGAGGTGGAACGAAAGTCATTTCCAAAAACGAGCACAGCGGAGAGCGTCAATGTTTCATTGGCTGAGCAATTACAACTACGATTTCGCCCTCGCTGCGATCCCCATCCAGGTGATCCTGCTTCTGTTCTACTGTTCCAGAAAGAATCTGCCGATCCACTCGAGCAAGAGCTTCCTCTGGGTGATGGTCGCCAACCTCGTGATGACAAGCTTCGACCTCATCTCCTGCGAGATGAACGAGGTCTGGACGGGCTTTCCGCTCTGGCTCATGTACATCGTCAACCAGGCCTACTTCCTCGGCTTCATCGTGAGGGGCTGGGCGCTCTTTGACTACACGGCCGCGGAGTGCCACGGCTACAGCGCGTTCGGCAAGCACCTCTCGCGCCTCATGCACATTCCGTGCATCGCGGTCGTGGTTCTGATCCTGTCCACGCCCTGGACGGCCACGATCTTTCACTTCGCCCCCGAGCGCGGCTACTACAACTGCTCGGTCTACCCGGTCATCTACTACTGCACGTACTTTTACATCGCCGCTTCGCTCCTGAGCGTGTTCGTCTGCTGGAAGGGCATCGACATGCGCCTGAAGGTGAGCATGCTCTGCTACAACGCGATCCTGATCGCCGGAATCCTGCTGCGCAAGCAGTTCGAGAACACGCTGGTGACGAGCTACTTCAGCATCCTGGCGATCCTGTTCATCTACCTCTCGGCGCAGAACCCCGACCTGTACCGCGACAAGAAGACGCACCTGTTCAACACGGACGCCTTCGACAAGATCGGCAGGGAATACCTGCTCAGCGACATCGCGTTCCACTGCATCGTGGCTACGGTCCACAACTACGCGTCTGCCAAGGCGCTCTACGGCCAGCAGCAGCTCAACCGCAGCATGGAGATCTTCGGCAAGTGGATGAACCGGAGCTTTCCGAACTACAACGTGTTCTATTTCGGAAACGGCGACTTCCTGCTGCTCTCGCGCGGGCGCGTCGCCGACGACCTCAACCGGCTCATCCAGAGCCTGCGCGGACATTTCGAGCACACCTGGACCTCGCCCCAAATCGAGGTGCCGCTCTCTGTCTCGGCAATGATCCTGCCCTACGCGCTTTTCCCGCGGGAGATCAGCGAAGCGAACGACTTCATTTCGTACATCTTCGGCAAAACCTATGTTGAAAACCGGCGCGGCAACCTGGTCGTCTCCGAGCGGCTCTCCGGCGAGTTCGCCCGCGAGGAGCAGATCGAGAACGCCCTGAGCCGCGCACTGCAGGAAGGGGCGATCGAGGCGTACTTCCAGCCGATCTACTCCGTGCGCGACGGGCGCATCGTCGGCGCCGAGGCGCTTGCCCGGCTGCACGACCCCAAGCTCGGCTTCATTCCGCCCGACGAATTCATCCGCGTGGCCGAGCGCACGGGCGACATCATGGAAGTGGGCCGCCAGATCGTGACGCGCGTGTGCGAGTTCCTGTCCTCGGAGCGCCCCGAGCAGCTCGGCATCCAGAGGATCAGCATCAACCTCTCGCCCGCGCAGTGCATGAACGACCAGCTCGCGGCCGAGCTCTCCGACATCATCGACAGGTACGGCGTGCCCTTTGAGCGGATCAACTTCGAGATCACCGAGTCCTCAATTGAGGACCACTATCTGATCCGCAAGCAGATGCTCACCCTGAAGGAGCGTGGCGCGGACTTCTCGCTCGACGACTTCGGCACCGGCACCTCGAACCTCGTGCGACTCCTTGATCTGCCGATCGGCTTCGTGAAATTCGACCGGAACCTCGTGAACTCATACTTCAGGGGCGATGCGAACTTCCTGCCCGATCTCGTGCGCATGTTCCAGAAGGCACGCGTGCGCATCGTGACCGAGGGCGTGGAAACCGCCAAGATGCTCGGCAACCTCGCCGCCATGGGCTGCGACTACATCCAGGGCTACTACTTCTCCAAACCCGTTCCGCCCAAGGATTTCATGAAGTATCTCAGAAGCGGACACGCCCAGCAGGTGGCGGGCGAGCTCAGAAAGGGGCTTCCGAGCCTTGCCGCGCCGGCGGGCGACCCGGCCTGAGCGCACTGGCACCCTCCCCCGCCGCACACCGTGCAGCACCGGAGATTTCCTTCGGCGGCGCCATGCCGGAGGGCGTAACGCAACACAAAGTCAGTTCCAGCAGGTAAACTCCGGAATGAGGATAGGCAGCACCAGACGGGCGGCCTCGAGTGACTTCACGGCCGCCCCAACGAACATCGCGGAGAACCCATGTTCCAGTGGAATTGGCTGAGCCACTACAACTATGACTTTGCTCTGGCAGCGATTCCGATTCAGCTGATCCTTCTGCTGTTCTACTGCTCCAGAAAAAACCTCCCCATCCGCTCGAGCAGAAGCTTTCTCTGGGTGATGATCGCCAACCTCACGATGACGGTCTTTGACCTCATCGCCTGCGAAATGATTGCGGACTGGCAAGCCCACCCGGCCTGGATGCTCTATCTGGTCAACCAGATCTACTTCCTCGCATTCATCGCAAGAGGCTGGGCGCTTTTCGACTACACGGCATCGGAATGCCACGGCTACAGCGCATTCGGCGAATCCGTCTCGCGCCTGGCGCAGAGTCCGGCCCTCGCCGTCATCGCAGCCATCCTGTCCACGCCCTGGACGTCCGCCATTTTCACCATTTCGCCCGACCTCGGCTACCGCAGCGGCCAGGCCTACCAGATCATCTACTACTGCACGTACTTTTACATCGCCGCTTCGCTGCTGTGCATCTGGGTGTGCTGGCATGGCATGGACAGGCGCCTGAAAATCAGCATGCTCGGCTACAACGCCATCCTGATTGCAAGCATCCTGCTGCGCAAGCAGTTCGAGAGCACCCTGCTCGTGATGCCCTACTTCAGCATCCTGGTCGTCCTGGTGATCTACCTCTCGGCCCAGAACCCGGATCTGTACCGGGACAGGAAGACGCACCTGTTCAGCCTGGACGCCTTCGACAAGATCGGCAGGGAGTACATGATCACCAAGCGGCCGTTCCACTGCATCGCCATCACGGTCAACAACGTCGCCTCGGTAAAGACGCTCTACGGCCAGCACCAGCTTGAGCGCAGCATGGAAATCTTCGGCAAACGGATGACGCAGCACTTTCCGAACTACACCGTATTCTATTTTGGCCACGGCGACTTCCTGCTCCTGTCGCGCGGTCAGGCCGTGCAGGACAGAAAGGCCCTCATCCGCGAGCTCAAGGTCCGCTTCGAGCGCACCTGGACGTCGCCGGAAAGCGAAGTGCCCCTCTCCGTCTCGTCGATGATCCTGACCTACGGGCTGATCCCGAAGGAAATCACCAGGGCCCTTGACTTCATCACGTATATTTTCAGCAGAACCTATATCGAAAACAAGCGGGGCAATTTCGTCGTTTATGAAAGAATCGCGAGCGAGTTCGACCGCGGCAAGTTCGTGGAGATCGCCCTGAGCCGCGCATTGCAGGAGCACAGGATCGAGGTCTACTACCAGCCGATTTATTCTGTGCGCGAAGGCCGCATCATCGCAGCCGAGGCGCTCGCCCGGCTGAACGACCCACAGCTCGGCTTCGTTCCTCCGGACGAATTCATCCGCGTGGCCGAGCGCACGGGCGACATCATGGAAGTCGGCAAACAGGTCGTCTCGCAAGTGTGCGCGTTCATCGCCAAGGAGCATCCAGAACAAAAGGGCGTTCACAGGATCAGCATCAATCTCTCGCCCGCCCAGTGCATGAACGATCAGCTTGCCGCCGAACTCTCGGACATCGTCGAGAGCTACGGCGTGCCCTTCAGCATGATCAGCTTCGAGATCACCGAGTCCTCGATCGAGGACCACTACCTGATCCGCAAGCAGATGCTCACCCTGAAGGACCGCGGCGCGAACTTCTCGCTTGACGACTTCGGCACCGGCACATCCAATCTCGTGCGGCTCCTCGACCTGCCGATCGGCATCGTGAAGTTCGACCGAAACCTCGTGAACGCCTACTTCAGCGGAAAGGCGAAATTCCTGCCCGATCTCGTGCGCATGTTCCAGCAGGCGCAGATGCGCATCGTGACCGAAGGCGTGGAGACCATGGAGATGCTCGCCAGTCTCGCCAGGATAGGCTGCGACTTCATCCAGGGCTATTTCTTCTCAAAGCCCGTTCCATATGATCAGTTCATGCAGTATCTGAACAGCGGCCACGCCGAGAAGGTAGCCGAAGAACTCAAAAGCAGCACGGAATCGCGCTTGATAGGTAAAGGCGCAGCAAACCTCTGAATTCCAGCGTGCGGAGGTTCAACTCCGGCTACAATCGGCTGCAGGAGCGCGCAGCCGCCCTTTCCCAAGAAACCCGCAGGCGCTTCGCACGGAGCGGCGGCATGCGCCTCGGGACGCTCGGGCTGCCCGAACAAATTTCGGAAGGAGAATCGAATGGATCAGGACGCAAAGACGGTTCGCCAGTCTTTCCTTGAAGAGCTCGAGTGCACCATCGCCCACGAGTTTTCAGAGATCCGCGACACGTGCGGGTACCCCTATGTCGGGCATTGCCTCTTTGTCGCGGCGCGGGCCCGCGAGATCTCCCTCAACCGGTACGGCGACGCGGCCGCCGCCGAGACAGCCTACATCATCGGCCTGTGCCACGACGTGTACGAGGACCTTCCCGAAGCGGGGCAGCGCGAGGTCGATCATCTCCTTGATGCACTGTTTCCTGATGTGTCCGAGCGGGAAAGCGTCCGGCATTGGCTGGCGCTTCTCACGCATAAACCGAGCGAGCCCTATGCCGAGTATTTCGAGCGGATCACGCACTCGCGCATGGCCTCGGTCATCAAGGCCGCCGACGCCCACCACAACGGGATGATTGCGCGCTGGAAGTTCCGCCTGCCCGCAATGACTGTCGCAGAGGGCGAGCGCGTGCGGGAGAAGTGCGCCGCGTATGAGGCGCGCAGCGCGAGGCTCCTCGGCCTGCTTGAGCGGAACGTGTTTGACGAAGACTGAAAAAGAAGCGGCGGTCCGCCCGCAGGACGGCCCTACTGCACTTCCTTGGCAAAGGCCGGATAGACGCGCTGCTTGGGATTGCCCACGTCGAGCCTGCTGCCGTCGGCAAAGGCAAACGAAAGCGCGCTGTCGCAGCTTCTGGCGTCCTCCTGGGTGCTGAAGGCGGAGACGTTTCGGCACGTCGTGAGAAAAGCTTCGAGGGCGGAATCTTCACAGAAATGCGCGGCATTGCGCGGTATGGTCTGGAAACGCTGCTGCAGTGCGTGGGCCATCGAATTGCCAGTTCTCATATCCTTCCTCCTTTTGTGGACGGCGGGAGAATCTAGCACAAAATTTTGTGTTCCGGCCCCTCGGAAACGGGCCGGAAATAGCACTTTTTGTCAGCGCTTTGTTTTGTCTGAAATATCGATCATCGATGATGAAATGTGGAAAAGAGCAAATACTGAAAATCGAAAAATCACCATGAATTTTTTTGAGAATTTGTATAAAATAAAAAATTCGCCGAAAGGCAAGCTTTCCAAAACAAGCGGTATCTTTCAATGATCAAAAGACCCAAACTCGAGATAGACAATCGAGTGTTATTTCGCGACAAGAAGGCCTGGCTCAAGAGCCCGCGCGTGCGGCTTCTTGGCTGTGTCGTGCTGGGCGCTGCTGCCGTGATCTCGATCCTCTCGTTCTCTGTCTGAGCCCGCGGGCTCCCTTTGTCCGGCCGACCAAAATCCGGCACGCCCTTGCCTTGCCGCCCCTGCAGCGGCATCTTCCAGAAAACAAAAAACACTCCGGGGAAAATCGCTTCTCCGCGGAGTGTCTCAGGGACGCGCACCGGTTCCGGGCGCAGCGCCCCCTGCTGCTGACGTCGATTATTTCTTGCCGCCGTCGATCTTCTTTGCTGCGTTCAGAGCCGCGTGGCGGCCCGAATAGGAGGCAAAGCCGAAGGCGTAGCCCGATGTCCAGCCCGAGTACGTCGGGCCGACCATGTCGGAAACCTCAAGACCTGCGGCATACAGCCCGGGGATGGGCTTGTTGTGCGTGTCGAGCACTTCGTGCATGCGGTTCGTGCGCAGTCCGCCCCAGGTGCTGAAGAACCCGGCGCTCAGCTGGATGGCATAGAGCTTGGTGGGATCGAGCTTGCGCAGGTACGTGCGGTTCTTGTGGAACTCGCCGTCGTGCTGGTTGTCGCAGGCGCGGTTGTACTTCTCAAGCGAAGCCTTGAGCGCATCGGCGGGAACGCCGATCTTGCGGGCCAGCTCCTCGACCGAGCCCGCGGCCTTGAACACGTCCGAGTTCGCGGCAAGCGCTTCGTCGATGTCCTTCTTGAGGTCCTTCAGCTTGGCGCCGACCGGCACGAGCACGCCAATGCCCGAGTCGATGCCCTTCTCCATCATGTACTTGACCTGGCCTTCGTCAAAGATGCTCCAGACGTGGTGTCCGAACTGCTCGTAGATGATGTTCGCCGAGTCGATGAAGCAGAACGTGACGGATTCGTCAGCGCAGCGGTTGCCGTCGGAGTTCACCCACATCGTGGCGGGCTGCCAGGACGTGGTGTACAGGTTCGAGAGGAACTTCAGGCCGTGCCCGTGTGCGTGCGTATGGCCGATGAAGGAAACGTTGCCCATGTCGGCACCGGCGGCAAGCGCCATCTTGATGCCGTCGCCCGTCTTGCCGATCGGCACGGACGGTCCGATCGCCTTGGGGTCGCGGTGCAGCCAGTCGCGCACCTTCTCCGGATCGTCGCCAAAGCCGCCCGAAGCCAGAATCACGGCCTTGGAGGTAATCGTGATCTCACCGTCCCTGCCCTTGGCCTTCACGCCGATGATCTCGCCCTTCTTGTTCTTGATGAGGCTCGTTGCGGGCGTGGCAAGGCGCGTGTCCACGCCGAGCTTGTCCGCGTGGTCCTTCAGGGCCTTCACCAAGGCCGCACCGTGGTTCACGCCCTTGTACTCGCCGATCACGTGCCAGGTCGGCAGCTTTCTCATCGATTCATGGATCAGCTGGAACTTGATGTCGTGCTTGGCAAGCCAGTCAAGGTTCTCGGCGCTGCCCTCGATGAAGTCGCGGTTCTTGAAGGGATCGACCACGTAGAACTGCTTGTGCATCTGGTCAAGATATTCCTGGTCGCGCGTAAGCGGAATGGCCGCAAGGCGCTGCCACTCGGACTCAACGCCGTACAGGCCTTCGGCAAATGCCGAGCAGCCGCCGACGAAGGGGTTCTTTTCAAGCAGCACAACCTTCTTGCCCTTTTCCGCAGCCTGCACCGCAGCGGAAAGGCCGGCCGAGCCCGCGCCCACGACCACGATGTCGGCGGTGAGCTTCTGGGCGGCACCGGCAAAACCGGCCATCGCCATGGCGGCCGTGAGCGCCGTCATCCGGGCAATGATGCGAGATGATTTCATTTGTGTTCTCCTTAATGCACTGGCTAGTGCTATCTAACTGAGGTCAGAATCTATCACCGACCCAGCCGGCAGACTGTGGGGCTCCCGACACTGGGGAAAGGTTTTCGTTGAGGCCTGCCCATCGGGCATTTGCGGGTTCGGCTCAGGAACAGTTTTGCCCATTGCTTCAGACGGTTCGCTGCAGAGCACAAATTGGTTTTGCACATTCGCAAAACATGAAAGCAGAACTGCAATGCGATGGCGTTTTGCAAAATCCATAATGTGTGGCAAAGAAGCAAATGCGCGGCTTGCCGTCCGGCTCGGGCACGCGCCTTCAACAGGCCGCGTCGTACTTGAGGGAGGATGCTCTCATGACTATCCCGGTCATCGCGGCCGCGATCATCACAGGTTTGATCCGCAGAAAGCCCCGCATTTGAATGAGGGGAGGAATGCGGATTTTGCGCTACCATTGAGAGTATGAATACTCCCAGTTTTGTTATCGAGCTTCCCATTCGCACAGACGACCATGAGCGGCGTACGATCGTGGGCAAGCTTGAGTATGCTCGCTGTCTGCACAATGCCACACTCGGCACTGCACTCGGACAGCTGCAGCAAATGCGCCAGGATCCGGCT
>OMXR01000036.1 GCA_900315045.1 uncultured Sutterella sp. | reverse complement strand
GTTGACATCGAGCGTTTGATGATTAATGTACTTTGCCATGACATGGATCTCCTTCTGAGAATTTGACACCCCCATTGTCCCACCTGCGGTGGAAGATGGACATCAGGGTGGTCCATGTCATTAAATGCGGGGCTTCCTGCGGATCAAACCTGTGAGGCGCATTGCAATGTGCGGGATGCCGTCTTCGTCAAAAGGCTCGCCTTCAGCTGCAAAACCCAAACGTTCGTAGAAGCCTCTTGCCTGGCACTGGGCCTCGAGATGGATTTCGCGCATGGACGTGCGGCTGCGCACGCTCTCGATCCCTGCCTCGAGAATCCGGCGGCCAAGGCCTGTGCCTCGCTCCAGCGTGAGCACGCGGCCGATCTGCGCGACGCCCGGTTCGCCCGCCTTCGGAAAATGCCGCAGATAGGCCGCCAGCTCTCCGCCTTCGTTCTCCGCCCAGACGTGGCGGCTTGAGGAATCGATTCCGCCCATGTCCTGATAGAGGCATTTCTGCTCGAGAACGAAAACCGCCGAGCGAGCTCTGAGAATGGCGTAGAGCTCTCGGGCCGAGAGCTCGTCAAAGGATTTGTCGAAAAAACGCATGAGAGGGAGGATTTCGGCTGCCGCTGATGCGGGCATTCTATATGGGGAAAGGGCGACATTGCTCGCTTTCAGTTCGCCGTTCCGAGCGCTTCGCGCGGACCTCTGCCGTACAATGAGAGGCGTTTTTCGATTATCCCCACGGACAGCGGCATGCAGCTCAAAGTCATCACCTCGGCAGCCAACGAGCATTACAAGCACTGGAAGAAACTCAATGAATCGGCAAGAGCCTGCCGCAAGGCGGGCGCAACGCTTGCCGAGGGCATCCATCTTGCTCAGGTCATCCTCGAGCACGGCGCTCCCGTGCGAGCGGTGCTGATCCGCGAGAATTCGGCGACAGCCGAAGCGCTTGCGCTTGCCGGGGAGATCGTCCGGAGCACGGGCGCGGCCGCCTACGAACTCGGGGCGGCTCTGTACGATGCGGTGAGTCCGGTCGAGCGGGGCGTGGGCATCACGCTTGAAGTGCAGATCGCGGCGCCCGAACGTCCTGCCAGTCCCATTGCCTGCGACGCGCTCTATCTGGACGGCGTGCAGGACACGGGCAACGCGGGCACGCTCATCCGCACGGCGGTCGCCAGCGGAGTGCGCGCAATCGCGGCTTCCCCCTCGAGCGCCTGCCTGTGGTCGCCCAAGGTGCTGCGGGCCGGCATGGGGGCGCACTTTGGCGCCGTGATCTACGAGAATGTCGAGCCCGAGGATTTGCGCAATCTGTTTGCTGCGCGGCGCCTTGCCGCCGACGCGCGGGGCGGCATGGATCTGTTCCGTTCGTGCGGCTGGGAGGCGGGCTGCACGGTCTGGATGATGGGCGCCGAGGGGCCGGGGCTCTCCGATCGGGCGCTTCAGGCCGCGGACGCCCGGTACCTCATTCCGATCGAAGAGGCGTGCGAGTCGCTCAACGTGGGTGCGGCGGCCGCCGTGTGCCTGTTCGAGCAGCGGCGCAGGCGCCTCATGTTGGGCCAGGAGCGCCGATAGCAAACTTTTGTTGCCTGCGGTTGCAATGTTTGACACGCGGCAGGCTCCGGCGCCCCTATTCTTAGGCACAATACTCCCAAGCGATTTTCCCGCTCCGGCCGTGCGGCCCGGCGCAGTATTGTGTTTTCTTGAGGAGCGACCATGTCAAAGACTCAATTCCAGGCGGCAGTGCTCTTTGCCGCGTTTCCCTGCATTGCAGCCGCCTCTGCCGCAGACGGGCGGATTGCCGACCCGGTGCGGGCGGTGCTCTCGCCCCAGGGGGCGGTGCTCTATGTTGAAGAGACGCTCCCTGTTGAGCGCGAGGACGGGGTGCCGACGGTGCGGATGTTGCTCCCGGCAAACGCAACCGATCTGCAGATCGTTCCCGGGGACGCGCCGCTGGCGCGCATCACGCGCAGGATCGTGACCGGCGCCGCGCAGGGCGAGCTCTCCGCTGAGCGCGTGCGGCTTGAGGCCGAACGGGTTCGGCTGAACGGGCAGGTCACGCTCTGGAAGGCTCAGATTGAGAACGCCGAGGATAAGGATCCGCTCAAGGTGGACATTCCCGCGCTCTATGTCTCGATCGAAAAGGCCAAGCGCAGCATTGCCGAGATCGACGAGCTGCTCAAGTCCTACCCGAAGAACCAGACGACTAGGCTCCTTGTGAAGGCGGCCCTTGCCGATGAGGGCGCGCGCTCGGTCAAGGTGCGCTACAGCTACCGGATCTCCGACAGCCGCTGGCAGCCGGCCTACAACATCGACTGCGTGCCCGGCAAGGACGGCATGGGACGGATTGCCGTGCGGCTCGAGGCGATCGTGCAGCAGAACACCTGCTTTGACTGGAAGAACACCGAAGTGAGCCTCGTGAGCAAGGGCGCAGGTCCGGTCAGGCCCGGCAGCGTGCGCAGCTGGAATGTCGGCTATGAGCGGCAGATCGAGCGGGTGCGCGCCCGGGGCGACGGAAACATGATGGCGGCCGCGGTCATGGATGAGGCTCCGGCAAGGATGATGATGAAGAGCACCGGCTCCAGGGCCCCCGTCGTGGTTGCAAACACCCAGGGCGGATACGCCGCCTGGACGCCTTCGATGAAGGGGCTGGTGCAGGGCGAGAGCCGGATCCTGCTTGCCTCTGGGCTCTGGAACGAGCCTCTGGTCTGGACCGTGCGGCCGCTCAACCGCGATGCGCAGGTCTACATCTGCGCCGAGCACAAGCTCGACGGCGCGATGGTCTGGCCCGAAGCGCAGGCAACGCTCAGCGTCGAGGGCGTTGCCGTGGGCCAGGATCGCTTCTCGCCCAGGGAGGGCAAGGTGTTCCTTGCCTTTGGCAATGATCCGCGCGTGCGCCTTACCGCCAAGACCGAGCCCCGAAAGAGCGGAACCGAAGGCTTTATCGGCAAGACCCGCATCTGGGATTGGGCCTGGAGCTACACGGTGCGCAACGACCGCGACCAGGCTGTGAACGTGTCGGTCGAAAGGCCGCGTCCGAAGAGCGTGCACAAGGATGTGACAGTGGAGTATTCCGGTGCTCCCAGCCCCGTGCTTGAGGACAACGTTCTCAAGTGGAAGCTGCAGGTTGCGCCGCACAGCGAATCCGTCGTCAAGCATGCCGTCAAGGTGACGGCTCCCGAGAAGCTTGAGATCGTCACGCCCGTCTCTCCGTAGCGTGGACTTGACTTTTGACCATAGTGCGCCGGCTGCTCAAAACAGGCCGGCGCATTCGTTTTGGAACGAAGGCCGGGGACTGGGGCGCATTTGGTGCGCGGTGCCGGACAAGGCGAAAGGGAAAGAATTCAGTAGAGCCAGAATTTGCTCATTGGTATCGCCGCAAGCGTCGGGCTTTGAATCTGGACTTCATGCCCGGCGTGCAGCACGACGCCGGTCACGCTTTTGCCGGGCAGGCTCTGCTGCAGCCAGACCAGATCCTTGAAGTCGTCCTTGCCGGCGCTCAGCCCAAGCTTGACTTTGAGCGCCAGGATCTGTCCGTCGTCGCGCTCGAGCACGAGGTCGATGAGGCGCCCGGTGCGGGTGCGGATGTGCGAGATGCGAAGGCCGTCGACCAGATCGGCTTCTGCGACGACCTGGGCATGCACCCAGGTGACCAGAAGCCCGCGGGCGATCTCCGGGGAGTGTTCGGGCAGGTGCCGCAGGAGTCTGTCCGTTGTCGACTTGATGCCGCACAGGTATGCCATGAGTCCGGAGTCCGAGATGACGAGCAGGGGGCTCTTGGCCGCCTGCACAAGCGTGCAGGCCGGGATGCTTTCCACGAAATACAGGCTGTGCAGCGCGTCCGAATAGGCGCACACGGTGCGCGGGTCGCACTTGCTCAGGTCCGAGAGTTCCGATGCGTTGAAAACCGAGCCCGAAGACTGGGCGATGGCCTCGAACACGGCCTGGATCGAGCGGACGCTGCGCGTTTTCTGCAGCGCCGCGCAGCGCCGCACCGCCATGTCGATCACGCCCTGAAGGGCGGCGGCGCGCAGCTTGGGCGTTTCGGCCTGGGTTGCAAGGGGCAGCCCTCCGCGCACGGCAAGCGCCAGAAACCGCTCAAGGCCGGCTTCTTCCTGCGGAACCTCAAAGCCAAAGTCCCCCGCAAACATGCGCGAGAGAAAAAAAGGCATGGCGCCCTGGGCTTCGGCTGCCGTCATGGGGCGCAGGCGCACCACGCGCAGCCTGCCGCCCAGAACGGGGCCGAACTCGGCGAGTGCGGCAGGATCCGTGGAGGTCGTGAGAATGAAGCGCCCCGGAACGGGCTTTGCGTCGGCGCGCTTTGCAATGAAGCGGCACACGGCCGCAGCCTGATCGGCATCGTCGATCAGAGCCTGGGCGTCCGGGTTTGCAGGCAGAAGCGACTCGGGATCGATCTTTGCCATCCGCTGCGCCTGTCGTGCAGTCATCGGACAGTACACCGCCCCAGGAAGCAGAGCACGGGCAAGCGTCGACTTTCCGCACCCTGGCGGCCCTGCAAGGGCGACAGCGCGCATCCAGCCGATGGAGTCAATGAACTCCATCTCGGCCCAGCGTCTGACGGCCGGGCTTGACAAATTGCTGTCCCTGGTTGGCGGCATGAGTGAATATTTGATGCATCAAAACGAATAAATCCATTGTAAATCAAAAGATTCTATTTTTCTATAAGCGATTTGCGCCGGGGCTTGACATGGGCTTTGCTGTTGTTTTCTCTAGACTTTGCGCAGCTTTTGGCCTAGTCTCGCGATGTCGCCCCATGCCCCGGGCGTTCGTTTTTTCCGTCTGAGAGAGCAAAGTGACCGAGCAGATCCATCAAGCCAGTTTTCCCGTCGTGCTCACGCACGAGATCGCCGTCAGGGGTCCCGAGGGCAAGAGCGCGCAGCAGTTTGAACAGGCGCTCAGCCGTGCGCTTGCCGCCTTTGCGCGCCGTCCGCATTTTTTCCTCGAGCACGTGCGCGCCTGCACGGTGTCCGAGGGGCGCGACGATCTCGGGCGCCTTGTTCTTTGCCGAAAGCTCGACTTCGGCAATTTCGTCTTCCAGGACGAAGTGCTTTTCGTGAGCCCGCTTCAGACCGTGTACTGCGTGCCCGAGCTCGAGCAGACGCCGGCTTCGACCTTTTCGATCTGCATCAAGCCAGGCGAGCCGCTGCGGATTTCCTTCACCTACCGCGAGGCCATCAAGGCCGGGCTTTCCGACAACTTCCACGTGATGACGCTCAGAAAGAATGCCTGGAAGGCCAAGGACCGGGATGTGATCGGCAGGATCCTCGCAAGGATCGGCGGCGCCATCGTGTCCTAGCACGCCGCCCGGACTGCCTTCGCCGGGCAGGGCCGGCTGGAATGCTTTTTGCCGTATAATCCGAAAAAAGGTTGAAAACAACATTTATTCGGAAAAACGATGATTTCCAATCTGGACCGCATTGCGGCAGCCCTTCAAAGCGGCAGGGTGCATGCGCTGATGGGCGCCGAAGGAACGCTCGAAACGCTGTTTGCCCGGGATCTGCCGGAGCTGCTCGCGCGCGAAGGCGTGCCCGGGGAGCATCTCATTGAGATTGATGCCCGTAGCGTGCGGGGCGAGGCGGCTCTGCGCTCGGCCGTGCTCGGGCGGATCACGGGGCCTGGCAGGCACGCGGTGCTCGTGCGATGCGCAGGGATGCTTGAGAGCGGGGAGCTTGGGGTGCTCTGCGGCCTTGCGGGCCGGGCAGAGATCGAGGTGTTTGCCGAAGTGCACAGAAAGCGCTTTGCGCTTCTTGCGCAGACGGGGGCATTCGCCTCGAGGGTCGATTTCCCGGGCGTGGAGGCGGAGGATCCCTGGCGCGCGGAGAGCTGGAAGAGCACGCTCGGCGCCATCCTTGAAGCGGCAGCGGCCGAACACCGGCTGCGCAGCCCGGCCCAGATGCTGGAGCTTCTTGTTCATGTCGCCCGCACGATGGGCGAGGGGCATTCGGCAAACGCGCTTGCCGGCCGGATGAGCGCGCTCGGACACGCCGTCTCGGACAAGACGGTGAAGGCGATGCTCTCGGCGCTTGAGGATGCCCTGCTGATCAGCCGGGTTTCGAGCCGGGACATCCGGCTGCACGAGTTCCTCACTTCGCCCGAACTCGCAAGGCGCCTGGCGGGAAGCCTCCCGCTGAGGCAGCTGCGGCTCTGCGAGATTGCGGCGTCTCAAGACGCGGCAAGAGGGGATCTTCAGTGGGCGTTTCTCACGTCGGTCGAAAGGCCGGACGGGGCGAGGGCGGTCAAGCGCCGCATCGAGGCGGGATTCTTCTGCGTGCGAGGGGGCCAGCCCCGCTACATCCGCTATGAGCCCGCGCTCAACCCAGCGGCCTGCGAGCAGAGCGACGGCGTGCGCGAGCTGATGCGCATTCCCGACGTGTTCGAAAAGATCCTCGTCACCGAGGGGCGCTTTGCCGCCTGGCGCACCCGCAGGGGCGTGCGGGTTGTGAGCGCCGGCGACTTTCTTGCCGGCCGCGCATAGGGCGCATCAGGGGCTTCCCGGCGAGGCCGCGCGGCCTCACCGCTCGAGCGCGGGAGCCTCGGTGAAGATGGATCTGATCCACTGCATGAACGTGTCCTCATGCATCGACTGGTGCCAGTAGAGGCGGCGCTCGACGAGCGCGGGGCCCGACACGGTGTGCACGATGGCCGCCCTTTGCGCCATCTGCAGCAGGAGGGCATACCTTTCGGGCAGAACCATGAGCAGCTTGCTCTTGGCAAGCGACGCGCCGATCGCGGCCGCCAGGGGGATCTTGTGCGCCGATTCGGCCGCCCTCCATTGCGCAAAGTACGTGCTGCGCATCAGGTGCTCGTGTCCGTCCAGACTCCGTTCGAGCACATCGACGAAGGCGTAGCGCAGGACTTCCTCATCGGAGAGCGCGGCGCCAGCCTTGGCCGCAGCAAGCTCCGGGTCGCAGACGAGCACGAGCCGCTCGCTCGGAAGCGCAAGGCTCTGAAACTCTCCGCCCGGAGCGGCTTGCTTCGTGCTGATCAGAAAATCCACCGAGTGATCGCGCAGCGCCTCGAACCGCTCGCCGCGGATGGGCATGAGCAGGAGCCGGACTCCGTGGTCAAAGCCCATCGCCAGATCGATCAGATCCGAGTGCATGACGGAAGACTCGCACATGGGGTGTCCGATTCTGAGTTCCCGGCGCTGCTGCGCCAGATCGGGCTTGCCGCAGGCATGGGCGGCAAGGTAGGCTTTTTCGAGCCGCTCGAGGATTGAAATCAGCTCGCGCCCGAGGGCCGTGAACTGGAGCCCGCCCTGAGCGTGCCTGAAAAGCTGATCGCGGTAGTACGCCCGCACTTCAGTGAGCTGCCGGTGGGCGGTTGAACTGGAAACATCCATTCTCCGGGCGGCGTGCTTGACGCTTCCCGTGCGGCTGACGTTCAGCAGCAAAAGCAGAAATTCGATTGGAAGACTCATGGCATCCTCCTTTGAAAAAAGGGGGGGTGGAACAATCTTGCCTTTGCAATGAAATCATAGCTTGCGTGCGTTTCCAGTGTCCCTTGGTATTTCCCATTAAACTGATGATTTGAAACAAGTTTTTCCGCATCTGCTGTCTGCGTTCATGCAGGGGGATCAGGTCCGGCCGTTCCTGTGTTTTTTCAGTGCGGCGTTGGTATGATCCCTGACGCCGCCGGCAGTACCGTCCTTCGTCCGGCAGGCTTTTCCCAGACAGCCGGCAAGCGTTTTGCCGAAAGGTTTCCGAGCCATGTCCCAGAAAACACCAGTTCTTTTCGTGCAGGCGAGAAAAGACCGCGCAAAGCCGCTTTTCCGGCAGGTTGCCGAGCAGATCCGCACGCACATTTCCGCGGGAATCCTCCCGGCAGGCGAGAAGCTGCCTGGCGTGCGCACGCTCGCCAGACAGCTGAACGTGTCCGAGGACACGGTCTCCCAAGCCTATGCAACGCTCGCCGAGCAGGGCATCATCGAGGCGCGTCCCCGCTCGGGCTACTTCGTCTCGGGCAGGCTTGCCGCAACGGGGGCTTCGCCGCACCCCGGCATCCGCCAGACATTCCCGGCCGGACTGCCCGCGAGAAATGCCTTCAGAATCGAAGAGGCAAGACGGTTTGCCGCTTTGCCTGCCGGCTCCTGCCCCGAGGCTGTGCTTCTTGCGGGCAGGCCCGAGCATGAGGAGGGCGGCATGAAGGGCTGGGTCTCAGAGGCTGTGCGCTTTGCCAAAAGTCCGTGGCTGCTGGGCAGCGGCGCATTTTCCTGCGGGCTGCCAGCACTGCGCTCGGCCATTGCCGGACGCCTTCGCGAGCGCCGCGGCATTTCCTGCGGGGCGGACAGCATCATTCTGACAACGGGATTCCGGCAGAGCCTCTCCCTCAGTCTTTCGCTGCTTTTCACGCCGGGCGAGTCCGTGCTTGTCGAGTCCCCCTGTGCTCCGTTCATCGCATCGCAGCTTTATGCCTGCGCCCTGAATGCAGTGGGCTGCAAAGTCGATGGCGAGGGACTGGCGTTTTCAGAGGAGGATTCGCGTCTGAATGCGTGCCGCGGGGCGGTGCTCACGCCTGCATGCCAGATGCCGCTTGGCGTTGCGCTTGCCAGACGGCGCAAAAAGCAGCTCCTCATCTGGGCCAGAACGAGCGGCGCCATGCTGATCGAATGCGACGAAGGCAGCGAGTTTCCCGAGACGGACACGCCGGAGATGCCGCTCAAGGCAGCGCCCTTCGGAGACGAGTGCGTGGTGTACTGCGGCGGTTTTTCCCTTGTTGCACCGCCCGCGGCCGGGGTGGGATTCATCGTGACGCCAAAGGGACTGGAGAGTGCCTTTGCAGGGGCTGCGGCACTTGCGGGTGCCGGGCCATCGCTCCTTGAGCAGCGGGCTCTTGCGGCATACCTGCAGAGCGAGGCGCCGGCCCTGCACGAGCGCAGGATGACGCTTCTTGCCAGGGAGCGCCGTGCCGCGCTGCGGGATCTTTTTGCCCGGATGCCCGAGAGTGTCGGAAGACTCGCTCAGGCTGCCAGCGGCGCATGGCTGAGCTTTGTCCTTGCTCCGGAATTTGCCGGCATCGAGCCGCTTGTTCTGAAGGCGCTTTCCAGAGCGGATCTGCCCATTGTGCCTCTCAGCAGCTTTGCGCATGCGGCCGGGGCCGTTCACGGCTTTGCCTTCAACTGCCTTTGCCTCTCCCTGGTCGAGCTGATGCGGGGCGCCGAGGCGCTTATCCGCGCGATCGAAGAAAACTGCGGGGGGCGGACAGTCTGAAACTGCGGGGGGAGAGGGGCCGAGGCGATTTTAGATTTCGCTCCATCAGACACGAGCTCCCGATGGTCGCGGGGCTCTCAAACGAAGATAGGAGAACGAAAATGCTTTCTCGTCGCAAGGCCCTTTGCACCGCCCTCGCTTCCGCCGCCGCCTTTGCTGGCATCTCTGCCGCCAACGCCGCCGGCGAGAAGCCCAGACAGTCCGGCAGGAACGTCGGCACCGACCGCGATCTGCGCCGCTCAGACCGCCTGCTGACCGACCGTGAGGCGCTCACGGTCATCCGCAACGTTCCGCACGCCGTGCTCTCCACGGCTGACAAGGACGGCATCCCCTACGGCGTCCCCGTCACGCCTGTCTATGACGACGGCAAGATCTATTTCCACGGCGCTGCCGATGAAAAGGGGCGCAAGACCGTGAACATGCGCCAGAACAAGTACGTGTCCCTGTGCTACACCGCCAAGGACAACATCGTCCAGGAAGAGTTTGCCGTGAACTTCGTGAGCGTCGTCGTTTCCGGCACCGTTCGCGCAATCACCGATCCGAAGAAAAAGGCCGAGCTCATGTACAAGATCGTGCACCACCACGCGCCGGTAAAGACCGACAAGCAGATTGAGGAGTACCTCAGGCCCGAGGTGAACCTGATCACACTGTGGGAAGTGACTCCGCTCAAGATCACGGGCAAGAGCCGCAACAAGAAGTACTACTTCGACAAGCTCAAGGACTAAGCCGAACCGATCTTTCCTCTCCTTGTTAGGTGGTTTGGCCGGCGGCCGGATGAGAGAGTCAGACTCTTTTGCCCGGCCGCCTTTTTGCTGCGTCCGGCCTGGGGGAAGCAGGGCAAAAGAGAGGTCCTTGCCGGCAGTCATCTCTTGTTTTTAAAAAAGAAGCAGACCGTATAATCAAATCATCAGCCATCGGCGCACTGCTGGGAGATGCGGCATGAGCTTTCTTGACAAGTATTTCCATCTGGCGGAAAACGGGACGACCGTCAGGCGTGAATGCATTGCAGGTTTGACCACGTTCCTGTCGATGGCATACATCCTTGCCGTCAATCCAAACATCCTTGGCAATGTCATGGACGCGAGCGGCGTGTTCGTCGCCACGGCGATCGCATCGGCCTTTGCAACCTTCGTGATGGGGCTGCTTGCCAACTACCCGATCGGACTTTCCGCCGGCATGGGGATGAACGCGTACTTTGCCTTCACGCTGTGCCTGGGCGATCTGGCGGGCGACCCCAATGCCTTCAGGATCGGGCTGACCGCCGTGTTCCTTGAAGGCATTGTCTTCATCCTGCTGTCGCTTGTCAGATTCCGCGAGCGCATTGTGAACGGCATGCCCCTTGCTCTGAAGCTCGGCATCAGCGGCGGCATCGGCCTTTTCATCGCGCTGATCGGCCTGAAAGGCGCCGGCATCGTGGTGGCCAATCAGGCCACGCTGATCTCGCTCGGAGACCTGAGTGCGGCTCCCGCGGTTCTGTGCCTCATCGGATTCTTGCTGATCATCGTGCTCACCAGCTACGGGGTGACCGGCGCCGTGCTGATCGGCATCCTGCTCACCTGGGCTTTGGGCATGCTGGCGCAGGCCGCGGGCTGGTATCAGGGGCCGAGCCTGTTCCCTGATTTTTCCGAGGGGCTGCGGCTGGACGGAATCACCAGGACGGCGTTCCAGTTCGATTTTTCCTGGGCTGCCGCGCACATCGCGGAATTCATCTTCATCACGCTGAGCTTCCTGTACATCGACCTCTTCAATACGATCGGCACGGTTGTAGGCGTTGCGGACAAGGCCGGATTCCTTGACAAGCAGGGGAAACTGCCGCGCGTGGGCCGCGTGTTCATGGCCGATGCGCTTGGCACGGTCGCGGGCGCCTGCCTTGGCACATCCACGGTGACGAGTTACATCGAGTCGAGCGCCGGCGTTGCCGCGGGCGGCAGAACGGGGCTGACCGCCATGGTTGTGGGCGCGCTGTTCCTCTTTTCGCTCGTGCTGAGTCCTGTTTTCCTTGCGATTCCGGCCTTTGCCACGGCGCCGGCCCTGATTTTCGTGGGCATGCTCATGGTCCAGTCCACGACCCGCATCGACTTCAGCGGCGACTATGCCGACGCAGCCGGAGCGTTCATGGCGATACTGATCACGCCGCTCACGTACAGCATCGCCAATGGCATCACGTTTGCCATCATCACCTGGGGGATTCTGAAGTTTGCCTGCGGCAGGACGCGCCGCTGAACAAGCTGCCGGAGAGAAGCACTGCTACGGCAGGCACAGGGATCAGGCAGGGACGCACCTTTCTCGGCCTGACAGATGGTTTGGTGGCGGCCGAGGGAAAGAGTCTTTTTCGCCCGGTGGATTCCGGCTACGCCTTTTGGAGTAGCCGCAGTGCGAAAAAGGTCTCAAATTCTGCAATCAGCACGGTGTTTTCCCAAACGGGAAAATGAAGCAGAGGATATGTTCCTATAATCGGATCTTCAGGTACCAGCGCACGGCGGAGGTGCGGCATGAGCTTTCTCAACGATTATTTTCATCTAGCGGAAAACGGGACAAACGTCAGGCGTGAGTGCATTGCCGGTTTGACCACGTTCCTGTCGATGGCATACATCCTTGCCATCAACCCCAACATCCTTGGCAACGTCATGGACGCGAGCGGCGTGTTCGTCGCCACGGCGATCGCATCGGCCTTTGCAACCTTCGTGATGGGGCTGCTTGCCAACTACCCGATCGTGCTTTCCGCCGGCATGGGGCTGAACGCCTACTTTGCCTTCTCGGTGTGCCTTGGCGATCTGGCGGGCGACCCCAATGCCTTCCGAATCGGCCTGACCGCCGTGTTCCTGGAAGGCGTTGTTTTTATCGTGCTGTCGCTTTTCAGCTTCCGTGAACGCATTGTGAACGGCATTCCCATCGCCCTGAAGCTCGGCATCAGCGGCGGCATCGGCCTGTTCATTGCGCTGATCGGCCTGAAGGGCGCCGGAATCGTGGTGGCCAATCAGGCCACGCTGATCTCGCTCGGGGACCTGAGTGCGGCCCCCGTGGTTCTGTGCCTGGCTGGGCTGCTGCTGATTTTTGTGCTGACAAGCTACAAGGTGACCGGCGCCGTGCTGATCGGCATCCTGCTCACCTGGGCCTTCGGCATGATTGCACAGGTCACCGGCTGGTATCAGGGACCGAACATCTTCCCGGATTTTTCCAAGGGCCTGCAGCTTGACGGCATCACCAAGACGGCATTCCAGTTTGATTTTGCCTGGGCCGCCACGCACATCACCGAATTCATCGCCATTACGCTCAGCTTCCTGTACGTCGACCTCTTTGACACGGTCGGCACGGTTGTGGGCGTTGCCGACAAGGCAGGGCTCCTTGACAAGCACGGGTACCTGCCGCGCGTGGGCCGCGTCTTCATGTCGGACGCTCTGGGCACGGTCGCGGGCGCCTGCCTTGGCACGTCCACGGTGACGAGTTTCGTCGAGTCGAGCGCCGGCGTTGCAGCAGGCGGCAGAACGGGTCTGACCGCCATGGTGGCTGGCGTTCTGTTCTTGTGCTCGCTCGTTCTGAGCCCCATATTCCTCGCGATTCCGGCCTTTGCCACGGCACCGGCTCTGATTTTCGTGGGCATGCTCATGGTTCAGTCCACGACCCGCATTGACTTCAGCGGCGACTATGCCGACGTTGCCGGAGCGTTCATGGCGATTCTGCTCACGCCTCTGACGTACAGCATCGCCAATGGCATCATGTTCGCGATCATCACCTGGGTGCTCCTGAAGGTTGCCTGCGGCAAGTCGCGTGAAGTGAGCCCGATCATGTGGACGGTCTTCGTGCTCTTCGGCTTCCGCATCGTCTCGCTCGTTTCCTAATCCCGAACAATTAAGACCAAGAGGAGAGGGCGGCCGCAGAGCCGCCCGAAGAAGAAATGGATAAATCCGAACAGATCAAAAGCCTGATTGCCGAGATTCCCGATTTCCCCAAGCCCGGTGTTCTTTTCCGCGACATCACCTCGCTGCTCGATCACCCGCAGGGACTGCGCATGGCCGTCCAGTCCATGATGGATCTCACTCGGGACGTTGAGTATGACGCCATCATGGGATCGCAGTCTCGCGGCTTCATCTTCAGCGCCGCCATGTCCTACGAAAACGGCAAGCCGCTCATTCTGGCCAGAAAGCCGGGCAAGCTGCCGCGCGCGGTCATCACCGCCGAGTACGACCTCGAGTACGGCAAGGACAGCCTGCAGATCCACGCCGATTCCCTGAAGAAGGGGCAGAGGGTGCTGCTTGTCGATGACCTGATGGCGACGGGCGGCACCATCAAGGCGATGGTCGAGCTCACCGAAAAGTCAGGCGCAATCGTTGCCGGCATCGTGGTTCTGATGGAGCTTGTCGACCTGAAGGGGCGCGAGCATCTGAAGGGGTACCCGGTGTTCTCCTGCGTGAAGTATTGATCTGACAGTTCGGCTTTCATCGGCAAGGCGGGCTCGCTCCAAAGGCGGGCCCGTTTTATTGCTGGGTGCAATGGGAGGGACGGTCGAAAAATTGACGCAAACGTGAAAATCGGCTGCCGAAAAACTGGTGCAAACGTGAAAAGTGGCATGAAAAATATTTGCTCAAACGTGAAAATTGGCAATCAAAAAACATGCGCAAACGTGAAAAATGACTGATAAAATTGTTGCGCAAACGTGAAACAGCCCGATTTCAGGAGGGGGCTTTTGATGTACGAAAGGAAAATTTTCGACCGAATGCTTCAGTGGAAGCGGGAGTTTGCTCCGCGTTATGCATTGTTTCTGAAAGGAGCGCGCCGCGTCGGCAAGACAACGCTCGCCGAGAAGTTGGGCCGGGAAGCGTACCGCTCCTACATTCTCGTCAGGTTTGACCAGATCGATCCGGCTGTGAAGGATCTTTTCGTCAACAGCCTGCGGGATCTGGATACTCTTTTCGCGACGCTGCAGTTTGTCTACAACACGCAGCTCCATCCCCGCGAGTCACTCATCATCTTGGACGAAATTCAGCTGTTTCCTCCTGCCAGACAGGCGCTCAAGACGCTCCTTGAGGATGGCAGATACGACTTCCTTGAAACCGGCTCTCTGGCAGGCATCACGAAAAGAAGCAAGGACATTCTGATTCCTTCGGAGGAATACGTTCTGGAGGTTCTGCCGATGGACTTTGAGGAATACCTCTGGGCCAAGGGAAACAACATGGCGATGCCGCTGATTCGAGAGCACTTCCAAAGCAGAAAACCGATGGGGGCGATGCATCAGGCGCTCATGAAGGTGTTTCGGGAATACATGATGGTAGGCGGAATGCCTCAGGCTGTTGAGGCATTTTTGACAAGCAAGGACTTCGGCAAGGCGGACTTCGTCAAGCAGCAGATTTTGAATTTGTATGCCTCTGACATGCAGGAGCAAAACGAAGAAAACGCCGAATATGTGCGCAGTTTTTTCGAGAGAATCCCCGCGGAGCTCTCCAAGCACGACAAAAGGTACGTGCTGGCCCATATAGATCCGAATGCGCGGCTCCGAAGCTTCAGGGGGCCGATTCGCTGGCTGGACGAGTCGATGGTTGTCAATCTGGCGGCCCAGCTTGATGAGCCGAGCGCCGCTCTGAACCTGGTTGCAGGCGGCACGGCCTTCAAGTGCTACATGATGGACACCGGGCTGCTCGTGTCGCTTGCCTTCAGAGACCGTCCGTATCTTGAGAACGAACTGTACAAGGCGATCCTTCTTGACCGGCTTCAGGTGAACGAGGGCATGATCCTGGAAAACATGGTTGCCCAGTGCATTCGGGCAAGCGGGCGGCGGGCATTCTTCTACATAGAGCGCGATGCCGAGAGCAGAAGAACAATTCTGGAAGTCGATTTTGTCATTCGGATCGGAAAAAAGCTCGTCCCCGTGGAGGTCAAGTCAGGTGCGTCCCGGCAGGCGAAGTCGCTGGTTCGGCTGAAGGCCCGATATGGAAGCAGAATAGGCGAGAGCATTGTTCTGCATCCGGGAGAGATCCAGAACAAGGAGGACATCTGGTACCTGCCGTATTACA
Source organism: uncultured Sutterella sp. (assembly GCA_900315045.1). GTDB lineage: Bacteria > Pseudomonadota > Gammaproteobacteria > Burkholderiales > Burkholderiaceae_F > Duodenibacillus. The sequence continues at coordinate 8,372 of OMXR01000036.1, read as the reverse complement.
TGGCGGCGGCGTTCTGAGAGGCAAGGTAGGCTAAGGTCTCAACATTCTCCGTGGGGATCTGTCAAAACAATGCGATAAGAAGACCGCTTGCCAGAGCCGGGAAGGGGGCTGAGCAGGCCCTTGGAAACCAGGTCGTGGATTTCGCGCCAGGCCGTCGCGCGTGACACGCCGCTGATGCCCACATATTTGCGCGTTGTCAGGTTGCCTTCGAATCCATCGAGCAATCGGTTGAGAACCTTTCTCTGCGCGGCTGAGATGGGGACATCTCCATGCGCATCCCAGAATCTTGTTTTTGCAACAATTCTGTCAAACCGGGCTTCGGAACTCCGGAGTGCATCACGGAAGGTCGTGAGGAACCAGATCAGCCAGGCCGAGATGTCGCCCGAACCTTTCTGCGTCTGTTCCAGACAGTCGTAGTAGTTTCCGCGGTCAAGAAGAATTTGCGCCGAGAGACTGTACAGGCGAACGCTGGAGTTTTCGTCCTGCGAAAGCGCCATCTCCGTGATGGTCCGGGCGAGGCGCCCGTTGCCGTCCTCAAACGGGTGGATCGTGACGAAGGCGAGGTGGGCAATGCCGGCGCGGATCAGACCATCCAGACTGCCGCGGTTGGAGTTGAACCACTCGAGGAACTGTGCCATCATCGCCGGAACCCGTTCGGCAGGGGGCGCTTCAAAATGCACTGTCTGTTTCCCGAAAGGACCGGAAACCACTTCCATGGCAGTCTTTCGGAAGGAACCTGTCCGGAGCGTGTGCAGACCGGATTGTCCCGTGGGAAAAAGCGCCTTGTGCCAAGAAAAAAGGAGTTTCTCGGAGAGCGGGCGATCAAAACGCTGAACAGCATCAAGAAGAACTTCCACAACTCCATCCGCGTGGTGCGACAAAAGCGTTTTTTCCTGCATGGGGATGCCAAGAGCCCGGTACAGGGACGAACGCACGCTTTCGCGATCGAGCAATTCGCCTTCGATTGCTGAAGACCGCAGGATTTCTTCCTCCAGAGATTTTGTCCAGAAGCCTTGGCGTCCTGTGGCTGAAAGCACGGATGTCTTGCCCAATAATTTTCCTTGCTGCAGGCGAGCGTCGCTCAGAGCCCGGGTGACGAGATAGGGATCCCAGGAGAGACTTGGCCATCCAGGGTTTTGCCATATGGACTGGGGCATGTAGTGGGTTCGAGCTTTGGTGACAGATGCGGATGATAGCGGATGAAGCGCAGAATGTTTCAAATTTGAAGCGTATTTTGTTTCATCGATTTCTTTAGCCAAAGGAATCAGGAGAAGAATTCGCGGGATGGCTGCGCTGATGGAGCGATCGCTCAGGCGGTGCAGTGCCGCCGGCTTGCCGTCATCGCCGCCATTATCAGCGAGGAGTGCGCCTCGATGCCCGGGCGGCGCAGCGGCGCTGAGCAAAAGGCCGGGGTCAGCATCATGGCGGACAAGGAAATGCATCAAACTCAGCATATTAGGATTTGGAGACTTCCCATGGCCACCGCTGTTTTGCAAGTTCGCGTCAACGATAAGTTCAAGAAACGGGTGGATCTGCGGCTAAAGCGCATGGGTCTGAACCTCAGTATTGTCGTCAACATGCTCATGCACCAGATAGACATCCAAGGCAGGATTCCTTTTGAGATCGTCGACAGGCGCAATGATCTTTGGGAAACGATTGAGGAAATTGAGGCCGGGATCGGACTGAGCAAGGTCTATGACACGCCCGAAGAGCTCTACAAGGAGTTGGAGCGCGAGAACGTCCGCGAGTGAGCATCTTCAGGAAAGCACAAAATCCGCAAGCAGTGGCTGGAAGTTTTGATTCGTGGGCATTAAATGCAACATAACTACTATTATGTTGCGTTATTTTTGGCCGGGAAATGACGATGATTTGATACAGTTTTCAGCTTCCGATCCCCTTCATCGCGGCATTCGGCCGGAACCCTGCAGCACGTATAATTATCAATTGACTCCGTAAACCAACTTTTTGCCTGAAAGGCTCTTTCATCATGACCATCACCGTCGATAAGGTTCTTGCCAGTGAATTGAAGTCCCGGGGAATCGATTCCTCCACCGGCGTTTACGGTGATCACAAGCTCCAGATCGGAAACGGCGAGCCGATTGCTCTTGACAAGATTCCTTCCAACTCGGTTCCCGGTGAAGGCTGGTCGCAGGCAACCAAGATCGCCCGAGGCACTGCCGGCTTGAAGACCATGGCCGAGGACACGCTCAAGGCGCTCACCAACCCGAGCGGCAAGTTCGACGCCAAGTCCCTGCTTGGCGCCCTCATGGCTGGAAAGACCCAGATCGGGCGCATGGCCAGTCTCGGGCAGCTCACCCCCGAGCAGCGTGAAAACACGATGTGGATTTTCACCAGGGCGATTGAAAAGCTTTCCAATACCGATCTTGCGACCATCTACCAGACGTTCACGTCCAAGGAAATGGATCTGCTGCAGTCGGCGCTGCAGCGCGAAATGCACATCAACAAGGATGCTGCCGATGCGGGATTTGCCGCTGACGCCCTCTTCGACCTGAATGCCCTCATCATCAAGGAGGTGAGCAACCGGGCGATGCTCAGCCAGATCGACGATGCGCTCGAGCATGCAGAGGAACAGCAGGAGCGGCAGGGGCTTGAGCTGATGAAGCCCCAAAAGCTCTCGGAAACATACGGTTCGATCCCGGCCGGGCCGGAAGGCCAGCCGGCCCCTGCCCCGCAGCCTGCCGGGCCGGACATGACGGCGATGAATCTCATGACGCTTGTGGAAGTCTCCGCAGGCAGCGCAACCCAGCGTGAGAAAACGGCCGGGAGCGAAGCCCAGAGGCTGGCCCGTCGCGGAGTGGACGGCGTTACCGTCACGGACATGGCCAATGTGATGCGAAAGAGCGAACTCACGATCAACATGTCGGTTGATGTGCTCTTTAAGGACACATCCATTCTGAAAAAGCCCGATCAGCCCCTGCTGAATATCTTCCAGCTCAAGAAGATGGGACTCAGCACAAAGTCCGACGAGTACATCAAACTGCGGGATACGGCCGAAAAGCAGGTCTTCCCCGCGTACGAGGGACATGACATCAAGCCTGAAGAGCGCCCGGTCTACGGAGCGCTCAACCTGAAACAGCATTCCAAGGGCGCTGTTGCCGATGGCGAATACGGAAATGTCTGCATCGTCCTCAAGGACAGCGTCAAGAAGCGCACGACTTTTTCTGGCGGAGACACTTTTTACGCGCCCAAGATCAAGATCACGCCCGAGCGCAAGGAAAACTTTTACAAACTGCTTGACGGGTGCGGCATCAGCCCGGAAGCGGCCCGCATCCTGAGGGATCCCAACTCCGAGGCACACAAGAAGCTGGAGAAGAAACTCGATGTTCTTGCGCATTCCCGCATGGCCGACGCGACTGCATTCAAGACGGGGGCCAAGGCAACGGGCCTGAGTCTTTCCGACCCGGAGGACGCCTGCCTGCGCAACCTGCTCTTCCAGTGCTTTGTGGACAGCGAACAGACCCAGTCGGGTCTTGCTACCTATGAGAGTCTTGAGAGCCTTGTGACTGGCCTTGACGACATTGACGGCAATATGCTTGCAACAGCGAGCAGGAATGCCAGCCAAGGCAAGAACTCAACCGCGGTGCTTGGCAGCGGGAAATACATTGAAGGACAGATCCACGGTCCCGTGGTGCCGTCGCGGGACATTGCTGAAATCAGAATCGACATCAGCGATCTTGAGTCCCAGTATCCGGATCCTGCCGATCTTGAAAACGCCAAGGCCGAGCTTCGGGCGTTCACCATAAGGACGGGCATCCCGGTGACAATCACCAATGTTGAGGATACTGAGAATGAAAAGGTCAGCCAGGTCGAGGAGCAGAACCTTGTCTTCAGTGACTCGCACATGGACAAGGAGAAGGCTGAGCAGCTTCAGCAAAAGCTCCTGGAAGATTTTGACTCCTTCGTGAAGTTTGCAGATACCGGGGATTCGCTCACCGTACCGGCTGACAATCTGCACATTACCGAGGATGAAAAGGGGCGTATCTGGGATCTTGCCCACCAGAAGCTGGACGCGGAGTTCGAGCAGCACGGAATATCGGCCGATGCACAGCATGTAGCCGATACAACCGCTAAACAGGCGCTCGAGGAAGTGCTCAGGCCCAGAACCGAGAAGATCGTCAACGATGCCAGGACCATTCGGGAGAACCTGATTGCCGGGCTTGGAAACGCTGTCACGGAATTCACGGGCAGGCATCCGGAACTCACGCACGGGTACGATTTCAAGCTTGAAGGCGCCGCTGCCGCCGAACTGGCCAAGCAGTTCCGGAAAATGGTCATGCAGAACCTGAAGACCACCCTCAGGCCCGACGAGGATCTCCCGGGGCTTGTGCAGCGTGCCTTTGAAAGCACGCTCACCGGGATGATTGCGCAAAAGCTCCCGCTCATGGAAAAGCTGGATGCGCTGGGCATTGAAAACCCGAAGGCCAAGGCGCTTTTCACCTCCCTTATCAATTCGGATGCTTCCGGACTGACGCCTGACACCCTTGAGGCCCTCAGCCAGGCTGCGCATGCGAATTTTGCGATGCTTCAGGGCATGCTCAACGCCAACCCCCCGAAGACTGCGGGCGAAATCACCCAGGCTCTGCAGCAGACCGTGCTTGCCCTCACGCAGTCGGCCGGGAATCCCGCTCGGGTTAGAGAGCTTGCCCGAAAGAGTCTCGATCTGGCCGTCTCGATGCTCGCCCTTTCCGAGCCTGCCGTTGGAATCGAGGACATGCGCAAGCTGCGCGACGCGGTGGATGGCACTCAGATGCGTCAGACCCTGTCGATGACCAAGCGGGCCGCCCTGCTCGCGGAAAATCCCGCAGATGCGGCTCCTGTCAATCTCTTCGTGGAAATGGCCGAAGGTCTGGGCTCGGCTCTGTGCGGCAAGGTTCGCGAGATGGACATTGCCGGGCAGGACGCCAAGATCAATGATCTGCCCCCCGAAGAGCAGGAGCAGGCCCGGCTTGTCCTCTCTACGAACGAGCGTCCCTACTCTGCGCCTGAAGTCTTCATCGGAACGCCGGGCATGATCTCGGCTCAAGTGCGCGACCAGATTTCCGTTCTCTCGCCCGCACTCAGGCAGAGCCTGGATGCGAGGTTCCCGGTGATTGCCGCCTTCCCTGCCCCCGCCCAGCCGCAGCAGCTGCCGCAGACCGATGCCGATCGCAAGCAGTTCCTTCTGAACCACATCGACCTGTATCTGCGGCATGAAAAGACGTTCGAAAAAGGCAAGTCCACCCATGGCCGCGGCCACATCGCCCGGGCGTTCATCTTTGCCAACGTGATGAGCAACATCCTCATTGAAAAGGGCGTGAAGGTCGACAAGAACGCCGTCATGCTCGGCATCACGGGGCACGACGTCGGCCGCCTTGGGTCGAACAGGGATCAGTGGGAGGAAAGAAGCGCCAACATGACGGTCGACCTCATGAAGCAGGACTATGGCGCCGACTCCATGGGCGAGGCTTATTCGACGGAGGTGGGCAAGTGCATCAACGCCCACCAGAGCCAGACCGTGGAAGGGATGCTTCTGAACTCTGCCGACTCTCTTGACATCGGACGCACCAAGGATTTCGATCCGCAATATTTCGGCTTCCTCAAGGATGCGAATATTCCCGGCGCGGAAGAACTTCGCAGGGAACTCATGAAGGAGGCGGACCTTCTGCAGCGTCTTACCGATTACCAGTGCATGAACAAGAATCTGATCTTCAAGTACGCCCAGGAGGCGGGAGATGAGAACAACCCGGAATCGGTGCAGGAGGAGATGTCCAATCAGCTCAGTCAGCTTGCTCAAGACATCGGCCAGCAGTTCATCGACGACTGGGATGTACCGGCTGGCGAGTTCTTCTCGAAGATCGAAAACGTGGTCAAGAACAATCCGGACCTTTTCCCGGTCATGAACAAGTACTACACCGCGTAACGGAGCGTCGGGATGGAGTTTGCGCAGATCATCGAGGAGCTTGGGCAGAAGGCGGGCATCAGCGACCTGAAGCTTGACGAGCGCGGCAGCTGCTCGCTGCTGTTTGATGATGCGCACGAGGTGGAGTTTCAGCTAGATCGGGAAAAGGGACAGGTGCTCATCTGGTGTGCCGTCGGCCGGATCGGAGACCTCACCGAGCCGATTGCCCGCCTGCTGCTTGCCGACTCGGTCTTCGGAGCGAAGACCGACGGAGCGGCCTTCGGGCTGTTCGAGCCGCTTGACGCGATTGTTCTGTGGCAGAGACTGCGCTGGGACATCATCGATCTGGATGCATTCATGGATGTGCTTGACAAATTCCTTGCGCAGTGCGGTTACTGGAAGGAAAAGATTCATGCGGGAGAGGCCGGGCTGGAGACCCCCTCGCCCGATGATGTACCGAATTTATCCACAGCGGGGATGCTGTTTGTCTGAACGGGCATGCGGATATGGGAATGCTTCTCAATGACAAGGTTTCTCACGAATTTCGAGGCATATACTTATAAAGGTTTGAGCTTGTTTGGCCTTCTCTCTTCGCACAGAAAAATAAGCTGATAAAGAATCAAACTGCGAATCATAGCTATCGCTTGATATAGTTGTTATTATGAAAAAATTCCAAATCAAAAGCACAACGTTGATTTTAATCCTGACGTTATACTTTTCTACCGTTCTAAATCTTTCATTCTGGCGCTACACGTATCGCAGTATAGACATTACAAGTTTTCAGATTTTTGGCTTGTCTGTCTCCATATTCCTCTTTATTGCTATCCCGTTGTTTTTGCTTTTCAATCTGATATGCGTGAAAACAGTCTGCAAGCCTTTTGTTGTTGCTTTGCTGTTGGTGTGCAGTTTTACGAATTTTATGATGTTCAACTATGGCATCCATATCGACAAGCACATGATTCAAAATGTCATGGAAACAAATTATCGTGAAGCAGCAGACCTGGTCACGATGTCTTTATTCCTTTGGGTGCTTGTTACAGGAGTCATCCCATCAATTTTGTTGCTGGCGGCGGATATTCAATATAAGCCGTTTAAGGAGGAGTTTAAAACAAGATTGATAAACTGTTTGGTCGGTATTTTAACTGTGGGTGCTTGCGGATTTGGATTTTATAAAGAATGCGTCAGTTATGGCCGCAACCATAGAAAATGCAAGAATATAATAAATATTGTAAACTTTACAGCCGGTACAATCAGTTATATTAATATTCAAAAGGCAAAATTTGTCAAGAGAGAATTTGTAGAGTTAGATAAAAATCCGCAGATTCTGGATTATCAAAAAGATACAGGAACGCATAAGGTTGTCGTGTTCATTGTAGGAGAAACCGCTCGAGCCGCTAATTTTTCCTTGAATGGGTATGAACGAAAAACAAATCCGCTGCTTGAAAAACAAGATATAGCCTATTTCAAGGATGCAACCGCCTGCGGAACATCGACGGCTGTATCGGTTCCTTGCATGTTTTCCCATCTGGAGCGGAAAAATTTTGATGTGTCGGATGCCGAATTTACAGAAAATTTAGTGGATTTGGCACAAAAAGCCGGTTATCACGTTATCTGGAGAGACAATGATGATGGATGCAAGGGGGTTTGCAGGCGGATAAAAGATCTAAAAGATATGCAAGAAACAAAACATCCGGTATATTGCAATGGAAAGGATTGCTTGGATCAGATTTTACTGGATGAGTTAATGGATATTTTCCCTAAAATCAAACAGAATACGCTGATTGTATTGCACGCTCAAGGCTCTCATGGGCCGGCTTATTATAAAAGATATCCCGATAAATTTAAAAAGTTTCTGCCGACGTGCGATACGTCTGATATTAAAGATTGTTCGCTTGATCAAATAGTCAACGCATATGACAATACAATCCTGTATACGGACTATATTATTTCGCAAGCAATTGATATTGCGAAAAAATATCCTAAACTTGAATCGAGCGTCATCTATGTGTCCGATCATGGGGAATCGTTGGGGGAGAATAATATTTTCCTGCATGGGATGCCTTTTGGAATTGCACCGGCTGAACAGAAAAGTGTTCCGATGCTGGTTTGGATGAATGAAAACATGAAAAAATGGGATCATATTGATTATAACTGCCTGAAATTGTCAGCAGAAAAAAACACCTATTCCCATGACAACCTGTTTCATTCCTTGCTGGGGCTGATGGCCATCAAAACTTCTGCTTATGACAAGCGTTATGACTTATTTGATGCCTGCCGAACAAAACCCCTGCCCTATATTGGAAAATGATAAAAAGCATACACGGGGCTTTTTCCAAAAGTCCCGTCGGTCAGGCAGGCATGTTCTGCGATCAGAGGTCAACCACCCTCGCCTGAAGGCGAAGGCTTGTGAAAGCCTTGGGTGACTAGCCTAAGTTTGCCGAAAGGCGAACTACGTTGGTTGAGAATACATAGG
>OMXR01000059.1 GCA_900315045.1 uncultured Sutterella sp. | reverse complement strand
TCGCGCTCGATTACTGCTTAGACGGAATTGATAGTTCTTCCTTGCGGTTCCTATCCATTCTTTCTGTGCTAGTGCGAGCACGTGGTTTTGTTCGAGAAGCCTCAAACCGTTCCATCAGCACTCACACTTATCGGTTCGTTTCTAGTTTTTAAAGAGCACTTCGCGAGTTCATCGCGAACAGAAAAGAGATCTTATCAGAGAACTTTTCAATTTGCAAGTCGCTCGCAATTTTTTTCTTCGTTTCGCAACTTCGCAGGAAATTTGCGCCGCGCGTTACTCAGAACGGCGGCGCATTATAGACACTTCTTTCTCGGCGTCAAGTCCTATCTGTTCGTGCTGAACGTATCGCACTTGCCTGCCTCGCCCGAGTCAAAGCCGCGCTTGAACCAATAGAGCCGCTGCTCGGAAGTACCATGCGTAAAGCTGTCCGGGACCACTCGCCCCGTACTCATCTTCTGCAGTCTGTCATCGCCGATTGCCGCAGCCGTCTTGAGAGCCTTTTCCAGATCCCCTGCCTCAAGAACGCCCTGCCTCTGCATGTAATGCCCCCAGACTCCCGCCAGGCAGTCGGCCTGAAGTTCCATGCGCACGGAAAGCTTGTTGGCCTGAGCCTTGGAACCTGCCTGCTGCTGCGCCCGCTGAACCTGCGAAGCAATCCCGAGTTCGTTCTGGACATGATGCCCGACCTCGTGCGCAAGCACATACCCGAGAGCAAAGTCTCCTCCGCCTCCGAGTTTCGTTTTCATGTCTTCGTAGAAGGAGAGATCAATGTAAAGCTTCTTGTCCCCCGGGCAGTAGAACGGCCCCATTGCCGACTGGCCGTAGCCGCATGCCGTGGGCGTAGAGCCGCTGTACAGGACCATCTTGGGATAGGAGTAGGCTTGTCCCGACTTCTGAAAGATGGCACTCCACACCTCCTCGGTGCTCTTGAGAACACGTGAAGAAAGTTTTGCGAGTTCCTGCTCCTGTGCGCTCGGCTGATAACTGCTGCGCTGGGCGGGCACCTGGGACTGCCCCGAGGAGACTTCCATCTGGCCAGTAAGCAGCGGGGTGAGATCGATTCCGTAGTAGCCGGCCACCATGACCACGACCATCACAAGCAGACCGGCCTTTCCGGTCACCATGGGCCTGCCGCCCCCGGAAGAGAACCTTCCTCCCGACTGTCCCCTCCGGTCCTCAATATTCGAGCTTCCCTGTCGATTTCCCCATTGCATATGTCACCATCGAGCGTAATGAACACGATTTTCGTCCACGTGACGGGACGATATTTGGAGTTTAGCGCCGGAAAATTAGCGAGGATGGCAGAGACTGCTGCCGGAAGACCGATTCTGAAAAAACTAGCCAGAGTGAAGGAGAGCGAAGGCATCGTCCGCGAGGCTGACGGAAGCCGAACCTCGCACCTCGAGGTGAAAAAAAAAGAGGCAACTCTCGTTACCTCTTTTTCCTGGATTTGGTCGGGGCGGCGGGATTCGAACTCGCGACCCCTTGCACCCCATGCAAGTGCGCTACCAGGCTGCGCTACGCCCCGAATGAGTTGCGCATTATATCTTCGTTTTTGAGAAAAGCAAACTCTTTTGCGCTATCCCAGCTTTTGACGGAGTTCGCGAAGCTCGGTGATTGCTGCTTCAACCTGCCTTCTGCGAAGCACCTTTCTGCGTTCCATCTGTGCGCGCTGAACAGCCTCCTCATAGCGCCGCCTCTGCTCCGCCCGCAGCTGCTCTGCACTTGGCTGAGCCGGCTGCTGGGCCACTGGCTGCTGGTTTTCAGCAATGGCCTGCGGCGCAGCCTGAACCGGCTCGCTTCTCTCAGCAACAGGAACTGTCTCCTGCGTCTGGACTTGCTCTTGTGCGGGGGCATTGCGATGCGGGGCAGCGGAGCCGAAGCCCGGTTCGCTGATCGGGAAAAGCTTCTCGCTGCGAAGCTTCTTTTTCGCCTGATCAACAGTCAACAGCTCGACGTAGAGCAGCCTCTTGATGCGCCATACAAGCGCAATGTCGTTGCTCGTGTAGAAGGTCTTGCGTTTGCCTGCGGCATCACGCAGTTCTTCAAAGTGCAGCTCCCAATACCGCAAAATGTACGGTGCCAGACCGCATTTGAGGCAAACCTGCTCAGCCGTGTACGTGTTGTTATCCATTGCCTGATTCATGATTCATCCCGAAAAAAGAGGGCGAAGCCCGCGCCCCACCCTCTCATTCTTTTGATTCACTTCTGTGCGAAGCACGCCGTGCGCTCAGTTTAGCAAACGCTTCGTTTCCGGCTTACTCCGCTGCAGGCTTTTGTGCTTCACGGTCGACAAAGGAGGCAACCGAATCGCGCAGATGCGGGGCGGGAACAAAGGTCGCCACACGGCGAGCGCAGATCTCGTGCTCCTCCCCCGTCTTCGGGTTGCGTCCCGGACGCGCGACCTTGTCACGCGTGGAGAACGTGCCGAAGTTCGCAAGCTTCACATCGCGCCCATCAAGGAGCGCCAATTCGATCTCGCTGAAAATCGACTCGATGACCTGGGTGGCCTCCTGGCGCGACAGCCCAAGCCTGTCGTAGAGGATTTCGACAAAGTGCTGCTTGGTCAGCGTGGAGCTGTTGGCCGGTCCTTCCGGGAAGTTCAGATTGGGGTACTGGGTAGAGAAATCCATTTTTTCTTTTCCATAAAAATTAGTTAACTGCGCAGTTTCGCACCAAGGCCATCGAGCGTCGCAATGACCCCGTTCACGGCCTTCTCGGCATCCTGTTCGCCAACCGCCTCCTCCCCATGGGACTGGAGGGTCAGATGGAATGCCATGCTCTTGACCGAAGGATCATCCTTGGGCCGATACAGGTCAAACAGCTCGAAGGCTTCGACAATGGAGCCTTCCGGAGTGCTGCGGTACTGCTCGATCGCATCAAAAATCTTCTGCACGGAGAGTGCTGCAGGCGCCACGACGGCAATGTCGCGGTGCACCGCCTGGAACTTGCTGACAGCCTGGGCACGCGGCACGGGAATCCGCACCAGGGCCTTCACGTCCATTTCAAACACGATCGGCGCCTTGGGAAGGGCATACTCGCGGCACAGAACCGGATGCAGTTCGCCAATCATGCCGACAGGCTCGTCATCGATGAAAATCTGTGCAGAGCGTCCGGGATGCAGAGCCGGATGCTTGGCGGCGACAAAGCGCGCCTTGAGCGGAAAGACCACCGTCTCGATGTCGCCCTTCACGTCGTAAAAGTCGACAGCGCGTGCCTGCTCGCCCCACTGCTCTCCATGTGCGTCGCCATAGGCAAGCCCCGCAATGTGGGAAGGCTGGCGCACGCCCTTCACCGTCCAGGGACCATCCTCGACGGAGTCGTCCGGATAGAAAACGCGTCCGATCTCAAAGAGACGGACATTCTCAGCCTTGCGATTGAGGTTGTAGCGCAGAATGTCCACGAGTCCGCCGATCAGCTGCGTGCGCATCACGGCAAGCTGGCTTGCGATGGGGTTGAGCAGCCGGATGGGGCTGTCATTGTTGGCGAAATCCTTCTCCCACTTTTCTTCGACAAAGCTGAAGTTGACGAGCTCCTGATAGCCGCGTCTGGCCATTGCCACGCGCAGATCGAACACAGGGCGGGCATTCTCCGGAGGAGCCTTCATGTAGGTTCTGGCCAGCGGCGGACGGTCCGGCAGATTCTGATAGCCGTACAGTCTGGCCACCTCCTCAATGAGGTCTTCCTCGATCTCGATGTCGAAGCGGTAGCTCGGAGAGGTCACCGTGAAGATCTCCCCGTCTCGGGTAAATTCGAAGCCAAGGCGCGTGAAGGCCTCATTCATGAACTCGGTCGAGATGTCATATCCGATCACCTTGCGGCAGCGGTCGGCGCGCATCTTGACAACTCGCTTGGCGGGCAGATTAGCCACATGATCGTCCACAGGCCCGACCTTCGTGTTCTCGGTTCCGCAGATGTCGAGAATCAGCCGGGTGATGTACTCGACATGCTCGGCATTCGTACCCCAGTCGACACCACGCTCAAAGCGGTGCGCAGCGTCCGACGTGAAATTCAGGCGGCGGCAGCGCCCCTGAATCTGAACCGGATACCAGAAGGCGGCCTCGACAAACACATCGGTCGTTTCAGAGTCGATTGCCGTGGGCTCGCCGCCCATGATTCCAGCAAGCCCCTGGGCGCCATTGGCGTCGGCAACAACGCCATAGTACGGATCGAGCGTCACCGTCTGTTCGTTGAGCAGGGCAAGCTGCTCGCCCTCCTTTGCCCAGCGCACCGACATGGGCGCCTTCACCTTTTTCAGATCGTAAAAGTGCGTCGGACGGCCAAGCTCGAACATCACGTAATTGGAAATGTCCACGAGCGCGGAAATCGGCCGCTGGCCGGCGCTCATCAGCCTTTGCTTCATCCATTCCGGAGTCTGGGCATGCGGGTTGATGCCGCGGATGACGCGGCCGGTAAAGCGGCCGCAAAGCTCCGGAGCCTGAATCTCAAGCGGCATGCGCTCATCGCAGTTGGGAGCAACCGGATCCATGGCCGGCTCGGTGAGGCTCGCTCCGGTCACGGCGCGCAGATCGCGGGCGACGCCGATCAGCGAAAGCGCATCGCCCCTGTTCGGCGTGAGCTTGATCTCGATCACGCTGTCATCGAGATCGGCGTACTTGCGGATATCCTCTCCGATCGGAGCATCGTCGGCAAGAATCCAGATTCCGTCATGCTCCTCGGAGATGCCCAGCTCCCTGCAGCTGCAGAGCATTCCGCAGGAAACGACGCCGCGAAGCTTCGAGCGCTTGATCTTGAAATCGCCGGGAAGAACGGCGCCGATCATGGCGCAGGCGACTTTGATGCCGGCGCGCACATTGGGCGCTCCGCACACGATCTGAAGCTCCTCCCCGGTGCCCGCATCAACCTTGCAGACATGAAGATGATCGGAATTCTCGTGGGGGACGCATTCGAGAACCTTGGCAACGACCACGCCCGAAAATTCCGGAGCGCGGGGCGTCACGGCCTCGACCTCGAGGCCGGCCATCGTCAGCGTCTCGGCAAGATCCTTGGTGTTCAGATCGGGATTGATGTAGCTGCGCAGCCACTTTTCAGAAAACAGCATTTTTTAATCTCTCCAAAAACCGGTGCACAAACTAGTCGCGGAACTGACGCAGGAAGCGCAGGTCGCCCTCGAAGAACAGGCGCAGATCATCAATGCCGTAGCGCAGCATCGTCAGACGCTCCAGTCCAGAGCCGAAGGCAAATCCGATGTACTTCTCGGGATCGAGCCCGTAGTTTCGGATCACGTTGGGATGCACCTCGCCGGCGCCCGAAATCTCGAGCCAGCGCCCCTTCCTGGGGCCGGTCGTAAAGGCCATGTCGACCTCCACCGAGGGTTCGGTAAACGGGAAATAGCTCGGACGGAAACGCACAATCAGATCGTCGGTCTCAAAGAACTTGCGCAGGAAGTCCGTGTACACGCCCTTCAGGTCGGTGAAGGAAATGTCCGTATCGACCCACAGTCCCTCGACCTGATGGAACATCGGCGAGTGCGTGGCATCACTGTCCACGCGATACGTACGGCCCGGAGCGATGACGCGGATCGGCGGGGTGTGCGTGCGGGCATACCGCACCTGCATGGGCGAAGTATGGGGGCGCAGCGGCATCTGCATTCCCGAGCCATCCTTGCGGTCGACGTAGAACGTATCCTGCATCGAGCGGGCAGGGTGATTAGGCGGGTTGTTGAGCGCCGTGAACGTGTACCAGTCGCTTTCAATTTCCGGACCGTCGGCAACGTCAAAGCCGATCGAATGGAAGATCGTGACAATCCTGGCCCAGGTGCGCATTACCGGGTGAATACCCCCGGTGAGCGAAGCGCGGCCGGGGAGCGTCACATCAATCGCTTCGCTCGCAAGCTTCAGATCCATCGCCGCCTGGGCAAGAGCCTCGCGGCGCTGATTAAGGGCCTCCTCAATCGCCTTCTTGGCTGCATTGATCTGCTGCCCGCGCACGCGGCGCTCTTCGACAGCCAGCTTGCCCAGCTCCTTCATCAGGAGCGTGATTTCACCGGTCTTACCAATGAACTTAGCCTTGGCATCCTCAAGCGCCGCAGGCTTTTCGGCCCTGGAGAAAATCTCCTTGGCCGATTCAATCAGCTTGTTTAAGTCATCCATATTCGTTTATGCCACACGTATTGCCGGTCATGGCGTTCGCAATGAGCGCCGGAGACGGAAAAAAGGAAAACTGTCCAGAGCCGGATCCCAAGAATCGCTCTCTTCGTGCCTTTTCCTGGCACGGGAAAACTGTCCGAACCCAGCAAAAAATTGACCTGCTATTTTTTCAGGATTGAGCCGTTTCGTCAAGGGGAAAAACGCTCATAACTGTCTGTTTTTCTTACCTTACCGTCCGCGCGAAGATAAAAAAAAGAGCAGCCCCGGATCGGGAACTGCCCTCCTTTTTGCTTCAGACTGATTCAGTCTTAGGCGAGCGCCTGCTTGGCAACGGCAACCAGACCGGCAAAACCAGCCTGATCGAACACAGCCATGTCAGCCAGAACCTTGCGGTCCAGAGCGATGTTGGCCTTCTTCAGACCGTTCATGAAACGGCTGTAGGTCATTCCGTTGGCGCGGGTTGCGGCGTTGATACGGGCAATCCACAGACGGCGGAACACATGCTTCTTGTCGCGGCGGTCGCGGTATGCATACTGGCCGGCGCGCATGACAGCCTGCTTGGCAACACGGAAAACGTTGTTGCGACGCAGACGGAAGCCCTTGGCAAGGGCGAGAATCTTCTTGTGACGGGCACGAGCCGTCACGCCACGCTTAACTCGAGGCATCTTTTACCCTCCCTTTGATTACGCGTAAGGCAACATACGATGGATGGACTTGCTGTCAGACTCGTGAATGGTGACCATTCCGCGCAGGTGACGCTTGTTCTTCGTCGTACGATGGGTGAGGATGTGACGCTTGGTGGCGTGAGCACGCTTGATGGAACCGCCGGAGCGGACCTTGAAGCGCTTGCTTGCAGCCTTCTTTGTTTTCATCTTCGGCATTTGGCCGTTTTCCTTTAAATTATCGGGACTCCAGGCGTCCGGTTCGCTTGCGGATCTTCTCAAAGCCCGCCCCGACTTGTTTTGCCCGCCATTCAGGGAAGCAATCTTCACTGACCGGCGGGCACAGAGCGCGTTATTTTACACAACTGCTCGAAAAAGTCTACTTCTTGCGCTTGGGAGCAAGCACCATGATCATCTGGCGCCCTTCGAGCTTGGGTTTGTTCTCGATCTGAGCCTCCTCGGCAAGATCCTGCGCGATGCGGGTCATGATCTGGGCACCGATATCCTGGTGCGCCATTTCTCGGCCCCTGTAGCGGAGTGTCACCTTGGCCTTGTCGCCATCGCCGAGGAACCGGCGAAGCGCACGCAGCTTGGTCTGGTAGTCGTTCTCGTCCGTGGCCGGGCGGAACTTCACTTCCTTGACCTGCGTGACCTTCTGCTTGGCCTTGAGTTCCTGCTGGCGCTTCTGCTCCTGATAACGGAACTTACCGTAATCCACCAGTCTGCAGACCGGCGGCTTGGCGGTCGGGGCGACCTCGACGAGATCAACCCCAGCATCCTCGGCCATTCTGAGGGCTTCAATAGTACGAACGATTCCGATCTGGTCGCCATCGACGCCCATGAGTCGGACTTCCGGAACCCGGATCTCAGAGTTGATCCGGTGAGTGCGATCTTGTGCTATGACACTACTCCCAAAAAAGTTGATGAACCGTCAGCTCAGCCTACTGCTGGTCGCCATTGACGCGTTCCCTATCTTCGGTGACCACCTTGCTGATGAAATCAGCCACAGGCATCACGCCGAGATTGCGGTTTCCTCTGGCGCGCACGCTGACCGTGTCGTTCTGCCGCTCCTTGTCTCCCACCACAACTATGTAGGGGATCTTCTGGAGGCTAAGTTCGCGGATTTTATAGTTGATCTTTTCGCCACGCAAATCCTCGACAACGCGCACGCCAGCCTCGCGCAACCTGTCGGCAACGCTTCTGGCGTACTCGGCCTGATCATCGGTAATGGAGGCCACGGCAACCTGAACCGGAGCAAGCCACACGGGCATTGCGCCGGCATAGTGCTCGATCAGCATGCCGATCCAGCGCTCGAGCGAGCCCAGAATCGCCCTGTGCAGCATGACGGGCACCTTGCGCGAGTTGTCCTCGGCCACGTATTCGGCCCCCAGGCGTCCAGGCATCTGGAAGTCAACCTGAATCGTGCCGCACTGCCAGGAGCGACCCAGGCAGTCCTTGAGGTGATACTCGATCTTGGGCCCGTAGAAGGCTCCTTCCCCGGGCAGAATCTCATATTCGACTCCGGCCGTCTGCAGGCTCTTGATGAGGGCGGACTCGGCCTTGTCCCATGCCGAATCCTCGCCGATGCGCATTTCGGGACGGGTCGCGATCTTGTAGCTGATGTTGTCAAATCCAAACGTGTGGTAGACCTCGGCAACAAGCTTGGTGTAGTTCACGCACTCTTCAAGGATCTGGTCCTCGGTACAGAAAATATGGCCGTCATCCTGCGTGAAGCCGCGCACGCGCATCATGCCGTGGAGCGAGCCGGAGGGCTCGTTGCGGTGGCACTGGCCGAACTCGCCGTAGCGAAGCGGCAGATCTCGGTAGCTGCGCAGCGCGGAGTTGAACAGCTGGATGTGTCCGGGGCAGTTCATCGGCTTGAGAGCGTAGTAGCGGTTTTCCGACTCGGTCGTGAACATGTTGGAGCGGTACTTGGCCCAGTGCCCGGAGCGCTCCCAGAGCGAGCGGTCAAGCAGCTGCGGAGCCTTCACTTCCTGATAGCCGTTCTTCTGATAGATGCGGCGCATGAACTGCTCGACAACCTGCCACATGGTCCAGCCCTTGGCATGCCAGAAGATCATGCCGGGAGCCTCTTCCTGCAGATGGAACAGATCCAGTTCCTTGCCAAGGCGGCGGTGGTCGCGCTTTTCAGCCTCTTCAAGCATCTTCAGATACGCGGCCTGGTCGGCCTTGTTGCCCCAAGCCGTGCCGTAAATGCGCTGCAGCATTTCGTTCTTGCTGTCGCCGCGCCAGTAGGCGCCGGCCACCTTCATCAGCTTGAACACCTTGAGCTTGCCGGTCGAGGGCACGTGCGGGCCGCGGCAGAGATCCGTGAAGTCCCCCTGGGTGTACAGCGAAAGCGTCTCGCCCTCGGGGATCGCCTGAATGAGCTCAACCTTGTAGTGCTCGCCAAGCTTTTCGAAAAAGGCTATTGCCTCCTCGCGGGAGACTTCCTTGCGGCTGACGGGAATGTCCTGCTTGACAAGCTCGGACATGCGCTTTTCGATCGCCTCCAGATCCTCGGGCGTGAACGCGCGCTCGAACTTGAAGTCGTAGTAAAAACCGTTTTCGATAGCGGGTCCGATCGTGACCTCGGCGCTCGGGAAGAGCTGCTTGACAGCCTGAGCCATCAGATGCGCGGTCGAATGACGGAGAATCTCCACGCCCTCGTCCATCTTGGCGGTCACGATCGCCACATTGCTGTCAGCCGTGATCTCGGTGCTCAGATCCACCAGCTTCCCGTTCAGTTTTCCGGCCAGGGCGTCCTTGGCAAGCCCCGCTCCGATGGATTCGGCCACGGCGCGAACCGTCACCGGTCCCCCAAACTCACGCTTGGAGCCGTCCGGCAGCGTAATTGCGATCATCTTCAAGATCTCCTTCAAACTCTTAAACCGTAAAAAAAAACGCGGCCCAACCGAGCCGCGTTCTTCTTGAAACATCTTTGCTTTGCGCGCCCCGAATCACAGTTTCCGGGCGGTTGTCGTTCGTGACAAACTCTTGGGCATCGACGTCTCCAAAATTCTGGTAGGCACGATTGGACTCGAACCAACGACCCCCACCATGTCAAGGTGATGCTCTAACCAACTGAGCTACGTGCCTGTGAGAAGCGGAACTATATCGACCCTGAAGACATTTTGCAAGGGGCAGACATGTCCCGGAACCGACTTTTCTCGTTTTTAGCCTACAAATGTTTGATTCTACTCTAAAAATATTTTTTGCGAAAGTCAGTCAGAAGTTGCGGTTGACACCTTCCTTGTGCACCCCGCGCAGGGCTTGCAACTCCTACCTGACACACCAGCGCCCATTCGGTCGTCTCACCAGATCCACCCGCATCACGCAGGTGTAGCCGCTGTGGAACAGCACATTGACAAAGACGGTCGCCCGCTCCGAATCCGTTTCGTACTCGCGGACCTTCACAGGTTTGATCCGCAGGAAGCCCTGCATTTGAATGCGTGGAGGAATGCGGATTTTGCGCTACCATTGGAGGCATGAATACTCCCAGTTTCGTTATCGAGCTTCCCATTCGCACAGACGACCATGAGCGTCGTACGAT
>OMXR01000040.1 GCA_900315045.1 uncultured Sutterella sp. | reverse complement strand
GCAAAGTTTACATCTGAAGTGCTTGAGCTGTTTTCTGCGTATATGGAAAAGAACTCCGAGAACCGATTCGGTCAACTATGTGGCGCCATTTTTATTTTGTCCGTTTTGGGCATTCTGTTTGCGCCTGCAACAACCATTAGAGACTACGCATATACACTGCTACAGCAGACTTTTGGCATTGTGCAGAATCTTGGACTAGACGATGTGTTTTTTGATGTATTGTGGGACGATCAGCTTTATGCGGCTTTGTCGCCAAATCATCTTCCTGATCAAGGATTATCTGGGAGAGTTGATGTTGCCGCCTGTTGTCTGGTTGCATTCGAAATGGTACTTCTGCGAATGGCACTGGCTCTAACCTTGGCAATTCCTGGTGCGTTCGGCGCATGGTACCTGGCTGTTGCCCAAGCGAAGATTCAAAAAAAGAACAATGATCGCGTACTTCTCGAACGGCGCATTCTGGAGGGCAAACTCCTTGGCATGTTCGGTTTGCTGAGCACGGCAACGTGCTTCACAACATGGCCGATTGAACAAGTCATTGTTGGAATGATGATCTGGCTGATGACACAAGTTGCGTTAATCGCTAGAGAACGAACATACAAGAGTCCCAACTGATCAAAACAAACCGGGGCCCGCAGGCCCCGGTCCCGTACCGTAACACGTGCTCACTTAGTTAAAGAAACCTAGCTAGGCTTAGGCGCCAAGAACTTCCACAGCGACGGCGTGCATTGAGAAGAGTTTTCAAAACCTTGCTGTATGCGCCACGCTCAAGCAAATTCCTGCCTGCTTCAATGTAGGTAAAGACACCAGAAGACAACGCATCGATCTGGCTACAGATCAGACGAGTTCTAGCTTTGTGTGCCCAAGACCAAAAATCTGGCGACAAAAGAAACACCTGATGGTCCGGAATCTCTTCTCCGATGATCGGTTTTGCATATCTAGGAAGCACGGCAAACTCTGCGACGATGAGCGGCGATCCTGATCCGAGATCAGGATGTGCAAGATTCTCAAGAACAAGAGACTTGAGCTTCTGGTAGGTATACCAATGCTTGTCTTTATCGACCGGATAACGATCGATGATGTCGCCCGCTTTCCAGAGCGGATCTTGGCGGCGATAGCCAGATGGATCGTCGAGATCGGCGATGATGTAAAAGTCTTGATAGTTCCTAGTTTGCAGGTACAGAGCCAAAGCAAGATCTTCACTTGGGTTTAGTGTAGTCATGACTGCTCCTTAAATTTGGGGTTTGCTACACACATGGGAAAGTGCGGACAGGAACGCAAGCATCTTCGTCCGCCACTGATATACAACCTCCTCGCAAACTTCGGGCGCAATGCATAGCGAGAGTTCAAGCTGGTCTAGCTCGACAAGATAATCATCAAAGGATTTGATGATGAAGAGCAATCGAGTGGAGAAGCTCGTGCTCACGCTGACGCTTAGTTCTCTGAATCCGTCATACTTGACTTCGGAAATGTTGACGGCCTGGATCTTAGCCTTCGTACTTCTGATATCTGTTGACGCCACAGCAAGCTCGTCAGAGAACGTTGAGAAAAGCGTATCCAACTGCTTCTCGACAGCTTGAGCTTCGGATGTTCGGCGTTGTTCTCGAAGCACTTTCGTAGACACATAGAAAGCATGATCAAGCCGAGCGAAGTGTCTAGCTACAAGTTTTTGTGGCAACCGATGGCTGATCGGTACACGCAGGCTAGCCGCCCCCTTCGAAAACGAGGACGAAGATTTTGCACTGCAGGAATGCTTCGCATCCCTATCGCTAGTTTTGTCATTCATAAAAAAACTCCTTGAAGTTGTGCCACAACAAGGCTATCTGGCAGCCCGACCGCAAGTAGCCAGTAAATCTGCACGAATGAACACTTTTACTGCCAAACTCAAGGAGAAGATCAATGTATCGTTTTCCCATCCCAAGAATAAAGATTCATGCAGCTTGCGCTGCCGTCTCTTCTCCAGGTCAGACGAAAATTGACTTGGACCCGCCGCATTACGCGACGAGAACGCTCGCCAGGCGTCATTGGCTTCGACATGACGGGACTGAAAAGTCCGTCACCTTCCCTCGACGGGAGCTTGACCTCTCCCGCCTCGGCGACGATGTCGGCTCCCTTTTTTTTGGAGCTGACCATGCAATCCAACGAAAATCTCCACCAGGAATACACCCTCTTCGGCGGCGATGTCTTCACCAACGTGTACGACGGTGAAAAAACGATTCAGATGCCTGCTTCGCTTAAGATCCTGGGCTTCTCGAACTCTTCGAATCCTGCCGTCCCAAAGCGTCACGAGAACTACGTTTTCCGGCGTGAGGTTCTGCGGGATCTGCTTGCGTTCCTGCGCAAGCCAAACGGCGATGCGCTCTTCATCACCGGGCCCACGGGCTCAGGCAAGACGAGCGTCGTCAACGAAGTCTGTGCTCGGCTCAACTGGCCGGTGCAACAGATCACACTCACGAACCGATTCGAGTTCTCTGAGCTAACCGGGCATTTTGTGCTTGGAGCGAAGAAATCCGGATCAGGAACGGAGATGATGTTTCAGTACGGGCCTTTGGCAACAGCCATGAAGTTCGGGCACGTCCTGATTCTCAACGAGCTTGACCTTGCCGATGCCGGCGAACTGGCGGGGCTGAATGACGTTCTCGAAGGACGTCCTTTAGTACTCGCGGAGAACGCTGGCGAGATCATCGTGCCGCATCCCATGTTTCGCGTCATTGCCACAGCCAACAGCTGCGGCAACGGCGACGCATCGGGACGGTACCTTGGCGTCCAGCAGCAGAACCTTGCTTTCCTCGACCGCTTCCGTTTCATGGAAGTCGGCTATCAGGAGGCAAGCGTCGAGGAGCAGCTTCTCAGGAAGTGCGTTCCCTCGATGAAGCATCTGATTGCCGGCATGGTCCGCCTTGCTGGCGAAGTGCGGAAGCTCTTTGCCGACGGACGGATTTCGATCACGCTCTCGACCCGCACGCTTTTGCGGTGGGCCCAGATTGCGGATGACTTCCGTAACGCTGACAACCCGCTCGAATATGGCCTCACAAGGGCTTTGCTCGTCCGGGCTGAGCCAGAGGAAGCCAAGGCAATCGTCAGCCTGTGCGAATCCGTCTTCGGCGACGCATGGAGCGTACAAACCAAGCAAACCAAGGCTTAAACCACCTTGCTTAACCAACCCCGGCGGGGATGACAATGTCCCCAGTGGGGCGCATTGCATCTTCCCGTCGGGGATTTCTTTTCCCCTTCATTCATGGAGATGCATATGCAAAACACGAACGTCAAGTCCCAGACCCAGAGCCTCATCGCACGCCTTGCCGAGCGGTTCGGCGTGGAGCCCGGCAAGCTACTCAACTGCCTGACGAACCAGGTCTTCCGCCAGACGGACGGCAAGGTTCCGAGCAATGAGGAGCTCATGGTTCTCCTCCTGGTCTGTGAAAACTATGGCCTCAACCCCTTCAACCGCGAAGTCTTCGCATTCCGCGGCAAGGGCGGCGACATCGTTCCGATCGTGAGCCTTGACGGCTGGGCGCGCATCGTGCGCAGCCAGCCCGACTTCGACGGGATGGGTTTCCGCTTCTCGGAGACGGCTGTCTCGGTTCCCGGGTATCCAGGTGAACTGCCTGAGTACGTCGAGTGCTCGATGCGCCTCAAGGGCGTAGCCGACCCCGTCGTCATTCAGGAGTACATGGTCGAATGCTTCCAGGACCGCTCGCCGGTCTGGAAGAAATGGCCCCGCCGGATGCTGCGCACCCGCGCATTCATCCAGTGCGCCAGACTCGCCTTCAGCCTCACGGGGCTCTATGACGAGAACGACGCCTACAGCGATGACGGCTTCGGCAGGCTCTCGCTCGGACGCCTTGAGGGCAGCCTTCAGGCTCCGGCCCAGACGCTTGCTCTGGATCGTCCGAAGCTCGACGCAATGCTCGGCAAGCTCACGCAGCTTGCGGGTTCCTGCGCCAACGGCTGGAAGCGTGCGGAACAGTGGATTGACGCGAATCTCGCAGGAGAGGACCGCCAGTACGCCCGCGACTTCATCCAGAGGCGGCAAAGCGCTCCCGAGCAGCAGATTGCTGCCCCCGAGACTGCCCCCGCGCCCGCTGTCGAAGAACCAGGAGACGACTATGCGTGTTCTGGATCTTGAGCAGCGAAGCGAGGCATGGCATCAATGGCGATGGCTTGGAATCACGGCGACGGAGTCGGCGGTGATTCTTGGCCGCAACCCGCACAAGAGTCCATGGCGGCTTTGGTGCGAAAAGGTTGGCAGGGCAAAACCGGCTGACCTGGATGCCAATCCCCTGGTGCGCTACGGCCGGGAGCATGAAGACGATGCGCGGCGGCTCTTTGAGCTGCAGCACTGCGAAGTCGTGCTTCCCGTGTGTGTCGAGTACGACGCCAACCCGATCTTCCGGGCATCCCTCGATGGCCTTACCGCCGAGGGAGAACCCGTGGAGTTCAAGTGCCCGAGCGAGACGACGCTTTCTGACGTGCGAAAGCGCGGCGAGAAAAGCGACGCCTACCAGCTCTACCTGGTGCAGGTGCAGCATCAGCTGCTCGTCACCGGTGCCAGACGCGGATGGCTTGTCTTCTACGACGGCCACGCCACGGACGGCCAGCAGCTCATCGAGTTCGAGATCGCGCGCGATGATTCGCTCATCGCCTCGATTCTCACCGAGGGGCAGGCCTTCTGGCAGAGCGTGCTCTCCGGGAAGGAACCGAAGAAGGATCCCGCAAGGGACCTCTTCATCCCCAGAACCGAAGAGCAGATCTCGGACTGGTGTCGCCTTGCGGTGGACTACTCCGCCGCCAGCGCCCAGATCGAGGAGCTTGAAGCGCAGATCTCTGCGCTCAACGCGGTGCGAAGCCGCTGCAAGGATCAGCTCGCCGCCATGATGGGCGAGTACCGCTACGCCGACTTCGGCGGAGTGGCGCTCACCCGGCGCGTGTCGCAGGGCGCGGTGGACTACGAGAAGTTCTGTGAGGCCAAGGGCCTTGACGTGAGCGAGCTCGCAGCCTTCCGCAAGCCGGCCAAGGAGAGCTGGCTGATCCGCACGAGCAGCTCGCTCGTCCCGAAGGACTTCACCGATCCGGACATGGAAGAGAGCCTTGAGGCTGTCGACCGTACGGAACCGATGTGGTTCTAATGTTGTAACACAAACGTCATACAGACGCATTCCCCACGGGGTCAGAAACACCGCCCCGCAAGGGAGTCGTGCCGTTTTCTGACCCCTTTTTCTTTTGATTCAGGAGTTCAGAATGAACGGCAACGCAAATTTCAAAAACACACCCGTGGCAGTTCTCGACAAGGTTGTGGTCGTGGTTCCCGATTTTCGGCAGTGGACCGGAACGCGCGCGATGCATGAAGGCGACTTCGTCATCGGCGCCAACGGAAAGCTTCCGCCCAAGGAAGTCACCAAGAGCCTTGGCCTGAAGGCCGTGATCGATCCCCTGACGCTGCGCGTCTTCGGTCGCATCAAGCATCAGGCGGACGCGGTCCTCGAAGGCTGCGGCGTGCGGTTTCTGTCCGGCTGGGCGGTTCCCGAAGGCAAGGCAGCGGAAGTTTTTGCCGAGCTCGACGGGATCGTTGCCAGGTACAACGACGAAAAGATGGCGTTTCTCGCCAGCTACGACGCGAACGTGTCCGACTGGGCCGCAAGGAATCCCGGGTTCTCCCGCGAGATTCTTGAAGGCAAGGTCGACATCGCGGCCGTCGCAGAGAGAATCTCCGCCGGCTACGAGGCGTTTCGCCTCCAGCCCGTCACGGCATCCGGAGCTCAGGCTCTGGCAAACCGCGTCGGCGGCCTTGGCGGCGAGCTAATCGCCGACATCGCCCAGATCGCCCGGAACTTCTTCAAGGAGTCCTTCCTCGGAAAGAGCCGTGCGAACCGCAAGACGGTGAACGCCGTCCTCAAGCTGCGCGAGCGGCTGAACGGCCTCTCGTTCCTCAGCAACGCGATCCAGCCCCTCGTGGACATGATCGACCGCGTTGTGGCACAGGTGCCCCCTGAAGGGTACTTCGAGGGCGAGGCCTACTGGCAGCTTGCCACGCTGGTGAAGACGCTCGGCGACGAGGCCCTTCTTGAGGAGATCATCCGCAAGCAGGTCTCGGTCGATGGGCTGCCGCAAAGCGGCACGGCATCTCCCGCTCCAAACGAAGCGGAGGAATTGCCCGTCGCCAAACCGCAGGAGACGGCACAGGCAGAACCCGTGCAGGAACAGACCGAGGAAATCCGCGAGGAGATCCCTGATCCGTTCCAGTCCCTGGAAGCCTTCTTTGTCGAGGATAAATCGGACGAGGAAACACCCGTGCAGGTTCATGACGAGGAAATGCCGCCCGCCTTGGACACGACAGACACTGCCGTGACCAAGTGCGACGAGCAGACTCTCGACGTGAATCTTGCCGAGTCCTCCTCCGAGCAAGACCGGCATGAGGATTCTGGCGACATGGAATCTGCCGAGAAATTTTCCAGCGGTGCAATTCCGGCCATGCCTCCCGCCATTGACATTGGCGAAGGCATGTATTTCTAACGACCCCCCGCGAGGGACAGCATTTCCGTCCCTCCTGGGGGCGGGACTGCGTCCTCATGCGGGGTTTTCTTTCTGCAAAGGAAACCCATCATGACAACAGTCTCAACAAACGCTTCGACGTTCTCGGCAAGCCTGCCCATCGTGGCCGCTGCCCTTGGCCGCAGCTGTGGTGTGACCGTCGAGTTCGGAGCCTCCGTGCCCTGTACGGACGGCAAGACGATCCGCCTGCCCGACGTCGAGGTGCAAACCGAGAAGGCCGAGCGGGAGGTTCTCGGGCTGCTCATGCACGAGTGCGGACATGTCCGGTTTACGGATGTGGAAGGACTCGATGCGAGCGCTAGCCCATTCGAGCAGTCGCTTGACAACGCCCTTGAGGACGTGCGCATTGAGCGCGCCATGTCTGGGATCTATCCCGGAGCCGAGGCGCTTTTCAATGCCGCGCACCGAGAGCCCGTCGAGCAGCTGGCAAAGAAGCGGAGCTACTCAGTGCAGTCGGCGATTCCGCTCTATGCGCTCAGCTACCCGGAGCATCAGCTCCTGGGCCGCGAGTACCTGAAGCCCCTCGTCGGCAAGCTGCGCAAGGCGATCGTCAAGAACTTTGGCGAGCCCCTCACGCGCAAGCTTGAGGAGCTAACGCTCAACGTGGCGAAGACCTCGTCCCTTGCCGACGTCCAGGCGATCCGCCGGGAGATCGTGACCGAGCTTGAGCTGCTCTCAAAGCAGCAGGAGCCGGAGGATCCCTCGGGAGGAAAAGCCCAGGACAAAGACGGGAACAAGGAGCAGAACGGGAGCCGCCGGCAAAACTCTGCGTCCGGGAACTCTTCGGAGGAACCCCAGGACAAGGAGTGCGCCGAGAACGCAAAGGCAGCACTGGCCGCCAGCGCGAAGCAGGCTGAGAATCCCCTGTCCCTTTCCGAAGCCTTCAAGCAGTTGAAGGGCCGGGGATGCTCGACGGCAAGAAACCTGTCCGAATCCCAGCCCGACATCCGTCCTGTCAAGGGCGATGCGGAGCGCGGAGCTCGGCTTGTTGCACTCGGCAAGGCTGATTCAGCGGCACTCAGACGCGCTCTGATGCCGCTGGTGCAGTCCAAGCTGGAAACCGGCGTGCGCTACACGGACCGGGGACGCCGCATTGACACGAGACGGCTTTGCCGCCTGTCGGTTGGCAATGCGCGGGTCTTCTGCAAGGCAAATCTGAAGAAGGCAACCGGCGCTGCCGTGCACATCCTGCTGGACCTCAGCGGGAGCATGGGCAGTACGGGAGCTGCAATCGGACTGCGCGCGAGCCTTGGAATCATCCAGGCTCTGCAGGGCATCCGGCATGTGAACCCGGCGCTCACGGTCTTTCCGGGAGCGGCCTGCGGGCGGCGAGACTTCGCAACCTGCTCCGTGGTTCCGCACGGCATGCGCCTTGAGCGTGTTGACGTGAGGGAGATCGGAGGCATCGACTCCTGGGGGCCGACACCGATTGCGCCTGCGCTGCGCACGGCCGGGAAGGCGCTTGCAGCCTGCCGGGAGAGTGCGAAGATCGTGCTGCTCATTACGGACGGAGTGATCAGCGCAACCATGCTGCGATCGGTCGTGGACGACCTCGCTGCAACCGGCGTGAAGGTCTTCGGCATCCAGATCGGATGCGACTCGGGACTGGAACGTCTGCTGCCGAGAAGCATCCACATCGACAGCGTCGAGGAGCTGAAGACAGCCCTGTTCACATTGACCCGGGACGCCTTCAATGCGTTGTAACCACCCGCCTCGAAGCCGTTTCCCATGGGAGTTTCCCGTGGGAAATGGCGGCGAGGATTTATGAGAAGGCGATCATGGAACTGACTTTTCGACACAAGGGACTGAAAGCGTTTGCCGACCGGGGATCCCTCGGCGGCATTCTGCCCAGCCACGCTGCGAGGCTGCGCGAGTGCCTCTCGTTGCTAAGGACTGCCAGGTCTCTAGCGGATCTGAAGCGGTTCATCCATCCGATGAGCACCGGATCTGCTTTGGATGGATTCTGGGCAATGAAGGTCACGGCGCAGTGGCGGCTAGTCTTCAAAACCGATGGTACCGGCATCTGCAGGGACATCGACTACCGCAACTACCACTAACGCTAAAAAGACAAAACCGTCAGAACTCGCATACCTGCGGGCTCTGACGGCAATGTCTCTCCCCGTGGCGATCTTATCAGGAAGGTTCACGAAGGGAAGGCTGCCAGCATCCGGGGATAATCGGGAAGCTGGCACAGAAAAATTTAATCCGGATGAAGTTCTCGGGCGCAAAAGGGAAGTCCGCCCCTTCCCCGACAGCCTGATTGGGGCACAGAGCGAATTTAATATCCTAGGCGAGTTATCTTGCCGCAAACACTACAGCCCTCCTGGCTGCCAAGATCACACGCCCTGCCAAAAAGCTCGCGCGCATTTAGTAATTTTCGGTTCTCCGAAAAAAGTTTGACCAATTCGACGTCAATTAAAAGACGATCGATAAAACGGTATCAAGCGGTCAAGTTGCAAAAAAGTGTTATCACAATTCCAACTTGGATTCATAGTGAGACAACGCATGATTCCAAGTTGGATTCATAGTTATTTAGCATCTGATTTAATTGTGAAAAGTTTGCGAGCAAGAGTGCTTCTATTTAACTACGTCAAAATATCATATATATGACAGGCAAAATTTTTTCTCTAGAGCCCTTGACTTGGTTTTAAATTGATGGAATAATTCGGGTGTCAGCGAAGAAAGCTGACAGTTTCACCGAAAGTGAAGCCCTGGTATTGCAAACCTCGCTTGACGGTATTGACCTGTGGTATTTGTTCAATACGCCGATCGCGAATCTGAAATGCTTCGCTCAAACTGATGTTTGAGAGTTGAAGTCTCAGATATTAAAGAGAGCCGGACACTGCTTGCGCATTCCGGCTAGAAACCCTCGATTCAGATCGGGGGTTTCGTTTTTTATGTGCAAGCGGGTTCAATACTTACCCTCTACCCCATCACCGCGCCGGTCCAGGTTTCGCCGGTGACAGCAGCCATACTTGAAAAGGAGGCCGGCCGCAAGCTCGCCAGCAATGACAATCTGGCTTACACTTTCGCTATATAAGGAATATCTTGCAGGAAGCCTGAATTATGCTAAACGGCAATCGTCATGTTTTCATCGAAAGCCTTTGCAACAACGAGGAAGTTTGGATCAAGTACAACGGAAAGAAATATTTCATCGAAGGCTTTTGGCTTGGCAGGGAACGCCTGCAGCATCTTGAGGTTCAGGATTTGGATTTGTGGAAGATCATTTGGGAAAGCAACGCAGAAGAGCAGGAAGCTAACGTAGACAATTTCCGCAAGGCTCGCATATTCAACGGCAAATCATTCGATGAGATACAGGACGAGGTCGAGTGGCTGGACGAATGAAGCCGGGAGCAATCCGGGCCATAATCAGCGTCCGAAGCACATCCGGACTAAGTTTTGAGCACGCCACGGCGAACTACTGGCGCCGTACCGCCAAGATTTGATCCGAATCGAGAAGCAGATCCGGCTTGTGCAAGACTGTCCCAAAATTGGGATCAAATCCTAGTTAAGACATACGTCGTTCACTCTTCACCATAAATCCAAAGCGGATTCACCGATCAAAAACATCCATAAATGTACTGGTATTTCGTACTTTTTCCGAAAAGTTTCGATATTGCCAATTGGAGAACATGCCAAGCGCTGTGCATTCGCTACTCTGAGCCACTACACGTACAAATTGGAATCATGGCAAGTATGGACGCGGACCGGAAATCCAAATAGGAATCATTATGCAAGGAATCCAACACAGACTCATGACGGTTCGCGCCGGCCACGGCAAGTCCGACGCGTCCCCAAGGCAGGTCATTCGACTATAGAAAAGACTTCCCAGCTGGCGGTCAAGGGAAGAAAAGCGCCCTAAAACAGGACTTTCCTCTCCGTTTCTCGGTTAGTCTTTCTTTTCTGGATCCTTCCGCGCACTCTGTGGCATCACGAAGTAGTACCTTGCCTTGTTGCTCGCGATGCAGTGCGGCAGAAGCCTGACCCCGGGTTCGCCCGGCGTCCCGCTCTGATAGGTGGGAACGTACAGGAAAAAATTGTCGGGGAGATTGGCCGCCACCCTGTCAAGCAGCGCACGCTTGAGCTCGATGCTTTTCGCTTCGTACTCTTCGCTTCCAATCCCGTCAACCACCTCGAACCGCCCCCAGGTGAGAACGCCCTCGGAAGCAAATGTGCCGATCGCCCACGCTTCGCCCTGCCTGCTGTCGATCCAAACGGGAACACGGGTCTTCCAGACCTCTCCGATGAACTTTTTGAAGATGCTGTGTGTGGCGATTCCCCCCACGATCCGAATGTCAATGGATCCGCGGGTTGAGGCACGGCTTGCCCTAATGCCCGTCTGATCGGCCTCGATATTGCCAAAGCGCAGATCCCGTGCGGCCTTGGTGTAGGCGTCCATCAGGATCTGCCTGTACTGCGCGATCGCGTCAGCAGGCGCAGCCGCCGCGGCCCTGGGCAG
This sequence comes from uncultured Sutterella sp., assembly GCA_900315045.1. Taxonomy (GTDB): domain Bacteria; phylum Pseudomonadota; class Gammaproteobacteria; order Burkholderiales; family Burkholderiaceae_F; genus Duodenibacillus. Next base: position 5,428 of record OMXR01000040.1, on the reverse strand, counting down.
ATACCCGAGGAAAAATGGTTTGTACTGCTCCTTGATGGCCTTGGGAACCGGAGCGGGAAGCTGTCTGCCGTTCCTCATCCAGGTGCCGAGCAGTTCAGTTGAGACAAGTCCTGGCTCGGGGACGGTACTGCTTGCTCCGACGGACTTCTTGAGATCCTCATAGAACTCGTCGGGCAGGTAGGTATCGGCAACGCCGATTTTCTCCGAACCCCGCCAGGTGTGCCCCCTCAGTTTCATGACATTCCATGCGTAGGAGTGGGAGGCGTCGTAGGTCGTTCGGTTCGCCACCGCTCTCTGGAAATCCTCTTCGGTCAGCACGGTGCAACCGGCAAGGGTGAAAACGGCAGCGACGGCAAGCGCCGCGGCGAAAGGCTTGAAAAGCTGCATGGGATTCCTCTCGTTTGAACAGGCATTACACATCAGCGCCCCGGAGAATCGGCGGACGGCAGGTGCACTATCGGCTCTGCCCAGCGCTGGAGCCGGGCTTGCCCTTGTAGTAGGCGTCAAGCTCATCGAAGACCTCATACGCCGTCATGGGAATGCGGCCAGACTCGAGTTCCTCCCGAGTCATGGCGCGCATGTTCAGCGTGACGAGCACCAGCCCTGGAGGCTTGAACTGAACGTAGACAAGCCCCGTGACCTCAGCCGAAGTGAGATTTCCGTCCCTGTCCCGCCAAGCGTGCAGTTCCTTCTTGACGGTGGGCGTGTACCAGTGCCGGTGTTCCCTGTCGGCGTGGAACGACGGTCGCGTGGCGACCCACTCCCACACATACCCCTTGGCGCCGGGATGATTCTTGTCCTTGATCGCCCGAGCCGGATCTCCGTAGATTCTGGAAACGTCCGCAATGCTCGAACACTGTTCGAGCACCCGCTGGGCGGCTTGGGGCGTGAAGTCCTCAGCCTTTGCCGTTGTCTCTGTCAGAGTAACCGGGCCGGAACACCCCGAAAGCGCAATCACCCCCGCAAGAAGCGGCACTGCGAGCATCTTTCTGATACGCATGGGCCTCTCCTACTCCCGGCGCTTGCCTTCCTCGGCATTCCCATCAGCCGCCTGGGGTTCAACCAGTCCGTCAAGCTCCTCCTGAGTAAGCGGCCTCATCGAGTGGTTGCTGTCGGCTCCGATCAGGGGCCTACGGTGAATCCAGAACACTCCGGAGAGCTCATGCTTGGTGACAAAACCCTCGGGATTCACCCACACGCTGAGCGTCTTCTTGGTGTGCATAAACTCGTCGACCACGTTAAGCGGAATGAAGTTCTTGGCGGAAGGACGGGAGAATTCCCAGTCGAACTGGTACACATCGGTTCCGTCGGCGTCCTTGTAGTGGTTGGACGGATCGCCAAACTGCGCCTTCACGTCCGGAAGCGTCGACTTGCCGGCAACGACGGATTGGCTGACCGACGCGGTTGTCATGTTGCGGACCGTCTGATTGCCAACGGCGCAGCTCGCCAAAACGGCAGCCGCGGCGATCGCGGCAAGAATGGCACGGGGTTGCATAGGTAGGTTCCTTTATTTTGTTCTGTTGGCTGTCGTCCTGAACGGACGCCTCTACTGGCAGCGGAACCAGTTGTCCGGCTCGGCCCAGATGTTGCGCTCGTGCATCACCTCGGTGCGGGAGACGTCGCCCAGCTTGGCGTTCTGGTCGTTGAAGCTGGAGTCCAGAGCGCCCGTGGCGACGATGCGGATCTTGACGCGTCCGTTGTTCGTGTCCTCAAGGTAGCCGCGTTCAACCTTGCCCGCCTTGGGATGCACGCCTCTTTCAACAATGTGGCACACGGAGGCGCCGCGTCCCTGCGGCGACAGCAGGAACCGGGATTCCTCCCTGCGCTCCTTGATCGTGCGCCAGCCGGACTCATACACGAACCGGTTCCAGTCCCTTGAGTTGGCCGACGTGGGGCTGATCGCCACCACTCTGAGGAAGTAGACGGGTCTGGGCGTGCACGTCGAACAGAGCCGCCTGTAGCGGGTTTCACCCCATGCCGCCCCCCAGAACAGCGGCCTGTCGCCGGTTCTGTCGACGCACCAGCCGTCCTTGTGCATCCCGTTGTTGTTCGCGCAGATGCGGTCGAACATGCCCCGGACGAAGTCGCTTGAGGCTTCGCTGCTGCGCGGCGTCCAGAATTCATCGACGAACTGGATCTCGCCGTTGTGCCGGATGAATGAGGGCTTCTGCTGCTCGTCAGAGTTCCCGCCCCCCTTCATGAGCATGCCGAGCAGACCGCCGCCCGTCAGGAGGCCGGAGCTCGACTCGTTGTAGGCCTGCCGGAATTCGTTGGCGAACTTCACGGCGTCGGTCTCCTGGGCGTTTGGTGTGTAGGTCTGCGTCGTCACGCAGCCGGCAAGGCTCAGGCAGAGCGCTCCGGCGGCGGCGAACAGACCAGCGGTTTTCAGGCGGGAGGTCATGGTTATTCCTTTTGTGAGATGAAAAAAAACGGCCCGTAATATTTACGGAGTCTCTGCCTGAAATATACCCTATTTTTGGCGATTATGTAATAATTACTCAGGTTTAGGACTTTATTTCTGTAGTTCGCCCGCGCATGGAGCAAGATCGGAGTGTCCTGAGTCTTGAGGAACCTCCCGATGCGGCTGTCACAGTTAAGAAAACTTTCACGAGCTGACGCCCGCGACGCCTATTGCGTGGGCAGGATCTCTAGGTTCGAGATGAACTTTGCCAACTACCTTCGCGGCGAAATCGACTGGCCCGCGTACACGCCGCATGCCGTCGCCGCCCTCCGGGAAAAACTGGGACTCACCCAGGACGGCCTTGCGCTTTTGCTGAAGGTTTCTCCCAAAACTGTCCTGCGCTGGGAAACGGAGTCGGGCAGCATCCCGTCAACGGCGGCCATCGCCCTTTGCGTGTTGGAGAAGCTCGACGACGGCGTGTTCGATCTCATGAATCCCGATGCGGCGCACCTCACGGTGATGGAGTCAAAGGCAAGGGAGGATGCTGAAGGCGGCATCTTCAAGTCCTCCATCCACGCCGCGGGAACGTGTGTTGCGCCCGAAGTCTTCGGCCCGACTGAAATCAAGATTCTGCGCGACCGCTTCCGGCTCTCGCGCAAGGCATTTGCCGAACTGCTTGAGGTATCCCCGAGCACCGTGGACAAGTGGGAGGGCGGGAGCGTCACTCCAAAGGGGCCAGCGCTTGCAATTCTGAAGCTCGTCTGGGTGCACGGAATCGAAGTTTTGGACTAATTCTTGGTATTGCTCATTTCTGAGCATAGCCGCTACGACATTTAGGCAACTACAAAACCCCGGCCACGAATGTGACCGGGGTCAAGCTTGGTGGAGTGTACAAGGCTACGCATCGCAACCCCAGCTGTTGCTCCAGCTGGGGTTATTTTGTGCATTGCTAACTATCATGCAACCAATTGAACTGTAACAAAACATTACTATATTTCCAACTTGGATCCATGGTGAATGTAATCAGAAGTTATTTACAAACGTCAATATGTCGTATACATGAAACTCAAAAAAAATAAATTGCACAAAACAATTGACATTATTAAAAGTTCCTGTAGTATTTGCAGCAGGAGCCAAGGCAACAGGAAATACCCTTGTTTCGGAACTTTCACTAAAAAGTAGGGCTCTGTAGTATTTGCAACAGCGCCATTGGAGAGAGCAGAAGCGTTTGGTCGACATTTCACTAGAAAGTGAAGCCCTGTAGTATTTGCAACGCACGAAGAACACTCTGAAAAGACGGAGTGTTCTTTCTTCTTCTCTTTCGTTTTTCGAAAATTGATGAACTGCACGTAATGCGCAGAAATTTTCGAAAAACCTCTTTTGCGCTCTTGTAATCGAGCAAGTGCCGTTAATGACTTGGCGTACCAAACCCATCTGTACCGCGGATCTCGACTGTATTTGTGACGCCATGAATCCGGGAAAGATCCCGCCAGGTAGGCGGCCACGGGGATCTACTCATGGTGATTGTCGTACCGTGCGGTCATGGCAATGTCGGCGTGGCTCGGACAAAAACCCCGGCCGAAGGGACGGTCGGGGGGAAGCTTGACGGAGCGCACGAAAGGACGCTTCGCATGCCCGGCGCAATAATAGCAAACCTTCTCTTTAAGGGCGGAAGAAATAGAAATGTCACTTAGAACGGGAGCAGGAAGCTTGGAAGGTCCTTTCCGAGTAGCGCCTGATGGTAAGACAGATCCTCTCCGGGGCTGGAGAGGTCAGGCGTTCTCCTCCTTGATCTGTCTTTTCCTGGTCCACTTGTTTTCATACATGCGCTTGTCGGCACGGCGCAGAACGTCATCAACCCCCTTGTCCTCCTTCGGATCAAAGACGGCATAGCCGCGGGCGACGTCAATCTGTCGCCAGAGCTCAGTTTCGTTCATCTGCCTGAGTGCACACTTTTCGTCGAACTGACGCAGCAGATCTTCCCGGTTTGCGTAGTCGCTCTCGGTCAGAATGACGGCAAACTCGTCCCCGCCAGTGCGGAAGACCGGGCTGTGATTAAAGATCTCGCAGATGATCGCTGCAGTTTCCTTTAGGTACATGTCGCCCTTCTCATGCCCATGCCGGTCGTTGATCACCTTGAGCCAGTTGCAGTCGAAGATGCAGATGGCAAATTCCTGAGTGTTCTTTGATGCTTCCACCTGAGCTTGAAGCTCCCTAAGGGAAATTTCAAACGCTCCCTTGTTGTGCAGGGAGGTCAGAGAATCGGAATAGGCAAGATCATTGAGATCGCTGATCTGATCCTTCAGGTGGCCGGTGACCCTCTTGAAGGTTCGTGTGAGGATGCCGACCTCGTCGTTTCCGTTGTAATCGAGCTTGAAGTCGTACTTGCCTTTGCCAACCTGCTCGGCGGCAAGCGTGAGATGTCTGAGCGGCTTGGTGATGCGGCTGGAGAAAGCCCAGATCACGAAGAAAAAGGCAAACAGGAACACGCCAAACACAGTGACGATCCTGCTGCTCCACCCCCGCCACTCGGCATTGATCTCCCGGACCGGCACCGAGACGCAGATGCGCATCCCGTTGTTCAGCGGCAGACATGCAGCCTGTTTTTCCACGCCATCAAACTTGTAGCGCAGGTATTCGCTCTCGGACAGCAGCCCAGCAGGAGTTGCTGGCTTTGTGACGGAATTCGCGACATCCATGCGCGGGTGGTAAACGATGCCTCCCTTGGAATTGATGAGAAACGCGTAACCGTTGTCGTAAAGCGAGATGTTCTTGACTTCGCTTGCCATCATCGAATAGTCGATCTCAATGCCGATGACGCCGATGAAGCGCTTTTCATGGTAGACCGGGACGTTGTAGGAGATGACGCGCACATCAAGATTGTCCGTGACGTACGGCGGCAGCCAGAGTCCCTTTCCCGTTGCCCTAGGGACGGTGAACCAGACAAGCTTCGAGGTATCGTTCACGTCGTACTGGGAAATGTCGGTGACCTTGTGCTCCTCAAACTTGTCCCCGGTCAGATTGACG
>OMXR01000150.1 GCA_900315045.1 uncultured Sutterella sp. | reverse complement strand
TAACCGCCGTAGCTGGCGGTCACCTTGTCGCTTTGCTGAATGATGGTTCCGATCACCGTGGCGTTCACGCCAAGCAGCGTCCTCACCGTGCCGGACAGGTGCTGCTTCTGGGTTTCGTAGAGCTTGCCCACGATCAGGAAGCTCATGTCGGGCACTGCGGCAAAGATCGGCGTGTCGGACACGGCAAGCACCGGCGCCGTATCGATGATGACGATGTCGTAGTTCTTTGCGAACGCCTCGAATGCAGACTTCGTGATATCGCCGGCCAGCAGCTCGGCCGGATTGGGGGCGAGCGGACCGGAGGGCAGGAACTTGAGCGTCAGATCCTCAAAGGGGGACACCAGCAGGGATTCGCAGGAATCCAGGCTGACGGAGTCGGCAAGGAGGTTCGAGAGCCCCTGTTCCTTGAAGTTCTCGCCGCAGAGCAGGTCGGTCAGACGGCGGCGGCGCATGTCGGCGTCAACCAGAAGGACGCGCTTGCCGGCGCGTGCATAGCTCGTAGCCAGATTGAACGACACGAAGGACTTGCCTTCATGCGGGATGGAGGACGTGATGGCAAGGAGCTTTGCGCGGCGCGCAATGGCAGAGAGAGACAGCGACGTGCGCAGGCCGCGGAACGATTCTGCAACGGCGCTCTTCGGATCGTCGTAGCAGACGTAGTCGGCGCGTCCCTTTTCCGTGTCGCTGGCAAAGGGGATCTCGCCAAAGACCGGCAGCCTGCTGTTCTTTTCGAAATCCTGACGGCTCTTGAGGGTCGTGTCGAGCAGCTCAAGCAGCACGCTCGCGAGCACGCTCACGACAGCGGCGGCAAGCGCCAGGATGACCATGATCTTGGCCTTGGCCGGGTACGCGGCCTTGTTGGGAGGCGTCGCGGGCACGATGATCTGGAACGTGCCGCTGCTGCCCACATCGGCGCTCTTGGAAATCTGCAGTTCGGCAACGCGGTTCAGCACGAGCTGATAGGCCTTTTCGCTGGCCTTCAGGTTGTCGTCGAGCACCTTGTATTCGTCGGAGATCTTATCGAGGTTCTTCAGCTCTGTCTCGGCGTCGGCCACTTCCTTTTCAAGCAGCTTCAGGCGGATCTGCGCCTCCTCAAGCCTGGCGCTGATCGAGATCAGGCTGTTTTCCGTTTCGTCACGGATCGACTTGTCGATGGCGCTGATGATCTGGCGCTGCGTGAGCACGGTCTTGTGCTGCGGGCCGAAGTCCTGGGTGGACTTGATCAGGGCGGAAAGAGCCTGGATCTTCGCGACCTTGAAGCTCGTGAGGGTCGGGTTCTGAATCGCTTCGGGGATCGAGTCAAGGCGCAGCCCGTTCTTCTTCCACGTTTCAATGGCGGCCACAGACGCCTGGCTTGCGGCCACGGACTGCTTGGCGGCTACGAGCGAGCTCTGCAGGCCGTTCAGACGGGCGATCAGCAGGTTGGTCTGGGTGTCCACTGAGAGCATGTCATGCAGCGTCTTGAAGTCGTTGATCTTGCGGATCGTCTCGAAGCGCTGCTTTTCCATCGTGACCAGCTCTTCGCGGAGCTGCTCGAGACCGCGCTCGGAAAAGCCCGTGGAGCGGGTCTTCGCGTCGTTGATGTATTCCTGCGCGAGGTAATTGGTGACGCGTGCGGAGAATTCGGGATCGGGATCCTTGAAGCCGATGTCGATGAGGCTCGTGTTGGGGATCTGCTTGAGCTCAATCTTCTTCTCGAGGACCTTGAGTGGCTCGCGCGCCGTCGCATAGTCGGGCATCTTGCCGAACTCGAAATGCTCGAACACGCGGGCGAGGATGTGCTCGCTCGTCATCAGCTTCATCTGCGTGGTGATGAAGTCGCGCCTCGAGTTGGAGTCGCGGCCGAATTCGCTCGAGTAGACATCCTGAATCTGGGTCACGTTGAGCTTGCCTTGTTCGACGAGCATGCGGCAGTTGGCCAGGAAGACCGGCGTTGCCAAATAGCAGTAAAGGAGACCACAGATGATCACCGTGCCGCAGATTGCGGTACAGAGCTTAAGACGCTTTAAAACGGCCTGAACGAGCTGAAGAAGGTCTATTTCCAACAGAGCG
>OMXR01000044.1 GCA_900315045.1 uncultured Sutterella sp. | reverse complement strand
AACCTTCATGATCGGCTCGAGCAGCACGGGGTTGGCCTTGCGCATGCCTTCCTTGAAGGCCATCGAAGCGGCGATCTTGAACGCGTTTTCGTTCGAGTCGACTTCGTGGTAGGAACCGAAGTGCAGCGTGACCTTGACGTCAACGACCGGGTAGCCGGCGACCACACCGCTGCGAAGCGTGTCTTCAACACCCTTCTGGACGGCGGGGATGTACTCGCGCGGCACCACGCCGCCCTTGATGGCGTCGACGAACTCGAAGCCCTTGCCAGCCTCGAGCGGCTCGAGCTTGAGCACGACGTGACCGTACTGGCCGCGGCCGCCGGACTGCTTGGCGTACTTGCACTCGGCGTTCTCGACGGTGCTGCGAATGGTTTCGCGGTAGGCGACCTGGGGCTTGCCCACGGTGGCCTCGACGCCGAACTCGCGGCGCATGCGGTCGACCAGAATCTCGAGGTGAAGCTCACCCATGCCGGAGATGATGGTCTGGCCGGATTCTTCGTCGGAGCGAACGCGGAAGGACGGATCCTCCTTGGCAAGACGCGCCAGGGCAAGAGCCATCTTCTCCTGGTCGGCCTTGGTCTTGGGCTCGACAGCCTGGGAGATCACGGGTTCGGGGAACTCCATGCGCTCCAAAACGATCGGGGCCTCGACGGCGCAGAGCGTGTCGCCGGTGGTCACATCCTTCAGACCGACGGCGGCGCAGATGTCACCGGCTTCAGCCTCGGTGATCTCCTTACGCTCGTTGGCGTGCATCTGCAGCAGACGGCCGATGCGCTCGCGCTTGCCCTTGACGGAGTTTGCGACGGTTTCGCCGGAAACCAGCACGCCGGAGTACACGCGCAGGTCCTTGTCGTTGTCGTCAAAGCCCTTGACCGGCGGGATGTCGATCGGAGACGGCAGGAACTGGATCACGCCGTCGAGCATGCGCTGCACGCCCTTGTTCTTGAAGGACGAGCCGCAGAACATCGGCTGGATTTCGCAGGCGATGGTGCGCTGGCGGATGCCCTTGACGATCTCCTCTTCGGAAAGCGTGCCTTCCTCGAGGTACTTGTTCATGAGTTCCTCGTCGGCTTCAGCGGCGGTCTCGACGAGCTTCTCGTGCCATTCGTTGGCGGAGTCAACCAGGTCGGCGGGAATGTCGACGTATTCGAACTTGGTGCCCTTGCTGGCCTCATCCCAAAGGATGCCGCGCATCTTGATGAGGTCGACGACGCCCTGGAAATTGTCCTCGGCGCCGATCGGAATCGTGATGGCAACCGGGTGAGCCTTCAGGCGCTTCTGCATCTGATCGTAGACGCGGAAGAAGTTGGCGCCCGTGCGGTCCATCTTGTTGACGAACGCGATGCGGGGAACGCCGTACTTGTTGGCCTGGCGCCAGACGGTTTCAGACTGGGGCTGAACGCCGCCCACGGCGCAGTACACCATCACGGCACCGTCCAGAACGCGCATGGAGCGCTCCACCTCAACGGTGAAGTCCACGTGCCCCGGGGTGTCGATGATGTTGAAGCGGTGCGGCTGGAACTGCATGTCCATGCCACGCCAGAAGCAGGTCGTTGCAGCAGAAGTAATGGTGATGCCACGCTCCTGTTCCTGTTCCATCCAGTCCATGGTGGCAGCGCCATCATGCACTTCGCCGAGCTTGTGGTTCACGCCCGTGAAAAACAGGATACGTTCGGTCGTCGTGGTCTTGCCCGCGTCAATGTGGGCGGAAATGCCGATGTTGCGATAGCGCGAGATCGGGGTTGTACGAGCCATGACTACTCTCTCTTGTTGTGCGCCGGGAGCGTCTCAGAGCGTGAGCGCCGCCCGGCACAGGATTGATCGGATGAAATTAGAACCGGAAGTGAGAGAAGGCCTTGTTGGCATCAGCCATACGATGGACTTCATCACGCTTCTTGACGGCACCGCCGCGGTTTTCAGCGGCATCCAACAGCTCACCAGCCAAGCGTTGGGGCATCGACTTCTCGCTGCGGGACTTGGCGCTTTCGCGCAGCCAGCGCATAGCGAGAGCCATACGGCGGACAGGACGCACTTCAACGGGCACCTGGTAGTTGGCACCGCCGATGCGGCGGCTCTTCACTTCGACCAGGGGACGAACATTGTTCAGTGCGGCCGTGAACACTTCAAGAGCGTTCTTACCGGACTTCTCTTCGATCTGAGCGAGCGCACCGTAAACGATGCGCTCTGCGACGGACTTCTTGCCGTCAAGCATTACGACGTTGATGAACTTGGAGATCTCAACGCTGCCGAACTTGGGATCGGGCAGAATTTCGCGTTTGGGAACTTCGCGACGACGGGGCATTTCTTTTCCTCTTTCGTTGTCTTCAGTCTTGAAAGCTTCGGCTTGTTTTCTGTGTTTGCCTTGCTTTCATGTTTTTGTTATGCAGCACCATCCGGGCTGCGACTTACTCGGCCCTTTTCACTGCGGGGCCGTCCTATACGGCTGACAAACTGTCGCCGCGAATTACGCAGCCTTCGGGCGCTTGGCGCCGTACTTGGAGCGAGCCTGCTTGCGATCCTTCACGCCCTGGGTATCCAGAGAGCCGCGAACGATGTGGTAGCGCACGCCGGGCAGATCCTTCACACGGCCGCCACGGATCAGAACCACAGAGTGTTCCTGAAGGTTGTGGCCTTCGCCGCCGATGTAGGAAATCACCTCGAAGCCGTTCGTGAGACGCACCTTGGCGACCTTACGCAGAGCCGAGTTCGGCTTCTTCGGGGTGGTCGTGTAAACCTTGGTGCACACGCCGCGCTTCTGCGGGCAGTTCTTAAGAGCAGGGCTCTTGCTTTTTTCATGCGTAAGCTCACGGGGCTTGCGCACAAGCTGATTGATTGTGGGCATTTTGTCCTAGATGTAAAACCTTCCGCTCTGAGAGCCTGACCGGCCCCTGCTGCGGAGAAAAGTTGCTGGTGAAGTTACCTTCCCCGAGGCCATTTCCAGCGTCTGTTTCGGAAGACTTGGTGCACAAATCCCCCTCCGCAGTCTGAACCCGGACTCGGAAAAGACCGCGATTTTCACCCTTTTTGCAAGTATTGTCAAGGCCTTAAGGGAAAAATTGTCTTCAGGGGCCGATTTCCGGCACATCTTGTGGATGGTGCGCACACCGGCACAAGAAACGAAAAGGGCGGAAAACACGCGGTTCCCCACCCTCTTCGCTTCGGTCCGGGCCCGAGCGGCCCGGATCGGTTTTGGCAGCTGACGGAAAGACTATTCGCTCTTGCCTTCGCCGCCCTCGGCTTCCGCCGAATCATCGTGCTTGGCAAAGAGCTCCTCGGCGGCGCGGCGCGCGGCGGACAGCCCCGTGCCCGCGGCCTCGGTGCCCATCATGAGCTCGTCGGCCATGCGCTTGGCCTCTTCGCGGTCCTCGGAGGACTCGAAGAGCTCGTCGGCGGCGCGGCGCGCCTCGGACTGCTCCTGCGCAAGGCTCATCTCCATGCGCTCCTTGGCGCGGTGTGCCTTGTGATAGGCAAGGCCCGTGCCGGACGGAATCAGACGGCCGACGATCACGTTCTCCTTCAGGCCGCGCAGCTCGTCGCGCTTGCCCATGATGGCAGCCTCGGTGAGCACGCGGGTCGTTTCCTGGAAGGAAGCGGCCGAGATGAAGGAGTCCGTGGAGAGCGAGGCCTTGGTAATGCCAAGGAGCACGTTCTCGTAGCGGGCCGGCGTCTTGCCTTCGGCAATCACGCGATCGTTCTCGTCGAGCATTTCGCTTCTCTCGACCTGCTCGCCCGGGATGAAGCGGGTGTCGCCCGGATCGGTGATCTGCACGCGGCGCAGCATCTGGCGGACAATCACTTCGATGTGCTTGTCGTTGATCTTCACGCCCTGCAGACGGTACACGTCCTGAACCTCGTCCACGATGTAGCGGGCGAGTTCCTCGATGCCGAGGAGCCGCAGGATGTCGTGGGGATCGGCCGGACCCTCGACGATTTCTTCACCGCGCTGCACAACCTGGCCGTCGTGCACGAGGATCTGCTTGTCCTTGCTGATCAGGAATTCGTGCTCGACACCATCCTTGTCGGTGATGATCAGGCGCTGCTTGCCCTTGGTTTCCTTGCCGAAGGTCACCGTGCCGGTTTCCTCGGCGAGCATGCCGGCATCCTTCGGGCTGCGGGCTTCGAAGAGCTCGGCAACACGCGGCAGACCGCCCGTGATGTCTCGGGTCTTCTGGGATTCGCGCGGGATACGTGCAAGCACTTCGCCCTGATGGATCGCCTGGCCGTCGCGAACCACGATCACGGCGCCGACCGGCAGCTGGATCGTCACGGCGTGCTCGGTTCCGGGAATCTTGACCTCTTCGCCGTTCTCGTCGATGAGGTGCACGACCGGACGGATCACGTTCTGAGCCGCGGAGCCCTTCTTGCCGCCCTTCTGGGTCGTGACGGTGCGCTTCGGGTCGATCACGACCATCGAGCTCAGGCCCGTCACTTCGTCGACCTGGTTCATCACGGTGATGTTGTCGACAACGTTCTCAAAGCGAACGGTACCGGCATACTCGGTGATGATCGGCAGGGTCATCGGGTCGAATGCCGCGAGCTGGCGGCCGGCCTCGACAACCTCGTCGGGACGGATCTTGAGCGTGGCACCGTAGGGCACCTTGTGGCGCTCCCTTTCGCGACCCGTATCCGGATCGACGATGATCAGTTCGCCCGAGCGGGAAATCACGATGAGTTCCTGCTTGCCGTTCTGCACGTAGCGCATCGCGGAACTGAAGCTCACCACGCCGGCGTTCTTGGCCTCGACGCTCGAAGCGACGGCTGCACGGGAAGCCGCGCCGCCGATGTGGAACGTACGCATCGTAAGCTGCGTGCCGGGCTCGCCGATCGACTGGGCGGCGATCACGCCGACGGACTCGCCGGCGTTCACGATCGTGCCGCGGCCGAGGTCGCGGCCGTAGCACTTGGCGCACAGGCCGTAGCGCGTCTGGCAGGTGAGCGGCGTGCGCACCTTGACGGCGTCAACGCCGTCGGCGTCAAGCTTGTCGCAGATGTCTTCGTCGATCAGCGTGCCGGCGGGCACGAGCACGTTCTGGCTGCTGTCGAACACGTCTTCGGCGGTCACGCGGCCGAGGATGCGGTCGCGCAGAGCCTGAATGACTTCACCGCCTTCAACGAGGGCGCGCATCACAACGCCGTTGGTCGTGCCGCAATCGTCCTCGGTCACCACCAGATCCTGCGTCACGTCGACGAGTCGGCGGGTCAGGTAACCGGAGTTTGCCGTCTTCAGAGCCGTATCGGCGAGGCCCTTGCGGGCGCCGTGCGTGGAAATGAAGTACTGCAGAACGTTCAGGCCTTCGCGGAAGTTCGAGGTAATCGGCGTCTCGATAATGGAGCCGTCGGGCTTGGCCATCAGGCCGCGCATGCCGGCCACCTGACGGATCTGAGCAGCAGAGCCTCGGGCACCGGAGTCAGCCATCATGTAGATCGAGTTGAACGATTCCTGGGTCGTCTTGTTGCCGTGGCGGTCAACAACCGGCTCGCTCGAGAGCTCGCCCATCATGACCTTGCCCACTTCGTCGGCCGTGCGGCCCCAGATGTCAATCACCTTGTTGTAGCGTTCGCCCTTGGTGACAAGACCGCTCGTGTACTGCTCCTCGATGGTCTTGATTTCCTCTTCGGCGGCTGCCACGAGCTTGGTCTTCTGCGCCGGGACGGTCATGTCGCCGATGCAGATTGAGATGCCGGCGAGCGTAGCCAGACGATAGCCGTTGTCCTTCAGCTTATCGGCAAACATCACCGTGGCGCGCAGGCCGCACTTGCGGAAGCAGCGGTTGATGAGCTTGGCGATTTCCTTCTTCTTGAGGGTGCGGTTCAACTCGGCAAAGCTCATGCCGTCAGGCAGGATCGACGAGAGCAGAGCGCGGCCGGCAGTCGTTTCATAACGCTTGACGATCGGCTTCTTCTCGCCGGTCTCCTTGTTCACCTCGACTTCGCGGATGCGCACCGTGCAGCGGGTCTGCAGCACGATGGCGTGCGCGTCGAGGGCGCGCTGCACTTCGGCGATGTCCTCGAAGAACATGCCTTCGCCCGGGGCGTTCACGCGCTCGCGGGTTGCGTAGTACAGGCCGAGCACCATGTCCTGGGACGGAACGATGGACGGGTCGCCGTTTGCCGGGAAGAGCACGTTGTTCGAGCTCATCATGAGGCAACGGGCTTCAAGCTGCGCCTCAAGCGAAAGCGGAACGTGCACAGCCATCTGGTCGCCGTCGAAGTCGGCGTTGAACGCCGCGCACACGAGCGGGTGCAGCTGGATCGCCTTGCCGCCGATCAGCTTGGGCTCGAAGGCCTGAATGCCGAGGCGGTGCAGCGTCGGAGCGCGGTTGAGCATCACCGGATGCTCGTAGATGACCTCTTCGAGGATATCCCAGACGACGGGCTCCTGATTGTCCACCATCTTCTTGGCGCTCTTGATCGTCGTGGCAAGGCCGCGCTGCTCGAGCTTGTTGAAGATGAAGGGCTTGAAGAGCTCGAGCGCCATCAGCTTGGGCAGGCCGCACTGATGCAGGCGCAGCTCCGGGCCCACCGTAATCACGGAACGGCCAGAGTAGTCGACGCGCTTGCCGAGCAGGTTCTGGCGGAAGCGGCCGCTCTTGCCCTTGATCATGTCGGCGAGCGACTTGAGCGGGCGCTTGCTGGGGCCGGTCATCGCCTTGCCGCGGCGGCCGTTGTCGAGCAGGCTGTCGACGGCTTCCTGCAGCATGCGCTTTTCGTTGCGCACGATGATGTCCGGAGCGCGCAGCTCGAGCAGGCGCTTCAGACGGTTGTTGCGGTTGATGACGCGGCGGTACAGGTCGTTGAGGTCGCTCGTCGCGAAGCGGCCGCCGTCCAGCGGCACCAGAGGACGCAGATCGGGCGGCAGAACCGGCAGAACCTCGAGGATCATCCACTCGGGCTTGATGCCGGAGCGCTGGAAGCCCTCAAGCACCTTCAGGCGCTTGGCGAACTTCTTGATCTTGGCCTCGGAATTGGTCTGGGAGAGCTCATCGCGCAGCTGCTCGACCTCGGCATCGATGTCGATGTTGGCAAGGAGCTCGCGGATCGCCTCGGCACCCATCTTGGCGGTGAATTCGTCGCCGAACTCCTCGCTCTTGGCGACGAACTCCTCTTCGGAGAGCAGCTGCCCGCGCTCGAGCGTGGTCATGCCGGGATCGGTCACGCAGTAGGCTTCGAAATACAGCACGCGCTCAATGTCGCGCAGCGGAATGTCGAGCACCATGCCCATGCGCGAAGGCAGGCTCTTCAGGAACCAGATGTGCGCTACGGGGCTGGCGAGCTCGATGTGGCCCATGCGCTCGCGGCGAACCTTGGACAGCGTCACTTCGACGCCGCACTTCTCGCAGATCACGCCGCGGTGCTTGAGGCGCTTGTACTTGCCGCAAAGGCACTCGTAGTCCTTTACCGGTCCGAAGATCTTGGCGCAGAACAGACCGTCGCGCTCGGGCTTGAACGTACGGTAGTTGATCGTTTCGGGCTTCTTCACTTCGCCGTAGGACCACGAGCGGATCTTCTCGGGGGAAGCGATGCCGATCTTGATAGCGTCAAAATGTTCATCAGCCATGGACTGTTTGAACACATCACGAAGCATGTTCATGTCTACTTATTCCTTCGCGTTAACGTCATTCTTCACGAGGTCGATGTCGATACCCAGCGACCGGATTTCCTTGACGAGCACATTGAACGACTCGGGCATGCCGGCATCGATCTGGTGTTCGCCGCCCACGATGTTCTCGTAGACCTTGGTGCGGCCGTTGACATCGTCGGACTTAACCGTGAGCATTTCCTGCAGCACGTACGAAGCGCCGTAGGCTTCCAGGGCCCACACTTCCATTTCGCCGAAGCGCTGGCCGCCGAACTGGGCCTTGCCGCCCAGAGGCTGCTGCGTGACCAGGCTGTAGGGGCCGGTCGAGCGGGCATGCATCTTGTCGTCGACAAGGTGGTGCAGCTTCAGGAAGTGCATGTAGCCGACCGTCACCGGGCGGTCGAACGGATCGCCCGTGCGGCCGTCGTAGAGCGTGGCCTGGGTCTTGCCGCTCGTGAGCTGGAGCTTCTTGGCGAGCTCATCGGGGAAGGCAAGGTCAAGCATCGCGCGGATCTGCTCTTCGCTTGCGCCGTCAAAGACGGGGGTTGCGAACGGCACGCCGTTGGCAAGGTTGCGCGCAAGAGCCATCAGCTCCTCGTCGTTGAGGCTGTCCAGGTCTTCCTTCTTGCCGGTGCTGTTGTACACCTTGTTCAGGAATTCGCGGATCTGGCGGGCCTGCTCGGTCTTGAGCATCTCGCCGATGCGCCAGCCCAGGCCCTTGGCGGCCCAGCCCAGATGCACCTCGAGAATCTGGCCGATGTTCATTCGGGACGGCACGCCGAGCGGGTTCAGGCAGATGTCGGCGGGACGTCCGTCAGCCATGTACGGCATGTCCTCGACCGGGCAGATCTTCGAGACCACGCCCTTGTTGCCGTGACGGCCGGACATCTTGTCGCCGGGCTGCAGACGGCGCTTCTCGGCGATGAACACCTTGACCATCTTGAGCACGCCCGGGGGCAGCTCGTCGCCACGGTTGAGCTTGTCGCTCTTGCGGGCGTACAGATCGCGGTTCTCGTCGCGCTTCTTCTCGACGACCTGGCGGGCGAGCTCGATCTTCTTCTGGTCCTCTTCGGACTCCATGCGGATCTCAAAGAGGTCGTACCCGTTGATCGCCTCGAGGATCTCCTCGGTGAGCACCGTGCCGGCCGCAAGGCCGTTCGGGCCGCCGGAAGCCGTGCAGCCCTTGAGCTGGCGGCGCAGGCGGGCGAACACGTCAGCCTCGACGATGCGCAGGGCATCCTTCAGATCCTTCTCGTAGCGGCGCAGCTGATCCTCGATGATCGACTGGGCGCGCTTGTCCTTCTCGACGCCTTCGCGGGTGAAGACCTGGACGTCCATCACGGTGCCGGCCATGCCGGAGGGCACGCGCAGGGACGTATCCTTCACGTCGCTCGCCTTTTCGCCGAAGATCACGCGCAGAAGCTTCTCTTCGGGCGTGAGCTGGGTCTCGCCCTTCGGGGTGACCTTGCCGACGAGCACGTCGCCGGCCTTCACTTCGGCGCCGATGAAGACGATGCCGGAGTCATCGAGCCGGTTGAGCTGGTTCTCCGAGAGGTTGCTGATGTCGCGGGTGATGTCCTCGGGTCCGAGCTTGGTGTCGCGGGCGACCACGTCGAGCTCCTCGATGTGGATCGAGGTGTAGCGGTCATCGGCGACCACGCGCTCGCTGATGAGCACCGAGTCTTCGTAGTTGTAGCCGTTCCAGGGCATGAACGCGATCAGCATGTTCTGGCCGAGGGCAAGTTCGCCCATGTCGGTCGAAGCGCCGTCGGCGAGCACGTCGCCACGGGCGATCACGTCGCCCTTCTTGACGATCGGACGCTGGTTGAGGGTGGTCGAACCGTTGGAGCGGGTGAACTTCTGCATGTTGTAGATGTCCACGCCGATCTCGCCGGCCACGTTTTCCTCATCGTTCACGCGCACCACGACGCGGTTGGCGTCGACGTACTCGATCATGCCGCCGCGGCGGGCCTGGACGGTCGCCTTGGAGTCCACGGCAACCGTGCGCTCGACGCCGGTGCCGACGACGGGCTTCTCGGGACGCAGGCAGGGCACGCCCTGGCGCTGCATGTTCGAGCCCATCAGGGCGCGGTTCGCGTCATCGTGCTCAAGGAACGGAATGAGCGAAGCGGCAACGGAAACGATCTGCGCGGGGGCCACGTCCATGTACTGGACGCGGTCGGGCGAGGCCATGATGAATTCGCCGTTTTCGCGGGCAGAGACGAGCTCGCCGATCAGCTTGCCGTTCTCGTCCATCTCGGCATTGGCCTGGGCGATCACATAGTGCCCCTCTTCAATGGCCGAGAGATAGTGGATGTTCTCTTCACCCTTGAGGGCAACGCCGTTCTCAACCTTGCGGTACGGAGTTTCGAGGAAGCCGTATTCGTTCAGGCGCGCATACAGGGCGAGCGAATTGATCAGGCCGATGTTCGGACCTTCAGGCGTCTCAATCGGGCAGACGCGGCCGTAGTGCGTGGCGTGCACGTCGCGCACCTCGAAGCCGGCGCGCTCGCGGGTGAGGCCGCCCGGGCCGAGAGCCGAGATGCGGCGCTTGTGCGTGATCTCGGAGAGCGGGTTGGTCTGATCCATGAACTGCGAGAGCTGGGACGAGCCGAAGAACTCGCGGATGGAAGCCGAGATCGGCTTGGAGTTGATCAGATCCTGCGGCGTGAGGTTGTCGCTTTCAGCCGAGCCGAGGCGCTCGCGCACGGCGCGCTCGACGCGCACCAGACCGGCGCGGAACTGGTTCTCCGCAAGTTCGCCCACGCAGCGCACGCGGCGATTGCCGAGGTGGTCGATATCGTCGACGCCGTGCAGCTCGATTTCGCGGGTCTTGCCCTCGCTGTCGGTGAACTTCACGCTATCGGCGCCGTTGCGCAGCGCAACGAGAACCTGCATCGTATCGATGATGTCCTCGTTGGTGAGGGTCATCGAGCCCTCGACCGAGTCGCGGCCGAAGCGCGAATTGACCTTCATACGGCCGACGCGCGACAGATCGTACGTGTCCGGATTGAAGAACAGGCGGTTGAAGAGCCCCTCGACGGCGTCTTCCGTGGGCGGCTCGCCCGGGCGCATCATGCGGTAGATGGCGATGCGCGCCGAGAGCGCGTCCGGCGTCTCGTCAAGGCGCAGGGTATTGGAGATGTACGCGCCGCGGTCCAGATCGTTCGTGAAGAGCGTCTGGATCGAGCGGATCTTGGCTTCGCGAAGAGCCGCGAGCGTGTCCTCGGTGATCTCGGCGTTGGCGTCAACGATCTTCTCGCCCGTTTCCTTGTCGAAGACGGCCTTGGCAAGCACGCGCCCGTAGATGAACTCGTCGGGCACCTGGATGTCCTTGATCTTGGCCTCGCGCATCAGGCGCACGTGGCGGGCCGTGACGCGCTTGTCCTTGCCGACAATCAGCTTGCCGTCGGCATCGACGATGTCAAAGGCCGCGGACTCGCCCTGCAGGCGGCCCGGCTCGATCTGCCAGGTGACGGCGCGCTGGGTGATCTTGAAGCTGTCGAAGTCGTAGAAGCGCTCGAGGATCTGCTCGGGCGTGAGTCCGATTGCCTTGAGCAGGATCGTGCCGGGCATCTTGCGGCGGCGGTCGACGCGGAAGTACACGATGTCCTTCGGGTCGAACTCAAAGTCGAGCCAGGAGCCGCGGTAGGGAATCACGCGGGCCGAGAACAGGAGCTTGCCCGAGGAATGGGTCTTGCCCTTGTCATGCTCGAAGAAGATGCCGGGCGAGCGGTGCAGCTGGCTGACAATCACGCGCTCGGAGCCGTTGATGATAAACGAGGCCTTTTCGGTCATGAGCGGGATTTCGCCCATGTACACCTCGTTCTCGCGGATCTCCTTGACCGTTTCGGGCTTGGCCGCATCACGGTCATAGATCTCGAGCTGAATGCGTGCGCGCAGCGCGGAACTGTACGTCAATCCGCGCAGCTGGCATTCGGCCACATCGAATTCGGGCTCCTGCAGCTTGTAGTCGAGGAACTTCAAGCGGGCATAGCCATTGTGGCTGGTGATCGGGAAAATGGAAGTCAGGGCTGCCTGCAGACCGATATTCTTGCGGCTTTCAGGCTTGACGTTGGCTTGCAGAAACTCTTCGTAGCTACGCAGCTGCGTTTCCAGCAAAGAGGGCACTTCAAGGACGCTCGGACGGGTGGCAAAACTCTTCCGAATACGCTTCTTTTCAGTGAACGAGTACGACATGGACGCTCCGTTCTACGCGATGGAGGGAAATAACTCGGGCCGAAGCCATGCAGATGATCAGGTATTTTCTGAGGACGCCAAAAGCCGCTTGGGCAAAGGAACTCCTTGCACCCACGCGGCTAAAACTGTCATCAGCTATTGAGATCTCTTCCCAATCATCCAGACTTCTGACTTTGAATTGAGCAGGTGATTGTACCAGAACTTCTGCTCAATTCAAAGTCCCCGCATCGATCCAGCAGGATTGTCTGCGGGAACTGCCGTTAAAAAAGGGCGCTGTCTGCTTCCAGACAACGCACCTTTTTCACGCGAAGCGGCTCAAATTACTTGAGCTCGACCTTGGCGCCAGCAGCCTCGAGCTTCTTCTTGAGCTCTTCGGCTTCTTCCTTGGTCACGCCTTCCTTGACAGCCTTCGGGGCGCCTTCGACGAGGGCCTTGGCTTCCTTCAGGCCGAGGCTCGTGATTTCACGAACGGCCTTAATGGCGGCGATCTTGTTGGAACCGGCATCAGCCAGGATGACGTCGAACTCGGTCTTCTCTTCAGCGGCAGGAGCGGCAGCGCCGGCGGCGGGGCCAGCAACAACAGCAGCGGCAGCGGCGGAAACGCCGAACTTTTCTTCCATCATCTTGATCAGTTCGCTGATTTCAAGGACGGTCTTGGAAGCGATCGCTTCGAGGATTTCTTCATTGGTCAGGGCCATTTTTGACTCCGTAAATGTTGTGTATGTGTTTGTTTGTGAATGATCGGATTAGGCGGCGGCCTTCTCCTGGGCATCGCGGTAAGCAGCGAGCGTGCGCACAAAGCGCGCCGGCACTTCGTTGATCGTGCGGACGAACTTGGCAACCGGCTCGTTCATGGTTGCCATCAGCTTGGCAAGGAGTTCGTCGCGGCTCGGCATCGTGGCAAGCTGTTCGATCGCGGCAACGTCCATGACATTGCCGGCCATCGCGCCTGCCTTGACAACGAGCTTCTCGTTCTTCTTGGCAAACTCAACAAGAACCTTGGCAGGAGCAACCGGATCGGCCGAGAAAGCGTAGACGAGCGGACCGACGAACTTGTCGGCCAGGCACTCGTACTCCGTTCCCTGCACGGCACGGCGCACCAGCGTGTTCTTGAGCACACGCAACTGCACACCCTGCTTGCGCGCTTCAGCGCGCAGCTGGGTGGCTGCTTCAACGGTCAGCCCACGGTACTCGGCAATGATCATTGCGGAAGTCTGGGCAACAAGGCCACTCACTTCCTCAACGACTGCTGCCTTATCTTGACGATTAAGACCCATGGTCTGGCTCCACTCTGAAGGTGCGGTTCGGCTCTCGCCTCCCCACACCGGTTCTTCAATAACCGGTTCCCCTTTCAGAGAGCTCGCGTGTGCTGAAATTCAACACAACATCTTGTCTCTCTTTTAGGTTTACCGTCTGCGCTGGATATCTTGTCAGCTCGGGCACGGCCCTTTGCAAGACGATTAAAGAGGCATTCCCGGACCATCTCCGGCTCATGCGTCCTCCAGCGGTCTTTGACAGCGCCTGCCCCATTCGGGTCTCCCCTTCACGGCTCAGGCACCCAAAGCCCTCGAGACCTCACGGTCTCTCGCAGGGAATCCGGCGTTGCGGGCCGTCTTCCCTGCCTTGTATCTCTTATGCTTCTCTGCGATTAGAGGGAAGCGGTATCCACGCGAGCGCCGATGCCCATGGTAGAGCTCACGGCGACCTTGCGGATGTAAATGCCCTTCTGGCTGGCCGGCTTGATCTTGTTGAGCTGCTCAACAAGAGCCTTGAGGTTGGCCACGAGGCGGGGCGTCTCGAAGGAGGCGCGGCCGATCGGGGCGTGGACGATGCCAGCCTTGTCGGCACGGAACTGAACCTGACCGGCCTTGGCGTTCTTGACAGCCTGGGCAACGTTCGGGGTCACGGTGCCAACCTTCGGGTTCGGCATCAGGCCGCGCGGGCCGAGGATCTGACCGAGGCGGCCGACAACGCGCATCGCATCCGGAGAGGCGATCACGACGTCGAAGTCCATGCGGCCGTCCTGCACTTCCTTGGCGAGGTCGTCGAAACCGACGATGTCAGCGCCAGCAGCCTTGGCTTCCTCAGCACGAGCGCCCTGCGTGAACACGGCCACGCGAACGGTCTTGCCGGTGCCCTCGGGCATCACAACGGCGCCACGCACAGCCTGGTCGGACTTGCGCGGATCGATGCCGAGCTGGATGGCCACGTCGACGGACTCGTCGAACTTGGCGTTGGCGCAGGCCTTGACGGCGTCAAGGGCTTCAGCCACAGCGTAGTGCTTGGAGAGGTCGTACTTGGCGTTGATCGCCTTCATGCGCTTGGAAATCTTTGCCATCTTAGAGGCCCTCCACCGTGATGCCCATGGAACGGGCAGAACCAGCGATCGTACGCACGGCGGCGTCCAGATCGGCAGCCGTCAGATCGGGCTCCTTGGCCTTGGCGATCTCTTCAGCCTGGGCACGGGTGATCTTGCCAACCTTGTCCGTGTGCGGACGGGCAGATCCCTTGGTGATCTTGGCAGCCTTCTTGATCAGAACCGTGGCCGGAGGAGTCTTCATGATGAACGTGAAGCTCTTATCGGCGTAGGCGGTGATCACGACCGGAATCGGAAGACCGGCTTCCATCTTCTGCGTCTTGGCGTTGAAGGCCTTGCAGAATTCCATGATGTTCAGACCGCGCTGGCCCAGAGCCGGGCCGATTGGGGGCGCAGGATTGGCTTTGCCTGCAGGAACCTGCAGCTTGATAAAGCCGACGATTTTCTTTGCCATTTGAAATTACTCCGTGGGTTTTCGCGCGCCGCTTCGTGGCAGGCGCTCCCCATCAAAAGTTGTGAAAGGCGGCGATTATGCCACCCGTTTTTGAAAAAAGCAAGGATTTTTGAATTTTTTCTTCGCTTTTCTCTTTTTTCCCGACTTCCGGAGGAGTTCGCGCCCCCTCCGAAAGCAAGGGAGCGCCACTGCGCTCCCCCATTGCGCCCGCACTTGCGTGCTGGGCTGTCCGGCTGCCGCCAGGCACGCCGGATGCGACTTTAGACCTTCTCGACTTCGCTGAATGCGAGCTCGACGCTCGTCTCGCGGCCGAAGATCGACACAAAGCAGCGCAGGCGGCTCTTGTCGTACATGACCTCCTCGACGCGGCCGTTGAAGTCGGTGAACGGGCCTTCCTTGATGCGGACCGTCTCGCCGGCCTCGAACAGGACGCGGGGACGGGGCTTCTCGGTGCCCTCGTTCATGCGGCTCTTGATCTCCTCGATCTCATGAGCGGCAAGCGGAACGGGGTGGTTGTTGCCGAGGAACTCGATCACGCGCGGCGTGGAGTTCATCAGATGCCAGGTCTCTTCGTTCATCACCATCTGCACGAAGACATAGCCCGGATACATGCGCCGCTCGCTCGTGACCTTGCGGCCGTTGCGGTTTTCCTCAATCTTCTCGATCGGCAGAAGCACCTCGCCGAAATACTCCTTCAGCTCGGAGCGCTCGATCCGGTCGATGATCGCCTTCTGCACGCTCTTTTCCATGGAGGAGTACACGTGCAGCGTGTACCAGCGCATGGCTGGCGCTTCTGCGGCGGGTGCGCCTTCCTGATTGGTCACTGTGTCGGTCATAGCTATATCCCTGCAAACGCGCGCTCTGTATCGCGCAAAGCGGAAGCCGCACCTCTTGCGCCAGCTCCCGCCATGGTTAATTCTTGTTCCTGCGCCTCTTAGAACGTGATGCGCAGCAGTCCGTCGTACAGGCCCCACTCGATGAGCTTGTCAACGAAGAACAGATAGAAAGCGACAGCCACAACGAAAGCCATCACAATACCCGTGGTGTTCACCGTCTCCTTGCGGGTCGGCCAGACCACCCGGCGCAGCTCGTCATAGGAATCGCGGCCGAAGGCGATGAAGCGCTTGCCGGAGGGAGAGAAGGCCGCAACGGCGATCGCCACGACAAAGGCTCCCAGCATCGCCAGCACGCGGATCGTGAGCGTCTGGTCCGAAAGGAACGTGAATGCGGCAACTCCGCCGGCGGCAATCAGGACGGCAAGCGTCACGATCGCGGCATCTGCAGACTTGCCCTTTTCGGGTTGAACGTTTTGCTTAGTCATTTTTATGTTGTTCTTCTGGTCGGAAACCAGCGGTTTCTTCAGACAACGAAGCCGCGGTCATGGACTGCGGCTTAGCGTTGTCATCAATTTTGTGGCAGGGGCAGAAGGAATCGAACCCTCAACCTACGGTTTTGGAGACCGTCGCTCTGCCAATTGAGCTATACCCCTGTGAGAGCCAGCCTCAATCGGCCGGCTCACCAAAAATCATTACTCGATGATCTTGGCAACGACGCCGGCGCCAACGGTGTGGCCGCCTTCGCGGATGGCGAAGCGCAGGCCCTCGCCCATGGCGATCGGGCAGATCAGCTGAACGGTCATCGTGACGTTGTCGCCAGGCATGACCATCTCAACGCCCTCGGGCAGCTCGATCGTGCCG
>OMXR01000034.1 GCA_900315045.1 uncultured Sutterella sp. | reverse complement strand
TGCATGGGGAAAAGCCCGGCTGATCGCGGACGATCAGTGCATTAGAGCTTTCTTGCTGCAGATGCGCCGGCCACGCGCCCGTAGGTGAAGATGTCGGCCATGGCATTGCCGCCCACGCGGTTCGTGCCGTGCACGACGCCGGTGATCTCGCCGGCTGCGTAAAGCCCCGGGATCACGTTGCCGTCGCGGTCGATCACGCGGGCGTCGGTGTCGATCACGACGCCGCCCATCGTGTGGTGGCGCTTCATGGTGAGCTTGCCTGCGTAGAACGGAGCCTTTTCGAGCTTGTGGATCAGAACGCCCGCGGCGCGGCCGCGCGGATCCTTCTTGGTGTCGACGGCCTTGTTGTACTCATCAAACGTGGCTTGCAGAACAGCCGGATCGACGCCCATGTTCCTGGCAAGCTCCGCGACGCTGTTTCCGGTGATGAGCGTGCCTTCCTTGCGGGCGGCCTCGTTCTCCGGTCCCTTGGAGTTCTTCTGGAGTTCGAAGCCGTCGGCGTCGACGATGCTCCAGGCCACGGCGTCGCGCTCGCCGAGCATGGCATCGCGCAGCACGTCTCGGCGGGCGTCCTCGTTGATGAAGCGCTTGCCGTCCAGGTTCGTGAAGATGAAGCGGTCGACATGCGTGAACAGGTTCGGATACCGCTTGCCGTCGGGCAGACCGCCGGGAATGCACTGCACGTAGTCAAGGTCGGTCACGGCAGCGCCGGCGTCGATCATGGCGTTGAGCGCGTCGCCCGTTGCGCCCGGATGGTTGGTCGTGCCGAGGATCGCCAGGCGCGGGTCATGCAGGCCGCAGAGCTTGGCGTTGGCAGAGAAGCCGCCAGCGCACACCACAACGCCGTTGCGGGCGCGGATGTAGCTTGCCTTGCCTTCCTTGTCCTCAACCCTGACGCCGAGCACGCGGCCGCCGAGGATCCGTTCGCGCACAAAGGCCGTGACGCGGGTCTTGGTCTGGATGGGAATGCCCTGTTCCTTGCACACGCCGGTGAGAATCTGGATGTAGGCCGAGCCGCGCGGGCCGAGCGGATTGCGGGCGCGCGGATACAGGCCGCCGTAGATCTGGTAGATGCGGTCCTGGAACTTGACGCCGTGGTCCTTGAGCCACTGCACGCTCTCGGGGGCAAGGCTCGTGAGCTTCTTCACGATCTCGGGATTGCCGCGGTAGTCGCCGGCAGCCAGAGTCTGCTTGGCGTGCAGCTCGGGCGAATCCTTGATGCCGGCCTTCTCGTAGTCAGCCTTGACGGCAGCGTTGAATCCGCCGCCGGCGCGGACGGTGTTGCCGCCCGGGAAGGCCATCTTCTCGACGATCAGAACCTTGCGCATTCCGGCTTCCTTGGCCGTAATGGCGGCCGACAGACCCGCTCCGCCGCCGCCCACGACGAGGACGTCGACGGTTTTGTCCCACTTGCGGGGCAGGGACATGTCGGACATGGCCATTGCAGGGGCGGCTGCCGAGACGGCGCCGGCCACGGACAGACCGAGGAAATGACGGCGATTGAGCTTGAGCATGGGAAATCCTCCGTGAATGAAAGGCAACCTCTTGCGGTTGCGATGGAGGACATTATGTGAACCTTAATGCAGAAAATAAAATGATGATTTTTTATAATGCAATCAAAATAATTTATGGATACCATGAAAGCGCTCAACGAACTCAATCTCGAATGGCTGCGCGTGTTTCACCGCGTGGCATCAAAGGGCGGCATGACGGCGGCGGCAAAATCGCTCTTCATCACGCAGCCCGCGGTGTCGCACGCGGTCTCGCAGCTTGAGGACCGGCTGGGCATTCGTCTCTTCGAGCGCAAGTCAAGACGCCTGATGCTCACGGCTGAGGGCGAGGTGCTCTATGGCGTCACGCGGCGGATGTTCGCCGTGCTGCGCGAGGGGACGCGCGAGCTGCACGAAGCAGTCGAGATGAAGCAGACGGTGCTCAGGATCGGCTGTCCGTTCCTGCTTTTGAGGTCATTTCTCTCGGGCTATCTTTCGGACTTTCACCGCACGCACGCCTCGGTGAGAATCCAGCTTGAGATCGAAAACCGAATGCAGCCGATGCTCGATCTGCTGCGCGGCGACAAGGTGGATCTGCTGTTCCTTGCGACGCCCAAGCCCGATCGGATCGATCCGGAGTTTCTCGAAGAGCAGGTGGGAGCGTTCCGGTACGGTTTTGTCGCGAGCCGAACGCATTTCGGCGCGCTTGAGGGCAGGCGCCTGACGCTTTCCCAGATCAATAGCCATCCCATCGTGATCCTGCGTCCGGGCAACAACACCCGAGACTGGATGGAGCGGGAGTTTGCCAAAGAGGGGCTCGCGCTCAACGTGCAGGTCGAAACCAAGACAATGGCCGAGACCGAGGAGTTCGTGAAGGCGGGATTCGGGCTGGGAGCGATGATGATTGACGAGCCGGAGCAGGCCGGATCGCACCCCGAGGAGTTTTTCGAGGTAAAGACGGCAAAGGCGCTCCCCGCCGGACGGTATGCCGCCCTGTATCGGGGGCAGACCTCGCAAATGCCCGCCGCACGGGATTTTCTGGACTGCGTGCGGCGGGGGCGAACCGGCGAGATGGACTGAGCCTATCAGGCGCAGTGGTACTTGCCGTCTTCGCCGAGCGTGCAGGCTGCGCCCGAAGCGAATTCGCCAGCGGACTCGGCCTCCTGCTTGCCCTCGCCCGCAAGCTCAAGCACCTTTGCGACCATCTCGGGCACGTTCCCGCCATCGGGGTAGACCGTGCCGCCGATCACGAAATGCGGAATGGAGGTGATGCCGGCGTCGGCAGCCGCCTTCTCGTCGGCGCGCACCTCGGCAGCGTAGGCGTCGGTTGCGAGCACTTTGAGGCTCATCTCGGGATCCAGGCCGCTACGGGCCGCAAGCTCGAGAATCTCTGCTGGGCGCGAAATGTCCCGGTGCTCGTCGTAAAGCGCCTGCATCAGGGTTTCGTGCAGGGCGTCGGCAAGTCCCTTGCCGGCGGCGTACTTGGTGAGCCGGTGCAGATTGAAGGAGTTGATGGCGGGCGTGCCGGAGACTTCCATTTGCGCGAGGCCCGCGGCTCTGGCAAGGCGCGTCATCTTGTCGCACTTGCGGCGCGCGTGTTCCTCCGAGAGCCCCCAGCGGGTCACCATTTTGTCGCGGAACGTCCCGGGGCTTTCAACGGGGGCCGTGGGATCAAGCTCGAAGGCAAGCATCTTGAAAACAACCTTGTCGAGCACGCCCAGGGCGCGCAGCTTCTCTCGCAGTTCGTGCGTGACGAACCGGCAGTACGGGCAGCAGTAGTCGGTCCAGTAGGCAATTTCGATTCTGTCAGTCATTTTTTACTCTAAAACAGATGTGGAAAACGCCTCATCATAGCCTATCGGCGCAGGGTCCCCTATAAGAAATTCTTAATGCCCCCTCACTAAACTCGCCCGAACGTTTCAACAGCATTCGGAACGATCCCGGCCTTTCCGGTTTCATCACAAACATGGCGGAACAAACACTAGGTCTGCAGGTGAAGGGGCTTGAGCTCGAAAGGGGCGAAAGACTGCTTTTCACCGGACTTGAATTCGACGCGCCTGCGGGCACGCTCGTGCGGCTTGCGGGCGCAAACGGCACCGGCAAGACCTCGCTGCTGCGGGTTCTCACCGGGCTCATGCGCCCCACCGCAGGCGACGTGCTCTACCGCGGCAGCCCGATCGCCAGACTGCGCGAGGATTACTTCAGGGATCTTGTCTACATCGGCCACCTGAATGGGGTCAAGGACGACCTCACGGCTCTTGAGAACGTGCGGATCGGCGCGCGGATGGGAAACCTGCGCGTTGCCCGCGGGGAGCTGCTTGCGGCGCTTGCCAAGGTTGGCCTTGAGGACTTCGCGGAAAACACGACCGGGGAGCTCAGCCAGGGACAGCGCCGGCGCGTTGCGCTTGCCAGGCTCTTTGTGAGCGCGCAAAAGCCCGTATGGATCCTCGACGAGCCCTTTGTTGCGCTTGATGCGGCTTCTGTCGCAAACCTCGCCCGGGTGATCGCCGAGCATGTGAATGCAGGCGGCATCGTGATCTACACGACGCATCAGGAGCAGCAGATCGATGTTCCCGGAGCCCGTTGCCGCACCGTGACGGTTTCGGATTTTGCGCCAGGCGCGGCGCACGGACGGGAGTAGGCCATGCTCAATCTCTTTGCCGCCGTCGTGAGGCGCGATCTGATGCTCGCTCTGCTGCAAAAGAGTGACATCATCCAGACGATCTTCTTTTTCGCCGTGGTGGTGACGCTCGTGCCGCTGGGCGTCGGAGCCGAACCCGAACTGCTGCGCAGCATGGCGCCGGGCGTGGTCTGGGTTGCAGCGCTGCTCGCAGCGCTGCTTTCGCTGCCGCGCCTGTTTGCCCACGACTGGGCCGACGGCACGCTCGAGCAGATGATGGTGAGCGCCGAGCCGCTCACGGTGATCGTGCTTGCCAAGATTGCCGCGCACTGGCTGGTGACGGGGCTGCCGATCACGGCGTTTGCCGCGGTCTTCGGCGTGATGTTCGATCTGCCCGCGGATCAGGGCGCGGTGCTCGTGCTCTCGCTTCTGATCGGCACACCGGTGCTGAGCCTGGTGGGCGCGATCGGGGCGGCGCTCACGCTCGGGCTGCGCGCGGGGAGCGTTCTCACAAGCCTGCTCGTGCTGCCGCTCTACATCCCGGTGCTCGTGTTCGGCTCGGGCGCGACGGTGCAGGTTGCCGTGAGCGTGAGTCCGGCCGCGTACCTCATGGTGACTGCGGCGCTCAGCCTTTTCGCCCTTGCGGCGGCGCCGGCCGCCGTGACGGCATCGCTGCGCATCTCGGTGCAGTAACAGGGACCTTTCAGGAAGTTAAGGACGATGATCAAGACATTCAACGATCCCATGCTTTTTTACCGGTTCGCGGGTGGTGCCGTGAAGCCGCTTTTTTGCCTTGCCATGCTGCTTGCGGCAGTCGGGCTTTACATGACGTTCTTCGTCTGCCCGATCGATGCCACGCAGGGCAATTCGTACCGCATCCTGTTCATCCACGTGCCTGCGGCCTGGATGAGCCTGCTCGTTTACGTGCTGATGGCCTTCTTCTCGCTCTTTACGCTTGCCTACGGCAACCGGATGAGCGCCGTGATGGCCCAGGCGCTTGCGCCCACCGGAGCGCTCATGTGCTTCATGGCGCTCTTTTCGGGCGCCTTCTGGGGACGGCCGACCTGGGGCGCGTACTGGGTTTGGGACGCACGCCTCACGAGCGAGCTGATCCTGCTTTTTCTGTACCTCGGATTCATGGCGCTGCAAAGCTCGATTGCCGATCGCAGGCGTGCCGACAGCGCGGGCGCCGTGATCGCGCTCGTCGGCGTCGTGAACGTGCCGATCATCTATTTTTCCGTGCGCTGGTGGAACACGCTTCATCAGGGGGCGTCGATCGGCGCGGGCGGCTCGTCCATGGCGACGATCATGCTCTGCACGCTGCTGGTGATGGTTGGCGCATTCACTTGCTACGGGCTTGCGACGGTGCTTGCCCGGTCCCGCTCGGTGATTCTTGAGCGCGAGAGACGCGAAAACTGGGCCAGAAAGGCTGCGATCAAGGGGGAACTGTGATGAGCTACACGGCCATTGTCGACTTTTTCAGCATGAACGGTCACGGGTTTTACGTCTGGAGCGCCTACGGCATGCTGGCATTTCTGATCGTGTGCGAGATCCTCACGCTGCGCAGGCGGCGCCTGAAGATCATCAACAGGATCATCCGCGAAGCGCGCGCGGTGCGCGATACGCTCTCGCTCTAGGCGCGATCAAGGAACAAAAACAATATCGGGAGAACTCATGGCTAGCGCAGGAACCAAACGCCTTGCACTGATAGGCGCCGCCGCGGCCGTTCTGGGCGCGGGGGTGTACCTTGTGCTGTCGGCTTTCAACGAGAATCTGGTCTTTTTCTACTCGCCCCTGCAGGTCGAGCGAGGGGAGGCGCCCCAGGGGCGCACCTTCCGCATGGGCGGCATGGTTGAGGAGGGATCGGTCAAAAGGCTTGAGGACGGCGTGACCGTGACCTTCAGGATCACCGACACGGGCGCCTCGATCCCCACGGAGTACCGCGGCGTTCTGCCCGATCTCTTCAAGGAGGGCAAGGGCGTTGTCGCGCAGGGCAAGCTGGGCGAGAAGGGCGTGTTCATGGCCAAGGAAGTGCTCGCCAAGCATGACGAGAACTACATGCCGCCCGAGGCCGAGGCCGCCGTCAAGCAGGCCCACAAGGAAATGTCGGCCAAGGTGCATGCCCAGAAGACCGCCCAGGGAGGCATGAAGTGATTGGAGAGCTCGGTCATTTTGCGCTGATTCTGGCGCTTGTGCTCACGGTGTTCCAGGGAGTGCTCCCGATGGCGGGCGCTTCCCGCGGAGTGCGCTCCTGGATGGCCGCCGGCAGAACGCTCGCGATTCTCAATGCACTGCTGCTCACGGGCGCCTTTGCCGCGCTCGCCTGGTCGTTCTACGTGAGCGACTTTTCGATGCTCAACGTCGCGCGCAACAGCAACTCGCTTCTGCCCTGGTACTACAAGGTGGCCGCCGCCTGGGGCAGCCACGAGGGCTCGATCCTGTTCTGGGCGCTCACGCTCTCGTGGTGGGGCGGCATGGTTGCCGTGCTCGGGCGCCGTCTGCCCGAGGACACGATGGCGCGCGTGCTCTCGGTGATGGGGCTCGTGCTCTTCGGCATCATGGCCTTCATGGTGATGACTTCGAACCCGTTCCTCAGGATCTTTCCGCCCGCGGCCGAAGGCAGCGACTTGAATCCCCTGCTGCAGGATCCGGGCATGGTGTTCCACCCGCCGCTGCTGTACATGGGGTACGTCGGCTTTTCCGTGCCCTTTGCCTTTTCGATCGCCGCTCTGATCGGCGGCCGTCTTGACGTGGCATGGGCCCGGTGGATGCGTCCCTGGACGACGGGTGCCTGGGTGCTGCTCACGCTGGGCATTTCGCTCGGCTCGTACTGGTCGTACTACGAGCTCGGCTGGGGCGGCTGGTGGTTCTGGGATCCGGTGGAGAACTCCTCGTTCATGCCCTGGCTCACGGGCACCGCGCTCATGCACAGCCTGGCGGTCACCGAAAAGCGAGGCTGCTTCAAGATCTGGACCGTGCTGCTCGCGATCATGACGTTCAGCCTTTCGCTTCTGGGCACGTTCCTCGTGCGCTCGGGCATCCTCACCTCCGTGCACGCGTTTGCGACGGATCCGGAAAGAGGCGTGTTCATCCTCGCGTTCCTGATCATCGTGATCGGGCTGTCGTTCCTGCTCTTTGCCTGGCGCGCGCCCACGGTGGGACTGGGCGGCAATTTCTCGGTGGTGAGCCGCGAGTCGATGCTGCTTGTGAACAACGTGCTGCTCGTCGTCGCGATGAGCGCCGTGCTCCTTGGCACGATGTATCCGCTCTTTCTTGATGCGCTCGGCGCGGGCAAGATTTCCGTCGGGCCTCCGTACTTCGACTCGGTCTTCGGCCCGATCATGCTGCCCATGCTGTTTCTGATCGGAGTTGCGCCCTTTGCCCGCTGGAAGGAGGCCGATCCCGCCCAGCTCGTCCGGCGCCTTGCCGTGCCCTTTGCCCTGAGCGTAGCGCTTGCCATCACAGTGCCGCTTCTCATGGGGCGCTGGAGCCACTGGGTGTTCATCGGAATCATCATGGCGATCTGGATCGCCGTGACGGCGGTCGAGAACATCCGCGAGCGGGGCCGCAACATGAAGGGTTCGGTGCTTGCAAAGCTCGCCTCGCACCCGAGAGCGTTCTACGGCATGCACATCGCCCACGTCGGCATTGCCGTCTTCGTGGTGGGCGTGGCGCTTGTCAAGGGCTATGAAGCCGAGCGGGACGTGCGCATGTACCCGGGCGACACGGTGACCGTGGCCGACTACACGTTCCGCTTTGACGGCGTGAAGAGCGTGCGCGGCCCCAACTACATGTCGAACATGGGCGAATTCCTGCTCACGCGCGGCGGCAGGGAGCTCGGCGTGCTGCACCCGGAAAAGCGCAGCTACTACTCCACGCGCTCGATGCCGATGACCGAATCGGCGATCCGCCACTCGATCACGGGCGACGTGTACGTGAGCCTCGGAGAGCCTACCAAGGACAACGGCTGGATCGTGCGCGTCTACAGCAAGCCCTTCGTCACCTGGATCTGGTGGGGGACGCTGCTCATGGCGCTGGGCGGCGTGCTTGCCATGCTTGACCGCCGCTACCGCAATTCGGGCGGCCGCAGAACCAATGCAAAGGAAATTGAATCATGAGATGGAAGTATCTGGTGCCGCTTGCGGTGTTTCTCGTGCTCTGCGGCTTCCTTTTCAAGGGGCTGTATCTGGATCCGAGAAAGGTTCCCTCGGCGCTCATCGACAAGCCCGCGCCCGAGTTCGTGCTGCCGCAGCTTGACGAGGCGGCTCCCGAGATGAAAAAGGCCGATCTGCTGGGGCGCGTGTACCTCATGAACGTCTGGGCCTCCTGGTGCGAGTCCTGCCGCTACGAACACCCGTTCCTCAATGAGCTGAAGCGCCGCGGCGAAAAGGTCGTCATCGTGGGCTACAACTACCGCGACGAGCGAGCGGATGCACGGCGCTGGCTTGCCGTGCTCGGCAATCCCTACGACTACTGCCTGTACGACAGGAAGGGGGGCGAAGCCATCAACTTCGGCGTCTACGGCGCTCCCGAGACCTTCGTGATCGACAAGAAGGGCGTGATCCGCCACAAGGTGATCGGTCCGATGAGCGAGAAGGTCTGGAAGTCTGAAGTCGCACCGCTCGTGCGCAAGCTGGAGGCTGAATGATGAAGAGAGTTCTGTTCTGCCTGATGGCGCTTTGCATTGCGGCGCTGCCCGCGCTGCAGCAGACGGCCCGCGCGGGCGAAGCCGCTCCCACGGAGTTTGATCCGGGCACGCACAGGCGCGTGCTCGGGATCAGCCAGCAGCTCCGCTGCCTCGTGTGCCAGAACCAGTCGATCGCAGACTCCAACGCCGAGCTTGCCGTCGATCTGCGCAACCAGGTGGTCGCCCAGATCAAGCAGGGCCGCACGGACAAGGAGATCATCAGCTACATGGTCGAGCGGTACGGCGACTTCGTGCTCTACAACCCGCCGCTCAAGGCTTCGACCGTGATCCTGTGGGCCGGGCCCGCGGTGCTCTTTTTTGTCGCCCTGATCTGGGGCTACGTTGCGCTGCGGCGCAGAAAGGTGATCGTGAGCCAGACCGAGCGCCGGCTCACGGCCGAGGAAAAGAAGCGCGCCGAGGAGCTGCTTCGCGGAGGGAACCACTGATGCTGCTCACGTTCATTGCGCTCGCCTGTGCGCTGTGCGCGCTCGCTGTCGGGGCGCTTGCCTATACGCTTCTGAAAGGGAGCCGGGATGCCGGCGCGGCTGCCGGCGAGAGCGAAAGCCTGAAGCTGCTGCGCGAGCAGTTCGCCGAGCTCGAAAGCGAGCACGCCGCAGGCAATATCGGAAAGATCGAATACGCGGAAACCAGGGCCGAGCTTGAAAGGCGCGTGCTTGAGGAGGCGGACGGCGAGGAGCGGGCTGCCGCTGCCGGCAGCCGCATGGGGCTTTATGCCGCCCTTGCAAGCGCTCTTTTCGTGCCCGTCTGCGCATTCGTCGGATACCTGCAGTTCGGCTCTCCCCAGACCTTCGATCCGGAGTTTCTCAAGGCTCAGGCCGCCTCCCAGCATCAGGGCGGGCATTCGGATGCCGACATGATGGCGCAGATCGAGCGGCTGGAGCAGCGGCTGCGCGAGAATCCGGACAATGTGGACGGATGGCTCATGCTCGCCCGCACGCACGGCGCGTTCAAGAACTTTGCCAAGAGTTCGGCGGCATATGAGCAGGTCGACCGGCTGATGCCTGGCAATGCGGTGATCCTTTCTGACTGGGCCGACATGCTGGCCGCAGCAAGCGGTTCGCTCGAGGGCCGGCCCCTTGAGCTCATCGAGCGGGCGCTCAAGGCCGATCCCGCTTACTGGAAGGCTCTGGCGCTCATGGGCACGTACTGCTTTGACAGGAAGGACTATGCGGGCGCAGTCAGGCATTGGAGCAAGATGCGCGAAGGGACCGAGCCGGGGAGCGAGGAGTGGAATTCCATTACCGACAACATTGAGCAGGCGAGAAATCTGGGCGGAATCAAGGCGCCGGCGGAGGAGGCTGCTCTGAAGCAGGCCGCCAAGCGCGCCGCGGCTGCCGTGCGGGAGGCGGTGGTCGAGGGCGAGGTTTCGCTCTCTTCGGGCCTTGCCGCCCGCGTGCAGCCCGATGACACGGTCTTTGTGTTCGCCCGTCCCGTCACGGGCAGCAAGATGCCGGTGGCGTTCCTGCGCTTCAAGGCTTCGGAGCTCCCCCGGGCGTTCCGCCTGGACAGCTCGAGCCAGATGGCGATGGGGGTGAAGACCCTTGCCGACGTCGATCGCGTGGTGATCGAGGCCCGCGTCTCCCGTTCGGGCAACTTCATGCCGCGCCAGGGAGATCTTGAGGGTACGGCGCCGGAGCCCGTTGCCGTCGGTGCAAAATCGGTGAAGGTCGTGATCGGCAAGGTGCTCGACTGAGCTCTTTCAGCATCCGTCACGAAACGGCCCGCCCTGGTTGAGAAGCCTGGCGGGCCGCATTCATTCCGGGCGGGCGACTTTCAGTTCAATTCCTTTGCGAGGTACCCGCGCAGCTCTTCGCGTGCATGCGGCACGGAGCTGCTGTAGACCGTGAGCGGCCGGCTGATGCGTGCATCGGGCAGAAGCTTTGCAAGCGCCTTGACGCTCTCGCCCGCGCCGCCGCTGCCATGGGTGATGACGGGGAGAAGCCGGGCGGGCTTGATGCCGGTCTTTTCAAAGAATGACTCCACCGCTCTCGGGACGGTTCCCCACCAGAGCGGGAAGACGAGGATCACGCTGTCGTATCGGGCGCCATTGAGAGCGGTCTGAAGAATCTCGGGCGGACGGCTCTCCCTCAGTTCGCGGGCGGCGATGCGCACGGTGTCCGTGTATCCGGGCGGATAGGGGACGGACACGCGCACCTGCGCGAGTTCCGCGCCCGTCGCGCTCTGCGCCATCAGGGCGAGCAGCTCGGCATTGCCAAGAAGCCGCCCGCTTTTCCTGTCCTTCATGAAGCTTGCGCCCGAGACGGCGTCAACCTTTGAGAGATCCGCCGTGTTGCCGCTGCGGCTGAAATAGACGACGAGCGTGTGGCCCCGTGCGGGAACGGCGGGGCCGGCAATTGCAGCCGCCGCGTCGATCTCGACGTGGCGCAGCCAGCGATCCGCATACGGAATCCCGAAAAGCGCCGTGATCAGGGCGACGAAGGCTCCGCCCGCCGCTCCGTAGAGCCTCCAGCCCTCCATGCAGCGCGAGGCCTGAGTGAGCACGTGGACGAAGATCGCACAGAATGCCGCAAGCGAGAGGACGATGTGCCAGAAGCGCCAGTCGGCGTTCGGCGCGGGCGTGCGCAGGCCGTACGACTGAAGCGTCAGGCAGACGCCGGTCACGAGAACGCCGGCAAGCAGGAGCGCGAGGATCGCCGCGGCGGCGAGCCCCGTCTGGCGCATGAGCGGGATGCGCCCCCGGACGGGGAGCTTCGTGCGGGTGTGGACAAGCGCGATTGCGAGGAACGCTGCGCCGGCTGCGATGTGCATCAGGCGCGGCAGCAGGATGCCGCAAAGCGAGAGCACGAAGAGCGCGAGTAGCACCCAGTCCGATGATTTGAAGGGGGATTTGCGCGTCATGTTAGGGATTCCTTGCAGCTATTTGGACAGTGCGATGAGCGCAACGCCCGAGACCATTGCGGCGATGCCGGCAAGGCGCGCGGGCGAGAGCTTCTCTCTGAGAAGCGCTGCGCCGAAAATCACGCCGACCATCATGCCGACTTCCCGCGTCGGGGCGACATAGGCAAGCGGAGCCATGGTCATGGCGTACAGCACGAGAATGTAGGCCCCAGGAGAGCCGGCGGTGACCACGGCAAGTGCCTTGCGCTTCACGGGATCGGAAAAGACGTCCCGGATCTGCCCCATGCCGTCCCTTGCAAGCAGCACGAACGGAGCAAGGCACACGACCCGCAGCGCGATCGACGGGAAGTAAAAGCTTGCCGGCGTGAGCCCCGTGTTCTGCTGCACGGCCCATGCGTCGCAGAACGTGTAGCCGGCGATGCAAAGTCCGGTGAGCGTGCCCCAGACGAGTCCGGTGCGCACTTTGCTGCGGCCTCCTTCCGGGCTTTCCGCCTTGAGCGAGAGCAGCACGATGCCGCAGAGAATGGAGGCAATGCCGAGGGCTCCTCCGAGGCTGGGCGAGTTGCCCAGGATGAGAACCGCGGCAAGCACGCTGATCATGGGGCCGGAGCCCCGGGCCGTCGGATACACGATGCTGTAGTCAGCCTTTCGGTATCCGGTCTGCAGCGTCACGGCGTAGAGCGTGTGCACCGGAGCCGAGATGCAGATCACGAGCCAGCCTGTCGGCGTGATGCGGGAAAAGCACTCCGGGTCGGCAATGACAAGGGCCGGAATCGAAATCAGCGTGGTGAAAATGTAGACGAGCAGCCAGAGCGCGCGGCCTGCATTGGCTTTCTTGAGGTGATAGTTCCAGGTGGCGTGGATGAGGGCCGCCAGAAGAACCAGAACGAGTGCGGTGATCGACATGGCGCGGATTTTCCTTAACGGTGCGGCCCGGCGGGCAAAAGCGCGCCGCTCGCAAAGCTGCTGCGGCCGAAGCGGGTTTCAAGAATGAGCTCGCCGCTGCTGCCAAGGCCTGCGAGCGTGCCTTCGTGCACGGCCAGGGCGTCGATGAACCGGACCGGTTCGCCAAGCCAGAGCAGGCGCTGCGCGGCCCGCTCGTGCCAGGAGCGGGAAAAGGCCTCGGGTTCGGTCTGGGTGAGGCGCTTCATGATGGCGAGCCAGAGCGACTGGGGGGTGAGCCCCCGGGCGGCCTGCGGGTTTGATTGCATGAGGCTTGCGGCCGGGATCGCTGCCCCTTCGCGCATCTGTCCGGGCAGCGGGGCGCTCAGAATATTGATGCCGGTGCCGGCAACGAGCAGATCGCCCTTGCGCTCAAGCAGCGTGCCGGAGCACTTTCCGTAGCCCGCGCCAATTTTCACGACGAGGTCGTTGGGCCACTTCAGGCGGCAGTCGAATCCGAACTCCGCGAGCGTCTCGCAATAGACCAGCGAGAGCGCAAGCGGCGCGCAGGGAAGGGAAAAGGGCGGCACGAGCGGCAGCCGCACGGCGCTGAAGAGATTGCCGCGCTCGCTCACCCAGCTTCTGCCGTTCTGGCCGCGGCCCGCCGTTTGCTCGGCGGCAAGGATGCTGTCCCAGCAAAGGAGCTCGCCCCGCTCAAAGAGGCGCTTGGCTTCGCTCAGCGTGCTGTCCAGCGTTTCATACGTTCGCAGTTTCACAAAAACCAACCTGCCGATTCGGAAAGACTGCCTCGAGTATGCCATTTTTGCGACGGTTTTGTTCGGCTAGAATCCACGCACCACCATTTGCACGGATGTGAACCAATCATGCAGCGCCTTACGATTTCGCTTGATGACGACATTGCCACGGCCTTTGATGCGCTCATCGAGCGGCAGGGTTACAAGAATCGCTCCGAGGCTTTTCGCGATCTGCTTCGCGAGCGGCTCGCCCGGGAGACGATCGGACAGGGCGAAGGGCAGTGCGTTGCGGTGGTGAGCTACGCCTATGATCATCACAAGAGGCAGATTTCATCCAGGATGGTCGAGCGGCAGCATGACCACACGTCTCTCGTAATCAGCACGATGCATGTGCACGTTTCGCACGACAACTGCGTTGAATCGGTCGTCATGAAGGGGCCGGTCGGACAGGTGCTCGATCTGGCGCGGGAAACCGTTGCTCAGACCGGAGTCGAGCACGGGCAGATCAATGTGATTCCGTGCGGAGAGCAGCACGATCATGATCACGACCCGGGTCACGAGCATCACCACTGAGCGGATCGACCGCTCCGGCATCTGACCAGAGGAGTTCTGGAAGGAGAAGTTCGGGTTTGCGTGTCCGTTTCTCCGGATTTCGGGCAAAAAAATAGCCAAATCAGTGATTTGGCGTATTCTTGAGCATCTTGGCGTCCCTATGGGGATTCGAACCCCAGTTCTAACCGTGAGAGGGTCATGTCCTAGGCCTCTAGACGATAGGGACGTGAGGCTTTCAAAACAGAATTCGCATCTTACAGGTCATTTTTCGGTTTGTCAAGACCCGCACAGCTTTTTTCAGACGGGAGGCGCAAAGCAATTACACTGCCCCGATACTCATATCACCAACTCCCAGAGGTAACGGACGTGGTGAACTCAGGCAAAAAAGCCCGCCTGAAGCGAGCCTGCGAAAATTGCCTCAACTGAGGGCCGAAGCCCTCAGCCCTTACGACCAAATAAGGAGAGGCGATATGAATTCTACCGATATTTCCCCCTCCGCCATCCAGGCGGACCCGCGCAACTACATTGCCATGGACGTGCACAGCAACAACGTGGTCGTGTGCGTCAAGCGAAACATCATCAACGCCAAAGGTTGTCTGGTCGGCCAGACCATCGCCGAGAAGACTATCGCCACCAAGGGTAGCTACAGCGGGCTGACGCAGTTCCTTGCTCGTTATGCGGACAGTCAGCAGCACACCATGGTTGCCGAGTCAACTTTCAATTGGTACTGGATTGCCAACATTGCCGAAGAGCGTGGCTGGAACATGCGCCTTGCCGATCCCAGCACCGTGAGCCAGGCCAGCATCAAGGCTGCCAACGATAGAACCGACGCAGACTATCTAGCCGAGCGCCTGCGCACGAATTCCTTGAAGACCGCAACCATCATGCCGCGCAAACAGCGTGCCGCAAGAGATCTCATGCGCCACCGCCTTAACGTCATGCACGAGGTGGCGGAAAAGAAGATCCGCCTGAGCAATCTATGCCACAACCATCTCGGCCACCCTCTACACGGCAAGGAACTGCAGGGCTTGCAACTTGCCTTCAAAACCGAAGGCATGGCCGCCATCTACAAAATGGGTTTTGACACGAGCGGCAGCGAGTTCATCATCGCGGATCTGCTGCTCGGACTGAAGCAAGCACAGGAACGCCTCAAACATCTCGAAGAGCAGGTCTTCCAGATCATCGATTCCAATGTCGAATTCCAATCAAGCCGTGCTTTGCTGCTCAGAACGATCAAGGGGTGCGGGAACATCCTTTCGTCCATCCTTGTCACGGAGATCGGCGACATCAACCGTTTTCACAGCATGGGTGATTTCGTGTCCTACTGTCGGCTCGCGCCGACATCCAAGCTCTCCAATGGCAAGAGCAAAGGCAAGGGAAACGCGAAGAACGGCAATGCCTACTTGAGCTGGGCGCTCACTGAACTGGCGACTCTGATGGCACGATTTAACCGTCCGGTGCAACGCTATCTGGATCGCAAGCTTGAGCGCCGCGGTTTGCGAGTGGTTGCCATCCGTTCGCTGGCGGCAAAGCTCGCGCGCTGTGTCTACCAGCTGTTGCGCAAGAACGAGCCATTCGATCTGTTCCGTGCCTTCGGCGCTGCGGCAGAGCCTTTGGCGCCACAGCCAGCACAGACCGAGGACGCTGTGGAAGTTAAAGAACCAAAGCGTGTCAAGAGCGTGCGGCGTAGCAAAGCCAAGACCGCGGCTGTGGACACGGCCGCGCTACTGGCACCCAAGCAGTTAAGCCCCGGGGTGGCTTAACTGCCCGGGTGACCATTATGCGCGGTAGTGGCTGCGTCAAGTCTGCACACGGATGAACGGCCTACGCCCCGCCTGCGGCGGGTCCCCTCCATTAAACCGTGTTCCGACTTGACCCAGACAACGTCTGGAGCCCAGCCGCTATTGAGAAGGGACAGAACAGAAAGGATGACTGAGATGTAAGCAATTGCCGAGTACCTCATGAGCCATGGCTGGGGGGGCGAGACATTTCCAATGAACTCATTTGCCCCGAATCGGACAAGAGGTACTCAGCATCCGAATGGATTGATATAGCGAGAAACTGTTGGTTTTCTGATTTCGACCGGACTCCGAGCCCTCAAGGGGGTGAGCGGCCATTGGCCGACTCGTGGTACCTGATCAAAGCAACTGGGACGGAGCGCCGGAGCAGACTGAAGCGTTTGGCCGCTCCAAAAGTGGGCGGTGGGGCCATACCCCTTGGAAAGCCTTTATTGGCAGGGGTTGCCTAGATCCTGATGTGCGCCTGTGACGGAATCATTTCCGTGACGACCTTGAACGCATGGCCGATCGATGAGACCATTGTCAACCGCCGTTGACTCCTTCTGGTGCGAGCGACTATCAGAGAATGGCTTTGGTGCCAGGAGATTTTTCGTTTTTTACTTCACCCCTTGACACTGTTGGTGAAATGTGCCCCCCCTGTGGATGCAACAATCGGGGCGGGTTCGCGGGGCCAGATTTTGGACGGGCTGTTTTGCCTGAATGACGTCAACCACCCTCGCCTGAATACAGAGGTTTTCGCGCCTATTCAAATCTATGAAAAAGCAACTGATCGCATTAGCCGCGTTTCTCGCATTTTCCTGCGCCAGTCTGGCTTCCGGCCCAGTCCAGGCAGCGGCGGGCGCGTCCGCACCCGCGGCGGCTGCCGCCGGTAGCTCCGGGACGGCTTCGAGGACCGAAGAGCTCCCCGCTGCCGCCACGGCGTCCCGTTGTCGGCCGTCTTTCACCGCGTTGAGTCGATCATCAGCCTGATCAATGCCTATCCGTTCATTTTGAACCTCCGCCCACTGGAAGTGAGCGGATTCTGACCCAGCATTCTCCCGAGCTTTCTTCGCAGGCCTGAACAAGCGCCGACGAAGTGTCACTGACGGGTGCGTGATCTTCGGGATGCACCGCTTTTCCGTGGTGTCAGAGCTATGGACTCCGGCTCCTTCGTGAGCCTCGAAAGGATTTTGCTCCAATCTTGGTCGTTACACGGTTCTACATCTCGGCACAGCCCGGCATCCCTCAGCAGCGGTTCCACAGCCGCCCACTTCTTTCGAAGCAGTTTCGGATTGTGCCCATTCTTTCCGGCATGCAGCAGCAGAAACGCCGAAAACACATCCCTCTGGACGATCGTATTCGTGTTCCCTATGCGATGCCATCTCTGTTTAAGGGGTTTCTTGACGTACGCTTCTGTAAACGGATCGTACTGACTCAGACGCAGTTCGCGCGGATTGAATTCCTCAACCTCCAGGCCAGCACTTGAAGCCTTGCTCTTGAGGCACGTGATGAATTTCCCCGGCGCGTGTTTCTGAGTGCTTTTTGACAAGAAACTCCTCTGATAGCTCCTGTAGCTGTTGATTTCGATCTTGACAGTGCCGCCCAGACTGAGAACCCGGTTCGCGAGCATTCCGTGATCCCGATCCCGTGTCTGCTCAAGCTTTCTGTGAAGCTCGCGGAGCCTTGACTGATCCTTGCGGTACTCGTTGGAGTACTGCCACTGCAAAGCCCCTTTTTTGCATGTCCCATTCGCCTCGTAGTTCTCCGGATTCGTTGCCCGGCGCGAGCGATCCATTTTCCGGCTGATCAGCCGGATATCCCGAGAAACATCCCTGATGGACGGAGCAAGCTCGTAGAGTTTTGCCGCATGTTCGGAAACCACTGCGACATGGGACGGCCCTGGATCCAGAGCGACAGCCTCACTCCTGGGGGCGCAGGCATGCGTCACGGGAGGAAGACCTTCCAGAGCAAGCTGCACATACCAGAGAATCCGGCCATTGAAGGTCTTCCGGACGATCCTGCAGAACTTGACGCGCTTGCGCTTGATCTTCTCGTCCAAATCTTTATATGTCAGAGCCTGCTCGATGTACGGATTGCCATGATCGACCTTCACCGGGTAGACATGCTTTCGCCAGGTGATGGTCTCCGTGTCGGGATGCCAGATAATCTCGTGATTATCAGTCCCCTCGACACTGTTGAGCGGACGGTGAGCCGGTTTGAACCTGGGTCTTCCGCCCTTGCGAAACATGTACCGCTCGAGAGCATGCCAGACGCGCTTGCCGATGCTCTGGGCCTCATGAGCGCCGAGGCAATCCCTGCGGGCAGCCTTGCGGTGTTCGTTTGCCGTCGTTCGAAGGCCATTCAGTGTGAGGGCGTATTCCTGATTCAGGAAGCGAAAAATTCGGCGGCGCTCCGGATCGGCCTTGTCCATTTGGACCGCTACACGCCATCTGGGATCCTCCCGCATTCTCTGCAGATGTCCCAAGGCTTCTCCAAGCGTCGCGTTGTAGAGATTTCGGGCAAAGTCGAAGGTATTCTCCAAACACCTGCGGGCCGCATCGTCAGTCACGAGTGGCAGTTCGAGCAGAAATGTTTGGGATCTTTCAGGCATGCTCGG
>OMXR01000098.1 GCA_900315045.1 uncultured Sutterella sp. | reverse complement strand
GCGCGGCTCCGATAGAGCGGCTATTGCTTGAGCGGGAAGTAGACGCGCACGGACTTGTCGCCGACGGGCCGCGCATCGCGCGGAGCCTTGACGAGCAAATTCGGGCGGGTCTGCGCCGGATCCGGAAGCGGAGCGATGTGCTTTTCACACCCCGGGTGCCTGCGCATGAGTTCATCGATGTCGCCGAACTCGATGGCGCGCTGCGGGCAGGCTTCCACGCACACCGGGAGCATGCCCTTGGCCAGGCGATCTTCGCACCCGTTGCACTTGTACATCTTCCTTGCGTTCTTGTCGTACTGGGGCGCACCGTACGGGCAGGCCTTGTAGCAGGCTCCGCAGCCGATGCACTTGCTCTGGTCGATGAGCACCAGGCCGTCCTCGGCACGCTTGAAGTGCGCGCCGGTCGGGCAGGCCTTCACGCAGGCCGGATCGGAGCACTGGTTGCAGGCGACCGAGAGGTAGTACGCGTAGACGTCCTGCTTCCAGGTGCCGTTCATCTTGTTCTGACGCCATGCGCCGCCGCTCGCCTCCGTGACGCGGCGGAAGTTCATGCCCACGGGCAGCGAGTTCTTGTCCTTGCATGCGACCTGGCAGGTCTTGCAGCCGGTGCACTTGGAGACGTCGATAAAGAATCCGAGTTGTTTCGTCATGTCTGTCTCCTTAGATCTTCTTCACCTGGACAAGGTTCGTGTGCTGCGGGTTTGCCTTGGCAAGCGGGCTGCGCATGGAACTCGTGAGCGTGTTGATGGAGGGGCCGACGTCGGTGCCGTCCGGTCTGGGCGTATACCAGGCGCCCTGCGGGAAGGAGACGACGCCCGGCATGATGCGCGGCGTGACCTTGGCGGGCATCTCGCAGCGGCCTCGGTCGTTGAAGACCAGGACGCGGTCGCCGTTGCTGATGCCGCGCGGAGCGGCGTCAACCGGATTGATGAGCAGCTCGTCGGGCATCACTTCGCGCAGCCACGGCACGTTGTAGTAGGTTGAGTGCGTGTGGCCCTGGCCGTGGTAGCCGTAGCACTGTAGCGGGTATTTCTTCTGCAGCTTGTCGCCCGCCATCTCGGCTCCGCTCCAGTAGACCGGGATCGGAGAGATGACCTCGCCCGGGCGCAGCTTCCAGGTCCTGGCGATTTTGGCAAGGCGCTCGGAGTAGATCTCGATCTTGCCCGAGGGGGTCTTGAGCTTGTTCTTCTCGGGATCCCTGCGGAAAGCTTCGAGAACGACGGTCTTGCCGGCAACGACGCTCTTGGGGAACTTGACAAGGCCCTTCTTCCAGAAGGTGGCGAAGTCGGGCAGCGCGTTCGGATTCTTCTTGCGCGTCTGCTCGTAGCACCATTCGACCCACTGCTCCTGGGTGCGGCCCTCGGTGAACTTCTCCTCGATGCCGAAGCGCTTGGCAATCTGCGTGCAGACCCAGTAGGTGCTCCTCTGCTCCCACTGCGGCTCGACGGCCTTCTGGATGGCGACCATGAAGTTGTTGGTGCCCGAGGCGTAGCCGTCGGCGGCCAGGTCGTTGAGTTCCTGCGGCATGAGATCGGGCAGCAGGATGTCGGCCCACTTGCAGGTTGCCGTCATCTGGTTGTCCGAGACGAGGATGAACTCGCACTTGCTCTCGTCGGCAAGAACCTTCTGCGTGTAGTTGTGGTCCGAGTGCTGGTTCATGAGCACGTTCGAGTGGGTGTTCCACATGAACTTGATGCCCACGTCGAGCTTGTCCTTGCCCTGGACGCCGTCGGCAAGCGCGGTCATCTGCTCGCCGTGGTCGATCGCTTCAAACCACGTGAAGAACGAGATCTTGGTCTTCACCGGGTTCTTGCCCTGCGGGATGCCGACCTCTCCGATCTTCGCATCGCCCTCGCGGCCGCCGTGGTTGGTGCCGGGCAGACCGATGTTGCCGGTGAGAATCGGCAGCATCGCGATGGCGCGCACGGTCTCCTCGCCGTTGATCTGGCGCTGGCTGCCGTAGCCCTGCGTGAAGAACACGGGTTCGGCGGTGCTCATTTCGCGGGCAAGACGCACGATCGTGTCAACGGGCACGCCTGTGATCCTTGCCGCCCACTCGGGCGTCTTCGGGGTCTTGTCCGGACCAAGGCCGAGGATGTGGCTCTTATAGTCCGAGTGCTTCGGGGCGGATGCGGGCAGCGTCTTTTCGTCGTAGCCCACGCAGTACTTGTCAAGGAACTCCTGGTTGACGCGGTTCTCGGTGATCATCACGTAGGCGAGTGCTTCGCACAGCGCCGCATCCGTGCCGATGCGGATCGGCACCCACTCGTCCTCCTTGCCGAGCGCGGAGTCCGTGTAGATCGGGTCGATCAGCACGATGCGGGGCTTGAGGCCCTTGTTCCTGCCGCACTCGTACTCCCAGCCGATGCCGCCGCCCGATCCGCGGGTCACGGACGGGTTGTTGCCGAAGGCGACGACGAGCGAGGCGTTCTGGATTTCGGTCATGTGCGAGCCGTTCGCACCGATGCCGAACGTGAAGGG
Organism: uncultured Sutterella sp.; assembly: GCA_900315045.1. Taxonomy (GTDB): domain Bacteria; phylum Pseudomonadota; class Gammaproteobacteria; order Burkholderiales; family Burkholderiaceae_F; genus Duodenibacillus. The sequence goes on along the minus strand of OMXR01000098.1, from coordinate 2,531 downwards.
CATGGCGCGATTGATCTGAGCCGAGGAATACGTCCCGTATGAGCCGAGGCTGCCGCCCAGCATGTTGAGCAGGCGCATCACCGTGCCGCGCACAGACACCATCTGGTAGGAGCCTGAGCCGTACTGCAGGTACACGGCTTCATTGCCGTACTTCTCGATCGTGCCCTTTAACTTGGTGTAGATCGTGTCAAGCGCCTCGTCCCAGGAGATGCGTTCGAACTTGCCCGAGCCGCGCGGACCGACGCGCTTCATCGGATAGCGCAGACGCTCCTTGGAGTACAGGCGCTGACGCGTGGAGCGGCCGCGCAGGCAGGCGCGGATCTGGCTTGTCGCGTTCGGCATGTTGTCCGAGTCGGGCGTGAGCGAATCCGTTTCGATGCGGATCACCTTGCCCTTTTTTGTAAAGGCCCTCAGAACGCAGCGGCTGCCGCAGTTGTTGAGGCATGCCGTATAGGTCATGACCTCCATGTCATCCACGGCGCCCGCTACGGCGCTTGCAATGGGGGAAAGTCCGACGCCGGCGGAGGCTGCGCCGTAGGCAGCGGCCTGAAGCAGTGTGCGGCGGGACATGCACGGAAGATGCAAAGAATCCATCCTCGTCTCCTTGAGTGAAGGCGCGTCGGGCGGGATGAAGTCTGGGGCCGAATCCCCTGCCCGGGGCCTGGTGGGGTGAAGTACTGCACTGAGGGGAATCTATGCGAGCACTCCCTCATAGGCAATAAACGAATTGACAATAGTCAAAGCGTATTCGTTTTATCCCTGATTTGTTATCTGTTTTCATAGCGTTGTTCCCGAAGGGTGATAACGGGGCGTGCGGGAAAGCGAAAGAAACAAAAAAAGCCCGGACGGGGTTGATCTCGTCCGGGCCCTGCCACGTCAGGCGGCAATGATCGAAGCCGTTAGGCGCGCTTCGGGAGCGTGGGCTCGGTCACACCCTGCAGGCCCACGAGCAGCAGCGCGGTCATCAGCGTGAGCTGGGTGCCGAGGTAGCTGTCCTTCGGGTCGTACCATTCCTTGACATTGTGGTTGAAGCCTTCGGCTCCGCCTCCGCCGATGGTCGTGGCGGGAATGCCCAGGCTGATCGCGATGTTGTGGTCGGTCGAGGCGGCGGTGTAGCCCGTGAGCTTGATGCCGCAGGCATCCATGGCGGCGCGTGCGCACTGCAGCGCGGGAGACTCGTCCGACTGGTGTCCGCCCGGACGATGTCCGATCGGCTCGAGCGTGAGCTTGACGGCTTCGTCGCCCGTTGCGCCCCAGCGCTTGTTCTCCTCTTCGCAGGCCTGCTTGATGAGCGGGAGGATGATGCTCTCGAGCTCGTCGAGTTCGGGGCCGCCGGCGCTGCGCATGTCGAGTTCCATCTCGCAGTGCGCGGCGATGGAGTTCACGGTCGTGCCGCCCTGAATCGTGCCGCAGGTGTAGGTCGAGCGGGCGGTCTGGGGCGGAACGACATCGGCGATCTTGGCGATCGCCCGTCCCATGGCGTGCACGGCGGAAACCGTGCCGAAGCGCTTCCAGCTGTGTCCGCCCGGGCCGTCGAAGTGCACGCGGTAGCGCTTGGAGCCGGTGGCGGCGCAAAGCAGCCGGCCGACGTCAACGCCGTCAACCGAGATGAAGCCGTCGATCTTCATGCCGGACTTGTAGAACAGGTGCTTGGAGCCGCGCAGGTCTCCGTTGCCCTCCTCGCCCACCGTGCAGACGAAGGCGACGTCGCCCACGGTCCTGATGTCGAGCTCCTGCATCGTGCGCAGCACCTGCAGGATGACGGCAAGGCCTCTGGCGTCATCGCTGATGCCGGGGGCGCGCAGAATGCCGTTGTCGTTCTTCACCTTGACGTCGGTTCCCGCGGGAAAGACCGTGTCCTGATGCGCGCCGAGCACCAGCATCGGGCCGTTGCCCGTGCCCTTGCGGATGGCGATCACGTTGCCCTCGCTGTCGCGGGTGACGTCCGTGAGGCCAAGTTCCTTGAAGCGGCGGATCAGATCCGTGCCGCGGTTCTCTTCGTGGAAGGGAGGCGCCTCGATCTCCGTGATGGCGATCTGGTCGGCGATCGTGAGCTGCTCGTCGCGCTTGATGGCGGCGAGAGCCTTTTGGACTGTCTCATTGCCCATCAGCGCTTCGCGGGCTGCGGAGTACTGGGGCAGGACAGGAGCGAGTTCTTCGGGTTTCATCGGTTTGTCTCCGAAAAGTCTTACCAAAAAATCCTAGGCACTTTACCCTATTTTTTGCCTGGCAGAGCCCTCTGACAGGACAAAAGTCAAAGGTTGTCGGCAACAGGCTCCTGTTTAGTCCCTCCCTGCAATGATACGTGCCGTTGCGCCCAGACTCTCCCCACCTGCCTGAAACCAGCGCTTGCCTGTAGATCGAACTGCTCGAAGTCAGGGCAGAGCGTTTTCTCGCACTGCCCTCACCGCCGCACCGGCTGCGGCGGAAAAGCTCAGAACCGTTCCCGGCAAGCGGGGCGGCAGATTTAGAACTTGTGGACGAGGCCGGTCATGAACTGATAGGTTCTGGTTTTGAGCTTCTGACAATTG
>OMXR01000106.1 GCA_900315045.1 uncultured Sutterella sp. | reverse complement strand
CTGGCCGCCCGGTCAAATGCCCCGCTTTGCGTGCGCGTGGCGCTGCTCTTTGGCGCATCGGACAAGTCGCGCTTTGCCGAAACCGCCAGAGCCATGCGCCTGCCGGCCGATATCGCTGGCTTCGTTCAGCTTTTCCTGAAAACCGGGCCGGAGATTCTCATGGCGCAAACCGCATCCGATCTGTGCGAAGCCTTTTCAAAGGCGGATATTCTGCGGCGTCCCGAGCGCTTTACGCAGTTGCTTGAGGCCCTGAAGCTCTCGTCCCCGGACTTTGACGACCATCTCACCGAGATGCTTGCCGAGGCCTATCGTTCAGTCGACGCGGGGAAGGTTGCCTCATCGGTTCGGGACAAGAGCCGCATCGCCGAAGCGATTGCCGAATCCCGCAGAGCCGCCGTGCTTGACGCGGCGAAGCACCTGCGATAACACCTCCGATCCGCAAAAACTAAAACGGCCGTCGGCTTTGACACCGACGACCGCTTGTAGTGCGAATGGACTGGCTAGTCTATTCCTGGCCCTGCTCTTCCTCCCGGGCTCTCTTGTTCAGAGCATCCCGGATTTCCTTGCCGGCACGGAAGTGCGGCACATACTTGGCAGGAACCTGGACAGGCTCGCCCGTCCTCGGGTTGCGCCCCTTTCTTGCTTCACGGTACTTCAGGCTGAAACTGCCGAAGCCGCGAATCTCGACACGCACCCCACGGCTCATCGCACTGACCATCGCGCGGAGCACTTCGTTGACAGCACCTTCGGCCTCACGGTTGGTGAGGGAAAGGTGATGCTCGAAGATCCGGTCGATCAGTTCTGACTTTGTGAGGGCTCGCATATCAAGGGACTCCGATTACTTCTGTTCAAGCTTGGCCTTCAGCAGAGCGCCGAGGTTGGTCGTGCCAGAAGAAGCGTCGCTGTTGACGCGATCCAGAGCACGGCGTGCTTCGGCAGCGTCCTTGGCCTTGATCGAGAGCTGGATGGAGCGGTTCTTGCGATCAACGCTGGTGATCTGAGCCTCGACGGTGTCGCCGACGTTGAGCTGCGTGGTGGCATCCTCAACGCGCTCGGAGGAGATCTCGGAAGCACGCAGATAGCCCTCGGTCTCATCGCCCAGATCGATCACGGCGCCGCGAGCGTCAACGCTCTTGACGGTGCCCTTGACGATGGAGCCCTTCTCGTGACGGCCGGCGAAGTTGGTGAACGGATCGCCGCCCAGCTGCTTGATGCCCAGGCTGATGCGCTCACGCTCGGTGTCGATGGCGAGAACAACAGCCTCAACCTCTTCACCCTTCTTGTAGTTGTGAACAGCCTGCTCGCCCTGCTCGCTCCAGGAGAGGTCGGACAGGTGCACGAGACCGTCGATGCCGCCAGGCAGGCCGATGAACACGCCGAAGTCCGTGATCGACTTGATCTGGCCCTTGACGCGGTCACCCTTCTTGTGGGTCTGGTTGAACTCTTCCCACGGATTGACCTTGCACTGCTTCATGCCGAGGCTGATGCGGCGGCGCTCCTCGTCGATATCGAGAACCATGACCTCGACCTCGTCGCCCAGCTGGACAACCTTCTTCGGATCGATGTTCTTGTTGGTCCAATCCATCTCGGAAACGTGCACGAGACCCTCGATGCCGCTCTCGATCTCAACAAAAGCACCGTAGTCGGTGATGTTGGTGACCTTGCCGAACATGCGGCTGTTCTGCGGATAGCGGCGGGCGATGCCAACCCACGGATCCTCGCCGAGCTGCTTCAGGCCGAGGGAAACGCGATTCTTTTCGCGGTCGAACTTCAGAACCTTGGCCTCGATTTCCTGGCCAACCTGAACGACTTCGCTCGGATGGCGGACGCGGCGCCAGGCGAGGTCGGTGATGTGGAGCAGGCCATCGATGCCGCCCAGATCAACGAAGGCACCGTAATCGGTGATGTTCTTGACAACGCCCTTGACAACGGAGCCTTCCTGCAGCGTGGAGAGCAGCTTGGCGCGCTCTTCGCCCATGCTGGCCTCGACGACGGCGCGGCGGGAAACAACCACGTTGTTGCGCTTGCGGTCAAGCTTGATGACCTTGAACTCCATGGTCTTGCCTTCGTAAGGAGTCGTGTCCTTGACGGGGCGGGTGTCAACCAGAGAGCCCGGCAGGAATGCACGGATGCCGTTGGTCATCACGGTGAGGCCGCCCTTGACCTTGCCGGTGATCGTGCCGGTCACGAGCTCGCCGGACTCAAGAGCCTTCTCCAGGTTCATCCAGGCAGCCAGACGCTTGGCCTTGTCGCGCGACAGGATGGTGTCGCCATAGCCGTTTTCAACCGACTCGATTGCCACAGAGACGAAGTCGCCAGGCTGAACGGTGACTTCACCGCGGTCATCCTTGAACTCCTCGATGGGCACATAAGCCTCAGACTTCAGGCCGGCATTGACGACCACGAAGTTGTAGTCAACGCGGACCACTTCAGCGGTGATGACTTCACCCTGACGCATTTCCTGCTTGGCAAGGCTCTCTTCAAAGAGCTGGGCAAAAGATTCGGTGTTAGTAGTGTTGGACATGAAAATAAAAAGTTAAAAAAGAAAATCTCACCCCGCCGGGCCCTCTGATCGCTCAGAGTTTGGGGTGGTGTTTTTCATAAAAGCCGCAGGGCCCGTTTCCTGCGGGGTAAAAAATCTATCTCACTCGTGCCTGCCACCAGGAAAGCACCTGTCCGACAGTGGCTTCTATTGAAAGATCCGAGCTGTCAAGAACCAGCGCATCCGGAGCCGGAACGCAAGGGGAAACCGGTCTTTCGCGATCGCGGCGATCCCTTTCCTGCAAATCACGCGTAAGGTTTGAGAGATTAGCAGAAACTCCTTTTTCTATCAACTGCTTGTACCTTCTCATTGCGCGAGCCTCGGCGCTCGCCGTGAGGAATACCTTCAGAGCCGCATCAGGAAAAACCACGCTCGCCATGTCCCGTCCGTCCGCAACAAGCCCCGGAGCGCGCCGCGCCCGGAGCTCGAGCTCGAACAGGGCCTTGCGCACGGCGGGCAAAACCGCGATTTTGCTTGCCGCAAGCCCCACCTGCTCGGCACGGATAGCCTGTGTCACGGCACGGCCATCGAGCAGAATCTCGCCCGCCTCAAACACCGGGTTCATCGCCCCGGCGAGCTCGGCGCAGGCCTGCTCGTCCGTGAGATCCACGCCCTTTTCAAGGCAGGCAAGGGCTGCCAGCCGAAAAAGCGCTCCGCTGTCCAGATAGTGGAAGCCCAGAGCCTCGGCAACACGGGCGGCAACGGTTCCCTTGCCGCTTGCCGTTGGACCGTCAATCGCGATGACGGGAACTGTTCTGTCAGACATCTGAAAAAATCCTTGTCAAAAAAGACGCGGCTCATCGCCGGCAAAGCTTGTGAAGCTCTTCAAAATAGGTGGGGAAGGTCTTGGCGGTGCAGCCGGGATCCGTGACATGCACAGGCACGCCTGCGCATGCCGCCAGGCTCAGGCTCATGGCCATGCGGTGATCATCATAGGTCTGGACGCGAGCCTCCACGGGGCTTTTCCCCTGCGGCATGCAAACCCGGATCCAGTCCTCTCCGCTCTGGACCGAAGCGCCGAAACGGCGCATTTCCGTGCTCATCGCCTCGATCCTGTCGGTTTCCTTGACGCGCCACGAACCAATTCCCCGCAGGTGAACGGGCCCCGCGGTTTTGAGGGCCATCGGCACCAGCGTCATCGCCGCATCGGGAATTTCCGTGCAGTCAAGCTCTATGCCGCGGAGCACGTGATCGGCTGGCCCGCTCACCTCAATGAAATCCCTGCCGCGAACAACGCGAGCCCCCATCCGCTCAAGCGCATCGGCAAAAGCTACGTCCCCCTGAAGCGAACCTGCGCCAACACCTTCGACCCGCACGGGGCCTTCGCAAAGCGCGCCAAGCGCCAGGAAGTAGCTTGCTCCGGATGCGTCTCCTTCGACGAAATACGAATCCTTGGCCCGGTATACGCCGGGGTAGACGCGAAATTCGTTCTGGCGCTCCTCAACCCGGATTCCGAAATCCCGCATCATCGCAACGGTCATCGCGACATACGGCCTGCTGATCAGCTCTCCGATGATCCGGATCGCAAGCCCGCCTGCCGGAGCAATATGCGGAGCCGTCAGCAAAAGGGCCGTCAGGTACTGGCTCGACACGCTGCCCCGGACGCTCACCGTGTCCGACGCGGCGCTCGCCGGCTCAAAGCGCAAGGGCAAAAACCCCTCACTCATCTCGCACGTGAT
>OMXR01000151.1 GCA_900315045.1 uncultured Sutterella sp. | reverse complement strand
TCGGTGAAGGTTGAGAAGTACCACAGCATCGAGCGCTTCTCGCACGTGATGCACATCGGCTCCACGGTGCGCGGACTTATCCGGGATGACAGGGATGCGCTAGACGCGGTCGAGTCGGTTCTGCCGGCGGGAACTCTCTCGGGGGCGCCAAAGATCCGCGCATGTCAGCTGATCGGCGAACTCGAGCAGAACAAGCGCGGAATCTACGGCGGCGCAATCGGCTACATCGATTTTGCGGGCAACATGGACACCTGCATCGCCATCCGCATCGCCTACAAGAAGAACGGGCGCGTGTTTGTCCGCAGCGGCGCGGGGATCGTCGCCGACTCCGTTCCCGAAAAGGAATTCGAGGAGTGCATCAACAAGGCCAGGGCCGTGGTTCGGGCTCTGGAATGTGCCGGGGAGGAAGTGAAATGATTCTGCTGATCGACAACTACGACAGTTTTTCGTTCAACCTCTACCAGCTGCTCGGCGAGTTCAATCCCGACATCCGCGTAATCCGCAACGATGAAAAGACCGTGGAGCAGATCGCGGACCTCGATCCCGAATGCATCGTGCTCTCGCCGGGGCCCGGCCGTCCTGAGCGCGCTGGCGTCATCGTGGACGTCGTCCGAAAGCTCGGGGAGAGAATTCCGATTCTCGGCGTGTGCCTCGGACACCAGGCAATCTGCGCAGCCTATGGCGCGACCATCACCTATGCCGGACGCATGATGCACGGCAAGCAGTCCCGGGTTCGGTTCGATGTGCGCAGTCCTCTGTTCCGTGGACTGCCCGCCGAGGGGCTGGTTGCGCGGTATCACTCGCTCGCGGCGGATCGGGCGACGCTCCCGCCGCAGCTCAAGGTGACGGCGGAAACGGCGCAGGGCGAAGTGATGGCCGTCCAGCACGAGACGGCTCCGGTTTACGGCGTTCAGTTTCATCCCGAGTCCATCATGACTCCGGATGGCATGTCAGCAAGGGCGATCTCACGTACGAGGAAGCGTACGAAGTGATGAACGAGATCATGAGCGGCAAGACCAGCGCAACGCAAAACGCCGCCTTTCTCGCCGCGCTCTCGACAAAGAGTGCAAGGGCCGAGACCACGAATGAAATCGCAGGGTGCGCGGCAGCCATGCGCGATCATGCGCTCCGGGTTGATGCCGGCATGGATGTGTTTGAAATCGTCGGAACGGGCGGAGACAACGCGAACAGCTTCAATATCTCGACAACGTCGGCGCTTGTTGCCGCCGCGGGCGGCATGAAGGTCGCAAAGCACGGCAATCGGGCGGCGTCCTCCCTCTGCGGCACGGCGGACTGTCTTGAGGCACTTGGTGTCAACATTCAGCAAAGTCCGGCAAGGTGCGTTGAACTGCTCTCAAAAGTTGGCATGTGCTTCTTTTTTGCTCAAAAGTACCACGCGTCCATGAAGTATGTCGGACCGATCCGCAAGGAGCTGGGCTTCCGCACTGTGTTCAATATTCTGGGGCCGCTCACGAACCCCGCTTCGCCCAGGATGCAGCTCCTTGGCGTCTATGACGGGTATCTCGTCGAGCCTCTTGCCCGGGTGCTCGTCAGTCTTGGCGTGAGGCGCGGCATGGTTGTGTACGGAACGGACAAGCTCGATGAGATTTCACTGAGCGCTCCGACCCAAATCTGCGAAATCCGCGACGGCTGGTACAGGTCCTACCAGATTGCGCCCGAGGATTTCGGCTTCAGCCGCTGCACCAAGGACGATCTCAAGGGCGGCACTCCTGCCGAGAATGCCCAGATCACCAAGGACATTCTCAAGGGCGCCCAGGGAGCCAGGCGCAATGCGGTTTTGCTCAATGCGGGCGCAAGTCTCTACATCGGGGGCAAGGCGGACTCGATGGAGGGTGGCGTGAAGCTTGCCGCCCGGCTCATCGATTCGGGCAAGGCCTATGAGACGCTTCTGCATCTGATTGCCCTGAGCAATGCACCGGAGGATTGACGCGTGACGATACTTGACCAGCTGGCAGGCCATGCCCGGGAGCGGGTTGCCGCAAAGCGCGCCGAATTGGACACGGCGGACCTGCGCGCCATCGCGCTTGATCTGCCCCGGGGGGATTTTGCTTTTGAGCGTGCGCTGCGCAGGCCCGGCGTGTCCTTTATCTGCGAGTGCAAGAAGGCCTCGCCCAGCAAAGGCGTCATCGCCGAGGATTTCCCCTACCTGCAGATCGCTCTGGAGTACGAGGCGGCCGGCGCCGATGCGATTTCCGTGCTCACAGAGCCCAAGTGGTTTCTCGGGCACGACAGCTACCTCAAGGAAATTGCATCAGCGGTTTCCATTCCCTGCCTGCGCAAGGACTTCACGGTCGACGAGTACATGATCTACGAGGCGAAGGTTCTGGGAGCGAGCGCAGTGCTGCTGATCTGCTCGATTCTGTCCGAGACACAGATACGGGACTACATCGCCGTGAGCGATGCGCTCGGTCTCTCGGCGCTCGTTGAAGCGCATGACGAGGCGGAGGTGGAGATGGCGCTCAAGGCCGGAGCCAGAGTGATCGGCGTCAACAACCGCAATCTGAAGGATTTTTCGGTTGATCCGGAAAACAGCCGCAGACTGCGCCGTTTGATTCCCAGGGATGTGCTTTTTGTCTCCGAAAGCGGCGTGAAGAGCACCGAGGATGTCGCGGCGATCCGTTCCATGGGGGCCGATGCCGTGCTGGTCGGAGAGGCGCTGATGCGCGCTCCTGACAAAAAGGCGATGCTCGCCAAGTTGCGGGGGCAGGCATGACGCGCGTGAAGTTTTGCGGATTGCGGCGCCGCGAGGATGCATTGAGCGCCAACCGGCTGATGCCTGACTTTGCCGGGGTTGTTCTCAGTCCGGGCTTCAAGAGGAGCGTGTCGGAGGAGG
>OMXR01000099.1 GCA_900315045.1 uncultured Sutterella sp. | reverse complement strand
GAAACGGAAGATGACATTGCTTTGTTCCTGAGCGAAGCCCTGGCCACGGGAGATGCCAAACACATCGCCCATTGCCTCGGCATCGCAGCCAGAGCGAAAGGCATGACGTCCGTTGCCAGGGAAACAGGCCTTGCCCGGGAGCAGCTATACCGTTCTTTCAGCGAAGACGGGAACCCTTCTCTCAAAAGCACGCTGGCAGTCATGAAGGCACTGGGGATATCGCTAACCGCCACCCCCGCCAAGCATATTTCGACCTCAGCCTGACCTCCGCGACCCCGTATAAGCTCGGTCAATTCACAACAAGAGGAACCAAGGACACCATGTCAACGGCCACTTTTGATCCCCGCAAGGCGAGCCCCCTGACCACTCAGGAAGCTGAATCGCTCAAGAAACTCTGCGACCAGCCGATTGACTTGACTGACATGCCGGAAACCACCGAGGCAGACTGGGCAGACGCCGGCCGCGGCGTCTTCTATCGCCCTGTCAAGCAGCAGATCAGCATCCGCCTGGATTCTGACGTCCTGCAGTGGCTGCGCTCCAAGGGTGGCGAATACCAATCCAGAATCAACCAGATTCTCCGCAGCGCCATGACTAAGGAGCTCAATGGGAAAGACTCCCTGTGACTGTCTGGCCCTCGACAAAAGGCTCTCAGAGTACTTCGATGCGCCTGACACAACACCGACCCTGACAAAAAGAACACGCACGCCATGGGATAGGCGAAAACTCTTCTTGGCCCATTGCCACTATGAGGGTCGATTATCGTTATCCAGACCGGTAGTTGCTTGCCTCCTTCTGGCCGGACTGAGCCGGAGGTCGCCGAGGATGGCCGGCAGAACCTCGCCGGCACCTGCTGCCCAGAGAAAAACTTTCCATAGAAATCAATGAGATTTCCTTTAACCCGAAAGGAAAACGGAAATGAGGCTTGCCAAATGGGCATTGGGTCTTATAATGCGCAGTCTCTTCGTTGGCAGAGACGCCTTTTCGGCTGCCGAGAAAACCCGGCTCCGAATCTAATAAACGAAGACCCACGGAAGGGTGGCAGAGTGGTTTAATGTACCGCCCTGGAAAGGCGGCGTATCCAATCGGGTACCGAGAGTTCGAATCTCTCCCCTTCCGCCAGGATTCCTAAGAACCCGAGATCTTTAAGGTCTCGGGTTTTTTCTTGTCTGTAGCCTCAAACCTCCCGAATCTCCAAAACTTTTTCTCTTCACGCGCCCTTGCCTCCCCGTCTCAAGTAAGAACCAGACCCCGTTCAGTCGCTCGCCATGGGCGCAGGCTCTGGCACGAACAGGCAAACATCAGCACCTTTTGACATAACCGTCATCAAAGTCCGTCTGGAATAATGATCCTGGTAGTTGTTTTTTCCGGAGGTCATCCCGATGTCCCAGATCGAAATTCTTGGAAAACCCGTCACGCAAAAGAACACCCCCGTCATCGGCTCCAAGCTTACTGACGGCTCGTGCGCCGGCTCTTCAGCAAAGGTCTTTTTCTCCCGCCATATCGACGCCGAGCACCTCATCAAGCTCTACGGCCTCGTCAACGAGGGCATTTACGGCAAGGTCGCCATCAAGCTGCACACCGGTGAGCAGCACGGCCCGAACATCCTGCCGCGCGATCTTGTGCAGGCGTTCCAGAGCCAAGTCCCGGAGAGCGCCATCGTCGAGACCAACACGCTCTACGAAGGCGACCGCTACACGACCGAATCGCACCGCAAGACGCTCGAAGTCAACGGCTGGACCTTCTGCCCGGTTGACATTCTCGATGAGGAAGGCGGCGTTGACCTCCCCGTGCGCGGCGGCAAGCACCTGAAGTTCGTCACCATGGGCAGCCACCTCGTGAACTACGACTCGCTCATCGTGCTCACGCACTTCAAGGGCCACGCCATGGGCGGCTTCGGCGGCTCGATGAAGAACATCGCGATCGGCTGCGCCTCCGGCCAGGTCGGCAAGCGCCAGGTGCACGGCGTCGTCGAATCGATGCCCGCGGACTACCGCGAGTGGCCGATGCAGGAGTACTTCATGGAGCTCATGGCTGAGTCGGCAAAGGCAACAGCGGACTTTTTTGGCAAACGGATCGTCTACATCAACGTGATGCGCCGCATGTCGGTCGACTGCGACTGCGCGGGCATCCACGCAGCCGAGCCCACGATCCCCGACATCGGCATCGTCGCTTCGACCGACATCCTGGCCGCCGACCAGGCGTGCGTGGACATGGTCTACAGCCTCTCGCCCGAAGAGAACCATGACCTCAAGGAGCGCATGGAATCCCGCCATGGACTGCGCCAGCTCTCGCGCATGAACGAGCTCAGAATGGGCAATCCCCGCTACGAGCTGATCGACATCGACGCGCTCTGATCCCCTCCTTTGCCCCGGGCGGCCGCGGCGGCTGTCCGGGACATGTCCCCCAGCGCTGCAAACCCAGCAAGGCAGGTTGCTCTGCAACCCCAAGTTGGAGATCATTTCCATCTCGGCCGAGCCGTTTCTTGGGCTCGTCATGTTTCTTCGGAGGCCGCCATGCGCACCAGATCCCTTCTTCTTGCGGGCACGCTAGCCCTGTTTGCCATTTCGGCCGCCCATGCGGGCAAGGTCGGCAGCGACTGCACCTACAAGGGCAAGAAGCTCTACGGAAAGATCCAGATCGTGAACTCGTTCCCAGATATCAAGATCCGGTACGTGACATCCTTCCCGGGGCCCGTCAAGTAATCAGCGCGAGGCGGATTTTGCTCATGGCTGCCAGCTGGACAGGCGATGACGAGCTCAACGATCAGATCGCCAATTCACTCGATGACGAAATCGCCCAGTCAAGGCGAGACCTGTATAGCGGCATAGCGCATCCGAGTCGGCAATCACCGTGCGTTTTTCAAACGCCCTTCAAACGCTCAGTTTGAGGCTCTCAGAGTGTTTGACACCCCCACCGATGGCCCCGCCTGTCCAAGCCTGCAGAGGCATACCAGTGGCAGGACTTAAGCCCAATGAGCCCAAGACTCAGGGCGAGAACATCGCTACTTGACCTTTTCTTCGGCTGTTCCTTCAAGGACATCAACTTGTTTCTGGGCTTCGAGCATGTCTTTCGCGTTTTGAGCAGAGACAACCTTTCGTCCTGTTTTCTTTTCAATGTCCAATCTGGCGCGTTTAGCAATGTCACCTCCCTCTCTGGCCACGGCCTGATTCTCGTCGAGCGATTCGGGTTTTCTGGTTTTGCTGATCTCTGTCGTGGAAACTTCTGCGAGGGTTGTAAGGGCCATTTCGACCGGAGTCATGTTGTCACGTAAATTTTCCTTCTTGAGTCCCTTAATCTGTTTGTGCTGCTTGACGCTGACATCAAATGTGGCGGAATGAATGATGTTTGTGAGGATAGCGTACTGGTCGTCCTTTACGCCGCGTGCCCTCCATTCGTCAGTAAGAGCGTGACGAGCCTGGATCCCCTGCAACCTTGTCTTTATCCATGCGTCGCTGTAGCCCTTTGCTTTAAATGTTGCCCTGGCGCGATCGATCGCAATTTGTGGATCGATATCTTCATCTATGCGCGCCGTCCCAACCTTTGCGAGCCATTGCTTGATCGGCTCTGCCTTTGGAGAAGGTATGGATTGGATGCCAAAGATGGTTGCATCTGTTTGCCGATGAGCCCCATCCTCTGACGTCATCCGCAACCGTACGATTTTTTCGTACGTTTCGCTTGCACCCTCTTGTTTTAGTTTTCTTTTTAGATCACTCCAGTAGCGTTTTGGATTCGTGGATTGGGATAGAACAGCGCAAACGTCAATGACTGAAAAGTACCACTCTTCTTTCTCGTCATCCCAGACGGAACGAATGATGTTGTTCTCAAAAATCTGAATCTTGTCTTTCATGAGGCTAACCTGGTAAGGAATGTTCTATTTTAGGTCAAAAATGATTTGTTTTAGCCCCTTCATCGAAGGGGCGCGGCCGCTAGCGGTTGCCCGGGACTTGCCCTCCCGGCGCTACAATCCCCGCAAGCCGGGACCGCTTTCTCTGCAATCCCAAGCCAGCGCTCGTTTCCGTCCCGGCCGCGCCGTTTCTTGGGTTCTTCAACTTTCTCGGGAGGACACACCATGCGCACCAGATCCCTTCTTCTTGCGGGCACGCTAGCCCTGTTTGCCATTTCGGCCGCCCATGCGGGCAAGGTCGGCAGCAACTGCACCTACAAGGGCAAGAAGCTCTACGGAAAGATCCAGGTCGTGAACTCGTTCCCGGACATCAAGGTGCAGGTCGTCAACTCCTTCCCGGATCTCAAGGTGCAGGTGGTGAATTCGTTCCCGGACAAATGCGGCAAGTGGCAGATGGTGAACTCGTTCCCGAACACCAAGATTCAGTTCGTGAACTCGTTCCCTGACATCAAGATCCAGTACGTGACCTCCTTCCCGGGGCGCGTGAAGTAACCGGCGCTGGGAGGATTTTGCTCATGGCTGTCGGCTGGGCGGGCGATGACGCGGTGAACGACCAGATCGCCGATTCTCTGAACGACGAAATCGCCCGGGCAAGGCGGGGTCTGTACAGCGGCCCGGGCACGCTCTATTGCGAAGAGTGCGGAGAGCCCATTCCGGAAGGCCGCCGCAAGGCGCTGCCCGGCGTGCGGCTCTGCATCGCATGCCAGGAAAAGCGCGACAAGGACGCCCGCCCCTTCGCGCTCTACAACCGGCGCGGCTCCAAGGACAGCCAGCTGCGCTAAGCCCCGGGGGCGCAATCAGGCAAAGAGCCAGAACAGGATCGGGCAGACCGCGACCCCGAAGAGGACGGTCGTCCCGATGAAGGATGCGATCGCCACGTCCTTTTTGAGCTCATAGAGCGCCGTTGAGACGACGGCGTTGATCGCGGTCGGCGTTGCCGCCAGAATCACCATGGTCTTGGTAATCGCCGGATCGGAAAAGATCGCCTCGCACATCGCCCAGACAAGCCCCGGCACCAGGAGGAACTTGATCGGAATGATGCCGCTCACCATCCGCATGTAGGGCATCGCAGCCCGA
>OMXR01000100.1 GCA_900315045.1 uncultured Sutterella sp. | reverse complement strand
CCCTGGCTGGTTCTCGGGATGGCCGTGAGCATGATTGCCGCATTGGCCGCCGCGATGAGGGCGCTACGCCCCTTTTCCGGGTTGCCGCCCGCGTGCGAGGCCGTTCCCGTGAAATCCACGTCGAACTTGGTGGTTGAGAGGAACCCGCCCGTAACGACCATCAGCTCGCCGCTGCCCGCGCTCGTGCCCATGTGCGCGCCAAAGAGCCAGTCGACGTCGTCGACCACCCCGGCCGAAGCCATGGCGGCAGCGCCCCGCGTTCCCTCCTCGGCCGGCTGAAAGATCAGCTTGATCGTCCCGCAGAACTCATCCCTGTGATCCATCAGGTAGCGCGCGAGCGCCAGTCCGATCGCCGTGTGGGCATCGTGTCCGCAGGCGTGCATGCGAAGCGGGAATTCCGATGCGAATCCCTGGACGGCGGGCAGGTGTCCCGTTGCCGGATCCGTGAGTTCCTGAATGGGAAGCGCGTCCATGTCGTGACGGAAAGCAAGCACCGGTCCCGGACGGCCGGTCCGCAGGATGGCCACGCACCCCGTGTAGCCCTGCATTTGCGCAAGGAGCTCCTCAGAAACGCCGTGCGCCCTTGCGCGCTGCTGAGCCTCGGCCACCTCCTTCTCGTCGCGCCCGAGCACCGCCTTCGGATCGATCACCCGGGTTCCGGTCAGAACCTCGTAGCCGAGAGCGCGCAGCCTTTCCATGGCAAGCGCCGTCGTCTCGAATTCCGTCCAGCCGAGTTCCGGCCTG
This sequence comes from uncultured Sutterella sp., assembly GCA_900315045.1. Taxonomy (GTDB): domain Bacteria; phylum Pseudomonadota; class Gammaproteobacteria; order Burkholderiales; family Burkholderiaceae_F; genus Duodenibacillus. The sequence continues at coordinate 4,441 of OMXR01000100.1, read as the reverse complement.
CGGTGCAGCGCTCTTCTCGTGCGGATCATTTCTGGAACATAGGATTGAATCGTGTCTGACATGGCCTGCTACTCCTAAAACCAATGTGCAACGTGCGGGCTGGCACCCGCCTTCCATGCGCTCATTGTGCGCCCGATCGGAAGCGCGGCAGCAACCAAAACGAGAACTTCTAACCTATGTCAGCATTTGCGCCGGCTCAGGGCTTGCACGGAGCGTCTAGGCTAAAACGCATCGCGGAACGCCTGGCGGCGCTTTTCGTCCTCGTCGGGCTCGCCTTGCTGCGGCATTCCCGGCAGATAGACGGCAACGGTGAACCCGCCCTCGGGGCGGTTGTGGAACTCCAGATGCCCCTTGTGCTTCTCGGCGATGCCGGCTGCGATCGTGAGCCCCATGCCAAGTCCGCTCGGATTGGGAACGGCGCCCAGCCCGCCCAGCTTGTCGAGGAACTGCTCGGGCACGCCCGGCCCGTTGTCGCTCACAGTGATGCGCACGTGCCCGGCCCGGCTCGCAGCCGAAACCTGGATCTCGGGCTTGCGAACGCCCCTCAGGGCATTGTCTGCATTGCGAAGGAGATTCAGGAGCAGCAGCTCGAGCGCCACGGGGTCGGCGGGAAGAACGATGTCTCCGGGCACGGAGATCTGCAGCCTCGCCTTGGAAGTCTGTCCCATCCGGAAGTCACGGACCAGCTGCTCGGCGACTTCTCTCAGGCGGCATTCGGTCACCATGGCGGGCTGTCCCTTGGCATACGCGCGGACGCGCTCGATAATGTCGCCCACGCGCCTTGCCTGGTCGGAGATGGCGGCAAGCGCAAGCTGCGTCTCCTTTTCCGAGCTTCTGCCCGAATCGGAGAGCATCTTGAGTCCGGCCGCATAGTTGATGATGTTGGTGACGGGCTGCTTGAGCTCGTGCGCAAACATGCTCGAGAGCTGGCTGACGATGTTGTTGCGTTCAAGCAGGCGCAGGTAGTGGCGGGTCTGGTTGGCTTCCTGCGTCAGCCTTTCCTTCTCCCGGATGGTCTGTGTGAGCTCCTGCGTTCTGCGGCGGATGAGAACGTTTGAGCGATAGATGCGCAGCAGCGCGAGCCCCAGGCAGAACACGATGAAGAGCAGCCCCAGGCCGATCTGCATGCGGTAGCGCTCGAAGAACACCGCCGGCGTGCGCTCCCTCAGGTACGCAAACGGACCGAGCTTCATCCTTTCAAGCAGCTCGTAGACGGGCACGAGCACCGTTGCGGAGACCCACTCCCAGTCGCGCTCGCAGCGGGGCATCTGCAGCAGGGCGATCGTAACGTTCTTTGCGACTTCGCTTGACACGGCCGGGGTCGCGGCGAAAATCTCCCCGGGCAGCCCTTCGGCAGAGCGCGCGCAGCGCTCCCCCGCCTGCGTCTTGTCGTTGATCACGCGAAGCGCATCCCGGGCAACGACTCCGGTTTCGATGAGCTGCTCCCAGCGGCAGGTCGAGAGGAAAGCCACGTCCGCCCTGCCGAGGCTCAGAAGCGAGACCGCATCGGGATAGCGGTAGTCCGTGACGAGCTTTCCGGAAAAGAAGCTGTCCGGGTCGTAGCCACTGCGGCCGATCTCATCGAGCAGCGCAACGTACCCCCCGAAAAGCCTGGTGCTGTCCGTGGCAAGCACCTTGCCCTTGAGGTCCCTGATCGTTTTCAGATCCTTGCGATCGGCGCGCACCAGCATGACCCCGCTCACGGAAGCCGAGGCGCGGGGTGCGCCGACCCGGCGGCGCATCACCACGTGCTCAAGTCCGAGTTTTAAGCGCAATACGGCGAAAGCGCCGCTTGAGCTCACGACAAAGTCGAAGGTCTCGCCGGACCGCTCGATGGCCTGGGCGCCGTCGAACTCCACCGACTCGAAGCGGTACTCTGGAAACTTCTCCTTCAGATACTGGATCGTCGGAGCGTATGTCTGAATGTAAAACCTCGGCGAAAAGTTGTCGACCAGCCCAATCCGGACAGTCTGCCGCTGGTCGCCCTGCGCAAATGAGAGCGTTGCGGCACACGCGGCGCATGCCAGGGCAGTTCTTGCGAGAGCTCTCAATATGCGGTTCACTTTGTCTGGTCTCCGTCTCTGAGGCGCATGATAGCGGCAGGACGGCTAAAATGCAGAACGTGCCTGGGGAGGCACTCGGGCCGCACCTTGCACAGTGCCTGAACCTCTACCGCAAAACCGAAAAAAATGCAAGTTATTCACAAATGCGGATTTCCGCAGGCACCACAGACAGCAAGGCGCAAACCGCAGCAAAGATGCTCAATCCCCCTGTTTTTCCTAGAGAAAAAGCACCTTCCCAGATTTTGAAAAATTCGGCATCAAGCAGTGTTTTTCGTTTTCATTTCAACTTATTATGCACTCATATAGCAAGACATTCAAGGCGCTTTTGGGCGGGTATTCACACATTCTGTGAATACCTTCCCTTTTGCACATTCAGACCCTTGTCGGGAAAGGATTTTCTCCGCGTGCCTAAAAATTAGGCACTCGATCTTGCATGCAAGCGCCCGCCTCCGAACCGAGCGCTCACCCCGCCTCTCCGCTTCCGGGGCGGCTCAAAAGAGCCCGGCGGATGATCGCCGGACAGTCCTGACGGGACGGCGGACGCCAACTGCCGATCCGGCAAAGACAACCGCCTTGCCGCTTTGGTGCGCGCGGACATCAGCAAGACACAAGCAGCAGATCCCGTTGAGGATCGGCGAGACAGAAAGGCACCTCACACAATCCCGCCGGACCCGCAGTCGCTGGTGGAAACGGAGCCCGGCAGCGCCCCTGTGCGCCGGGTCTCCCCACTGGAGCAGGAAGAGAAAATCCTGCACTCTGGCCCCATACAACAAACCGCTGGAATTTGCAAGTTATTCACAAATGCCCGTTTTTCGAGGGTCGGATGTGAACAAGCCGGAGGGCTGAGTGACTCCCGGCAATCCGCCTGTTTTCCTTGAGAAAAAAGCACTTGTCCACATTTTGAAAAATCATGCATCAGATGTAGAATTTAATCATTATTTCAATTGGTTACGTGGCATTATCTCAAGACATTCCGGCCACTTTGCACGGGTATTCACACAATCTGTGAATACCTTTCTTTTTTCGCATTCAGAGGCTTGTCGGGAAAGGATTTTCTCCGAGTGCCTAAAAATTAGGCACATGAGGCCCCACGGAACGGATTCCCCCGCAGACGATCGCCGGGCGTGGTCAGAACCGCTGCTTTGCGCGCAGCATGACCGTCGTGTCGGACCTGGCTGCCGCCCCCTTGTCCTTCTGGGCGTCAAGGTCAAGGCTGAAGTCATCCTTCCTGGCGGTGACGCCGACCCCAGAGCGATAGTGCATGTCCTGGCCCTTGGTGAGCGCCTCATCCCCCATCACGGGAGCGGCTGAGACGCTGGCTCTCGGCGTGACGGCAAAGCCGGCGGCCGAGGTTGCTCTGCCGGTAACCTGCACCCCGAGCGGGAGCTCTGCCGTGGTTCCGGAGCTTGCGGCCGCCCTGCCCGAGCGCTCCACGCGGTTCACGGCTGCGCCGACAAAAGGCTCGACCTTGACAAAGCCGTCATAGACCTTGGTCGAGACCTGGGTGCCCACGGAGTACACGTCCGTCTTCCCGGCAGCCTCGCCCCCCTGGGCATTGCCAGAGACATAGGATGCGGACATGTCAACTGCAGTGCCGCTTGCCGCATCCTTGGCCCTCTGGTAGACGGTCACGCCCTGGTAGGTGTAGTTCTCCGGCTTGAGATCTCTGTTTGCGGCGTCGCCCCGGCCAGCTGTGACGGCAGCACCCACGGTCGTTGAGCCGACGTCCTTTTCGACGCCCGCATTGACCCCCTGTGCGTAGGAGTTGGACTGCACGGCCCGATCCACGGAATCGAGTCCCGTTGCAGCAGGAGCCCCGCCTGTCTTTTCGTGTCTTTTCGCCCCAATAGCGAAAATCCTCGGACTTCTTTCCCGCGCCTTCGCCGCGAGCCTGAGCACGCAGCTCTTCGCTTTTATCGCGCGTGCTGTCTAGGAGCGGATCTGCGGCCAAGGCCTCCCCTGTGCAGAGAACCTGCAAAACGGCCGCCGCCAGCAAAAGCATGGTCTTTTGTTTCATTTCTTCCAATTCCGCTTGGTGTTATTCTGGGGTGTGGAACGCTGTCTTTTCATCCGCCGGGAGGCGCCGCTCACGGAATGAAAGCTGCGGGGCTTTGTTTTCTTCCGGGCTTTTGCTGCATCAGCCGCAGGCTGAGCGGCCGCAGCCTCAGGCTCCCTCCTCTCCTGCTGCGAGGCAGAGGCGACCCGTCCATGCACGGCGCAGGCGCACAGCGCGATCAGCAGCAGTCGTCTTGTCAGTTTCATGAGTGGGATTCTATGGAGTGCGCGGTTCAATCTCTGTTCTCGCTTGCAACAATGTGCTACCAAATGCAAACAAGCGGATTATTCAGCTTTGACAAACAAGGAATTATTCATAGAAT
>OMXR01000101.1 GCA_900315045.1 uncultured Sutterella sp. | reverse complement strand
ATCGGAGAAGATCGCCTCGCACATCGCCCAGACAAGCCCCGGCACCAGGAGGAACTTGATCGGAATGATGCCGCTCACCATCCGCATGTAGGGCATCGCTGCCCGGAAATCGATGAGCAGCCCGATGGGCAGGAAATTCAGCCAGCACGACAGGTGCACGATGGCAGCGAACACCGGCGAGAGCGATTCGGGCTGCGCCACGCCGCACGCTGACATGATGCCGCCCGCAACCATGCCGACGATGGAAATCTGGTTCCAGGTGAGTAGCAGCTCACGCAGTGAGCGCTTTTGCACGATCCCGCGGCTTGAGCTTGCCTGGTCGCGGAACTTCTGGCAGACGGGAAAGCAAAAGAGAACGAGCAGCACGTTCTGGATCACCGCCGTCATCTGCACATACGCGTACCCGATCGGCCCCAGAATGAGAAACGACACAAGCCCGCCAAGCGATCCGGTGTGAGAAGCAGCGATACGGGTGCAATCCAGAGGATCTCGGCGCTGAGCGGCAGGCGCCAGAACGCGAGGAATGCCAGCAGGGTGAAGATCACCCGCACGTTGAAGGTGATGAGCTTTTGCGTCTGGGAGCGGGTCACAAGCCCTCTTGCGTGCAGCACGTAGCCGAGCGCAATCGGGCAGAGCGTATCGAAGAAAAGCCAGAAGAGACTGACCGCCGTCTGACTCATTCGGCCGTCTCAGGAGCCGCGTCAGCCTGGGACTGAACGCCCTCTGCGCCCGTCATTGACTCAGTCAGAGTCTTGGCAAGAGCCTGGGCCTGGCGCTCGGCCTTGCCCCGTGCCTGCTCGGCCAGAAGCTTCTGGTGCTTTTCAGCCTTCTCGCGCATCTTGCGGATGTAGTTGCGCACGCGCCAGGCCTCCTCTTCGGTGAGCCAGAAGCTCTTCTGGGAGCGGCCGAGCGCGGTCTGTTCGTCGCGGAAGGCCTTCCAGTCTCCTGCAGCGTCCCGCATGGCGCTCTGCAGCGAGCCCTGAGGCAGAGGCTTGGCCTCGCCATGTCTGCCCTCGCCCTTGCCGTGGCGGCGGTGATGCTTGTGCTCGGCGGACTTTTTCTGCCCGGCAGATGTCTTCTCTGCATTCTTGCGCTTGGCGGGTGCCTCGCTTTGCGCAGCCCCATTGTCCGGAGCCTGCGTCTGTTCGTTCGGTGTCTGCATCTTGGGGAGACCTCAACAATAAAAGTTCTGCCATTTTAGGCAGACCGAAAAAAATTGCCCATTGCCAAAACTGATGCGCCCCTGCTGCGCAGCGCAGTCAGGGGCGGACGAAAGCGGGATTCAGGCGTCTTTATTCGCGGCCGTTCCAGCAATACGTGCACAGACACTCGGGATTCAGGCCGATCGCCTCGAGCACGCCATCGAGCGACTGGAATCCGAGCGAGTCGAATCCGAGCTTGTCGCAGATGCACTTCAGGAGCCGCTTGCCGCGCTCGGTTGTGGCGTCCGCGTACTCGTCAAGGTGCTTCTGGCCCTCGTCGCCCTCGAGTTCCTGGATGACGCGCCGGGCAATGAGCTCCATGTCCGAATTGCCGCGTGAGAAGTTCAGGTACTTGCAGCTGTACATGATGGGCGGGCAGGCCGAGCGCATGTGCACTTCCTTTGCGCCCGATGCGTAGAGGAAGTCCACGGTCTCGCGCAGCTGCGTGCCGCGCACGATGGAGTCGTCGATGAGCAGCAGCCTCTTGTCCTTGATGAGCTCGGGCACCGGAATCTGCTTCATCTTGGCAACCTGGTTGCGCACCTTCTGGTTGGTCGGCATGAACGAGCGCGACCACGTGGGCGTGTATTTGATGAAGGGGCGCGCAAAGTCAACGCCGCTCTCGTTGGCGTAGCCGATGCCGTGGGGCAGTCCGGAATCGGGCACGCCCGCCACGAAATCGACCTCGGGCATCACGCCGGCCGCCTTTTCATTGCGAGCCATGATCCTGCCGTTGCGGTAGCGCATGACCTCGACGTTCACGCCCTGGTAGTTCGAATTGGGATAGCCGTAGTACGTCCAGAGGAAGGCGCAAAGGCGCATCTTCTGCGCTGCGGGCGAGAGCGTTCTCACGCGCTCGGCGGTGACTTCGACGATCTCCTGGGGGCCGAGCTCGTAAAAGTCGTCGTACCCGAGCTTGTGGTACACGAAAGACTCGAATGAGACGCAGTGGCCGTCCGAGGATCTGCCGATCAGCACCGGCAGGCGCCCGAACTTGTCGCGGGCCACCGTGATGCCGCGGTCGGTGAGCACCATGATGGTGGCCGAGCCCTGGATCATGTCCTGCGCGTAGCGGATGCCCTCGACAAGCGTGGGCTTGGTGTTGATGAGTGCGGCAACGAGTTCGGTGGAATTGACCTTGCCAGAGCTCATCGCCATGAACTGGGTCTTGGTTTCCTCGAAGTACCGCTCGATCAGCGCCTCGGCATTCTTGATGATGCCGACCGTGGTGATGGCAAAGAGCCCCAGGTGCGAGCGCACGAGCAGCGGCTGCGGATCATCGTCGCTGATGCAGCCGATGCCCATGTGGCCGGACATCTTGCTCATCTCGTCCTCGAACTTCGTCCTGAAGGGCGTGTTCGTGATGTTGTGGATCTCCCTCTGAAAGCCCTTTTCCGGACTGTGGATCACCATGCCGCCGTAGCGGGTGCCAAGGTGCGAGTGATAGTCAACGCCAAAAAACACGTCCAGAACGCAGTCGCGCTTGGACACGGCTCCGAAAAAACCGCCCATTTGTGATTCCCCTTTCCTAGAGAGAGCTTGGGCTTTTGCCCGTGAAAGTTTCAGGCGAAGGCGGCGCATGGCGCCGCTTCTGCCCGAGCCTGAGAATTGTAAAGGGAATGCCGCAAACCCCATCGGGAATTCATAGTAGTAGGCCTGCGCCTATCCAAGCCCATCGGCCAAAACCGGCAGGTCGGTAGCTGCGTGCCTGCCGCCTCGTGCAAATATGGATTTTCAAGACAATACGGTTATTGCCGGCAGGATGGCGAAAGCCCGTAGGCTGCCGCTTTTGCAAACTCGGGACGCGCTTCCGGTTTTGGAAGTCGAGGAGACGGTATGATCGTTATTTTCAACCCTCCTTCAAGGATTGTCATGAGCAAACTCTTACCGATCATCGCCGCAGCAGCCGTTGCCCTCACGGGAAATCTTGCGTGCGCCCAGTTCGTGAGCAACAACAACAGTTCCGTCACCACGGTGAAGCAAGTGCTGCAGAGCGGCCGGGATGACCAGCTTGTGGTGCTCGAGGGCAGGATCACGGAGCAGTTCGGCAGAAAGAAGTACTTCTTTGCCGACAAGACCGGAACCATTGTTGCCGAAATCGATGACCAGGTCTTTGCAGGCCGCAAGGTGACGCCCCAGAACCGCCTGCGCGTCCAGGCCGAGGTCGACAAGGACCGCGGGCAGGACGCCGAAATCGACGTGCTGCACTTTGAGATCCTCAAGTAGTCCTTCCTCATCGGCGGACCCGTAGGCCGGCTCCTTCCAGAGTCGGCTTTTTTCGATTCTCCAGCGTCCGGTGCAGCTCACCGATAACAATAACAATTATTTGATTTTAAATTATTTTTATTTCAGCAATGCTTGTTTTAGCAAGCAAACAAGCTACCTGTCCTACTATCTGAACACATTCAGCCCCTGCCCAAACCGCTCAAAAAAGGAGCTCGTCAATCAACCGGCAGGCAATCCGCGCTATCGTTCCGACGCATTCCTCACGAACATCTGTTTTTCAAGGAGACTCATCTCATGCAAGCCTTTACCCTGTATCTGCCCACAAAGCTCGTTTTCGGCAAAGATTCCGTCACCGGCCTCAAGGACGCGATCGCCCCGTACGGCAAGAAGGTGCTTCTTACCTACGGCGGCGGCTCGATCAAGCGCATCGGCCTGTACGACAAGGTGCTCGAGCAGCTCGCGGGCTGCGAAGTGTTCGAACTCTCCGGCATCGAGCCCAATCCGAAGATCGGCTCGGTGCGCAAGGGCGTTGAGATCTGCAAGAAGGAAGGCATCGACTTCATCGTCGCCGTCGGCGGCGGCAGCGTGATCGACGCCACGAAGAACATCGCCGCGGGCGCGTTCTACGACGGCGATCCCTGGGATCTCGTCCTTGACTCGGGCAAGATCGGCCGCACGCTTCCCTTCTTTGCCGTGCTCACCCTGGCGGCAACGGGCAGCGAATACGACGGAGCCGGCGTGATCTCCAACCCCGAGACCAGCGAAAAGCTGTTCCTTGGAGCCCCCAACCTCTTCCCGGTTGCCTCGTTCTGCGATCCCTCCCTCACCTACAGCGTGCCCGCCTGGCACACGGCAGCCGGCGCCGCCGACATCATGTCGCACACGTTCGAGCAGTATCTGGTGGCCGAGGGCAACACCGTGACCGACGGCCTTTGCGAAGCGGTGCTGCGCACCGTGATCGAGAACACGCCCAAGGCGATCGCCAATCCCGAGGACTACGACGCCCGCTCCGAGCTGATGCTCGCCAGCTCCTTTGGCTGCTGCGGCCTGCTCTCCATCGGCAGAACCCCGAGCCCCTGGCCCTGCCACGGCATCGAGCACGAGATCAGCGCCTTCCACGACATCACCCACGGCGCAGGCCTGGCGATCATCACGCCGCACTGGATGCGCTACAGCCTCACCGAAGAGACGGCGCCGCGCTTTGCCCAGTACGGCGTGCGGGTCTGGGGGCTTGACGCGAAGGCTCCGGCGATGGAGACGGCCCTCAAGGCGATCGAGAAGACCGCTGAGTTCTTCGCTTCGATCGGCATCCCTGCGCATCTCTCCGAAGTCGGCGTCACCAGCGAGCACTTCGAGGCCATGGCCGACCACGTGATTGCCCACTGGTATCCGCTCACGGGCGCAATCCGTCCGATCGACAAGGCTGGCATCCTGAAGATCCTCACCGATTCGCTCTAAGGAAAAAGCGCGAGCCCAGACGGCATGCCGGGCTTGATGCCGGGGCGCCTTCACCCGCTGGGACTGA
>OMXR01000102.1 GCA_900315045.1 uncultured Sutterella sp. | reverse complement strand
CAAATAAAAACCGTCACGACAGGGATAATTCGAGGGGCGGGAGGGAAAGCTGACTCGGCCGCGGTGCGGCCGGGATGTGCTGCAGAGCAAACTGCACGAAAAGCTTCGGATATGAGCAGGCCGCGAAAACCGAAAGTCAGTTTCGCGGCCTTTTCCGTCTTGAGAGGCCGGATCCGGAGCGGCAAGCCGCTTTCTCGGATCCAGCCCCGCAGCGCAAAGCGCTATTTGATCTTCAGCTGATGCGTCTGGTTGTATTCGTTGATCTTGTCGAGCGACGGGAACGTGATCGAACCCTGAGTCATGTGCGCGACGCCTTCCTGGTCAACCTCCAGCTGCATGTTGAACTTGAAGAGGCTTCCGGGCTTCTCGGTCACCTTGACCAGCACGTTGCCGTTGGGCAGCTTGCTGATATGGTGGTCGAGCGCCGTGTGCTCGCCGGCGCCGCCGGTGACATCGCGGTAAATGGAACCCGCATAGCGAAGCCCCATCTGCAGCACCTGCGTGGTGCAGATGCCCACGGTTCCGAGCTGCTTCTTGTTGGCGCAGATCTTGTCGACGGAATCCACGAAGCCCTGGAGGTACTCCTCCCGCTTCGAGTTCTCGGTGTCGAAGTACTGCTTCTGCGTGTAGACAACCTCCTTGCCCTGCTCATCGATCAGGGTAATCTTGCAGCATTCCGTGGAGCCGTTGTCATTCGATCCCGGGGGCATTTTTGCCCGCTGCGCGTCAAAGTCAAAGCCGTAATGGCTTTTGCCGTTCCAGAACTGGTCTCCCAGGAGCGTTTCAGAGAAGAAGCCCTTCTTGCCCTGCTGGTCGTCAATCGTGATGACCACATCCTCGTGCTGGCAGTTGGCGAACTTCTCAAGCAGCTTGCTCGGAGAGAGGCCTGAGGTATCGAGGCAAAGCTGGATGAAGAAGTCGGGCTCGATGGTATTGTTGCCGATCATCTGTCCGTATGCATGAATCTCCTGAACCGTCGCCGACATGTACTTTTCAACAAAATTGTCCATGGTCAGATCGGCGGGCGCATTGCCGCCGTGCAGAACCTGCCAGAGCTGCCCGGCGCTCGGATTGCCGCCGGTCTGATCGAGCAGGGCGGAAAGCTCTTCGGACTTGAACCCCGCGAGAACGGCGAAATTCCTGACATTCCAGTTGTATTCCTGCTCCTCGCCCTTGGCGTCGGTGAATGTGAGTGCGAAATCATCGCCCTCAGTGTAGGCGCCGACGTTGGTCGGCATGCCCTTGCCTTGGGCCGGAACCTTCAGGCCTTTCAGGAATTGACAGAGCCGATCCTTTTTCTCGAGGCTCAGATCGGCCTTCATGTCGAACAGCGCATGCTCGATGGGACCGCTGCTCTTCGGGAACGCTGAGGTGAACGTACCGGCAAACTGGTTATCGAACGGCAGATCGTAGAGCCTCTTGGTGCTGTTCGGATCGAACAGCGGATCAGGAACCTGACGCCCGAGCTCTCTGCCGAGGCTCCTGGCTGCCCGGCCAAGCATGTCCAGTCCGGACTTTGCCGCCGCCAGCGTTCTCTTCTGCGTTTCCGTGTATTGGGCCATCGCTTCGTCCGGGATCGCATCTTCGAGCTTGATTTGATGGTTCACGGCGCCCAGAAAATCCCTGTTGACCTCTGACGTGAGGTTGTTAAAAATTGCGGTTTTTTGCTCGGGCGACAGATAGGTCAGAGCGCAGTCAATGAAGATTCTCTTGAGTGCTGCGGAATCGTACCCGGGGTATTGCTCCTGCAGATCCATCGCGTACTTGCCTATTGCATCGAGCTGAAGCATGAACTTGTACAGATCGTTGGGGTCACCAGAGGTGTAGTTCTGAAGAGCAACTGAGGCGGAGCGTTGCATGTCCGAAACCAGCTTGTAGTCGGCGCACCTGAGCTGCTCCATTTTCGCCTTGACTTCGTCTCTGTTGTAGGGGAACTCCGGATCGGCATCGAGCTGCTGCATGGCAGCAAAGAGCTGAGCGGGGGAGGCATCGCGCTGAACGGAATTCGTTTTCAGCATTCCCGCGTTGGCGAGAAGCGCGGCTACCGCGGGGTCCATCTCCTCTTCGCGCTGCACAACCTGAGGCTTAAGCGGCGGCAGGTCCAGGGCCCCCGGATTCGCAGCCTTGTACGCCGAATTCAGCGCAAAATGCATGGCGTGCATGATTTCAGACGTCTGCCTGCATGCATCGCGCACCACCTGGGGCTGCTTCTTGTCCGCACCGATCGCATTGATCCCTCCGAGCAGTTCCTCAAAAGCGTCCCGGTTCTTGGTGGCAGTAATAAGAGCCGATCTTCCGGCGAGCACCCGGACCACCTCGGACAAGGCCCTTGCGCGCAAGGAATCGGACATCTCGGGGTCGGCCAGCATGGCTGCCAGCGTATTGTACTTGTCAAGCAGCTGCGTCTTGCTCGTGTTGGGATCGGCCATGCGGGAGAGCAGGTCCTGAACAGGGAAGGCAAGCTTCACGGCCACATCCTGCAGGTCGGTGGGCAGCCCGTTGAGCTTTTGCAGCGTCGCCTGGTTTGCGGTAAGGATCTCGCTTGCCTTATCGGTCACGGCCTGCAGAATCTGATCGGCCGTGCGGAACGTGCCAAGCTGCTTGACCGCTGCCAGGAGCTCTGCGCGCGAGGCCGGCTGGTCAAGCATCTTCAGGCCGATCTCCGGAGAGATGCCCAGATGCTCGAACAGGCTCTGGGGCCCGGCCTTGAGCGTGTCGGCAGTGAGCAGGCGCTCGAACATGTGACTCATGCCGATTTCCCGCATGCTTTCCTGGGTGGCGTGGCCCTGCATCGCCCCGGCGCAAAGCTTGTTCACCAGAACCGAGAGCTCGGCGCGCTCCTGCGCTCCGGGCGTCTTGAATTCCGGATGGGCTTTGACAAACAGCGCGAGCGCTTCATGCATGCCCTTGAGCAGCGCGGCCCGGGTGTCGATGCTCTTCATCGGCTTGTCGCTCAGAGCCGCGTCGATTCTTGCAAGATCCTCCGTCGAAAGAAGGTTGAAATGGTTCAGCTCCTCCGAGGATGTGACCGTGCCGGCCGTTGACTCGATCTTTTGGTCAAGATTCCGCCTGAACGCGGCGCCGAGGGGCTCTCCCTCTCTGTACAGGCCGCACATGAGGCCTGGCATTGCCTTGGTGCTGAAGTCGTCGCCATGCTTGAAAACAAGCTTGGCGAACGCATCGGCCTTGGCCGGATCGTCGCTCAGGAACTTTTCGGGAATCTTCATCAGGCTGGTGCCCTCGCGGCCGGGCTGACTGAGGAATTCCGTCAGAACCTTCGCTAGCTTCAGACCTTGCTCGGAGTCATGCGCGTATTGTGCCTTTTCCTTTTCTACGGCCGAGAGGTTCCTCTGCGCCTCGGTGAGGTTGCCTTCGTCCTTGGCGAGAATCGGCTTGAGATCAACATCCGGGTGCGCATTGAGATAGGCCTCGGCAAAACTTCTGAATTCGGCTTCGAGCGCCTTCGGAATGACATCGGTGGCCGAAAGCATCCTTGCCGCGGCATTTGCCTGCAGGTTCGCCTTCAGCATCTGGTTTGCGGTATTCACGGCCTGCTTGACCTTTGCGGGCGTGAGCGGCTCGTTGGGAGGAAGCGAGGTCTGGAGCGTGGCCGCAAGCTTCTCGGCAATGCCTGCATAGCGCGGATCGCTCTGAATCGCGGCCTTGAACGCATTGGTCACTGCAGTATTGGACTGTGCATGCGTCGAGCCGACATTGCGGGAAATGAAGCCAAGCGGCGTATTGCTGAGCTCCTGGTTGCTCTTGCGGATGCGCAGCTCCTGATTGTCATTGCTCTTTGCCGCCAGCTCCGTGAACTGGTTCAGAGTGTAGGTTTGCTGGATGTTCTGATTGCTGACACCGTTTGGCATGACACGTTCCCCTTGGGTACAAAAGTGGAGAGGGGGTGGAGGGGGAACCCGGGCTCCCCGCTTTGGAAAAAATTGTTCAGATCTGGATCATGTGGGAGACGAATTGCAAGTCTCCTTGTCCCCCTAGTTCCTGGCTGCCGGATGCATCAGCGGCTCCGCCCTGCTCACGGAGACGCTTGAGATGCTCGGCCATCCGCGCCTGCGCTTCGGAGTTGATCTGGATGATGCGCTCGGTCCAGACATCGGCTGCCGAGAGCGCGCGGTTGAGCTGATTGACGAAGGCCTCGGCGGTCGCGGTCGATGCAAGAAAGTTCATGCTCACCACGTTCGTCTGGCGCGACCAGCTGAGCGCTCCGCCCTGCGTGTCGCTCAGCAGGTGATTGGCTTCGAGCAGCTCATTGACGGCGCCGGGAAGCGCGGCGTTCTCAAGCGTGCCCACTTCGGCGTGGATCAGGCACACGGACAGTTCGGGCTGGAACTGCAGGAGGACGTTGCGGCCCTCGTATTGGAACGCTGCGGCGTTGTTCTCGTCCAGAGCAAGCCCGAGCCCTGTGACTTCGTTGAGATGCTGAATCAGTTCTGCAGTAGACGACATGAGATCATTCCTTGACACTGAAATACCTGTTTCCA
>OMXR01000103.1 GCA_900315045.1 uncultured Sutterella sp. | reverse complement strand
CTTCTTGGTCGGCTTGAAGCGGACGGAGCCGAGCGCCTGAACAAGCTGGGAGAAATTGGCGGCGGCATTGAGCCGCGCGTCGCTCTGCGATTGCATGGCATCCTCTTTTTTGTATCCATGAACGCTCTCATGTTATCCAAAAAAGCAGTTATGTCACAGCCACCAATGCGGACAACCTTGACTCAGGTCAGCAAGCCCAAGGCGGTATGACCGCCAGGAATATCGCTGTTTTCAGTTGTTTTTTCATCCTTTTCCGCCAGGCGCAAGATCCAGGACATCATGCGGATCAGGACGAAAAAAAACACAAAAAAACGCCACTGCAGGACCGCTTGTCTATACCGCTGACGAGGAGGAAGGCATCAGCTTCAAGCAATTCCGCAGTGGCAATCAACCATACCACCAAAAGGAGATATCACATGAGCGATTATCAACACATCGCATTCTGTGATAAACGGCATTTAATCATAATTTCATTGAAAAATCCACCCGATTTACAAATCGAAACGCGCCATTACAAAGTGGAGGGCAATCGTAAAAAATCGATGCTTACCTATAAGTGGGTATCAACTCAAAGGAAACTCTCAAACGCCGTCCCGGAAACGCACTCCGCAAGGCACTACCTGCGCCTCTCCCGGGCAAGGAGGATCGTTCCCGCAAGAATCATGAGGTAGCCGAAAAGCTCAGTGCCCTCTTCAACCATGCGCTTGGCAAGGATGAGCGGACGCCCCTCAAGGTAATAGCTCCAGAGGAATCCGGAACCGAACAGGCGCGAAAAGACGAGCACGGTGGCAACCCCGACGGCAATCGTAATGAAGGCGCGGCTCTCAACCACCTCGGCGAGCCCCAGCCGATAGCTCGATAGCGGCTCCTTCCGGAGCGTCCAGCAAAGCGCAGCGAGGAACATAACTTCCCAAAGAATCCAGAAGCTGTGCGAGATGAAGTCGAACCAGGCGTCAAGTTCCCGGATGAAGAGCACGCAGAAAAAGCCTCCGGCAAGGAAGAGCCCGGCCCGCGCAGCCGGCCGGCTCCGTCCCAGAGCAAAGAAGATGAGCGCGGAAACGAGAAGCGCCGCCTCCTGCACAAGCTCCGTCACATTCTCGATGGGAAGCTCAATCTTTCTGTCGGCAATCAGCGTCACCACGGGAATGGCAAACAGCACGGCGCAGCACAGAAACGGAACGGCCGCCCGTCCAAGGATCGAAAGGATCTGCCTGATTTCCTGATTCAATTCACTCTCTCCATAATTCCAGAGCCAGTTGCGACATGCATTTTGCCATTTTTGCCGCCGCCCTCGCCCTGTTTTTTCCGGCGCATCGCCGAAAACCCGAATATTCCATCGCTCACATTTCGGATTTTGCTATGAATCTCCCGTGATCTCATGCACTAAAATAGGCAGATTGCACGTATTTACTGTCACAGGAACGATTCAAGTGTCCCGGATGTCTGAAGAATTCAAGGTGATCCCCGATATGCTGGTGCGCACGGTGCGCATCTGGCCCGACAGAACCGCATACCGCTGGTACGACAACAGAACGAATGCATGGCTCTCGCTCACCTGGCGCGAGTTCTACGAGCGTGTGCGCAAGTGGCGCAGGGCCTTTGCCAAGATGGGACTCAATCACGGCGACCGCGTCGCCATGCTGCTGCCCAACTCGATCGACGCGCTCACGTTCGATCAGGCGGCGCTTGCCAACGGACTCGTTCCGGTGCCCCTGCACTCGATCGACACCGCGGGTTCGAGCGTGTACATCCTCAACAATTCCCGCGCCCGCTTTCTCGTCACCGTGAGCTACGCGCGCTGGAACAGCCTTGCCGAGTTCGGCGAAGACCTCCCACATCTGCAGCAGGTCGTGCTCACCAATGAATCCGACAGCGGCACGAGCCTCGGGCACATTCCCTACTGCGGACTGGAAGAGTGGCTCGCAAGCGGCAGGGACATCAAGGAGCTGCCCGGGCCCCCGAGCAGCGAGGATCTTGCAGCAATCGTCTACACCTCCGGCACGACGGGCCGCCCCAAGGGCGTGATGCTCACCCACACGAACATCGTGAGCAACACCCTGCAGACCATCGGCCGGATCGGCGTCACCGAGCAGGACGAGTTCCTCTCGTTCCTGCCGCTCTCGCACACGTTCGAGCGCACCGTGACCTACTACTCGGCGCTTGCCTGCGGAGCGTGCCTGTCGATCTGCCGCGGCATGGCGCAGCTCGCCGACGACCTCGTCCAGCTCAACCCCACGATCATGTGCGCCGTGCCCCGCGTGTTCGAGCGCTTCTACTCGCGGCTCATGCTCACGTACCGCAAGATGACCCCGAAGAAGATGAGCTTCTTCACCTGGGCGCAGGAAGTGGGCTGGCGGCGCTTCTGCCGCGACAACGGCCTGCCCGTCGAGCATTCCGCGCGCGAGTTCCTCGACCTCTTTGTTGCCGGATACCTTTCCCGCAAGGCGGCCCTGCCCGTGCGCAGCATCTTCGGCACGCGCATGCGCATGCTGATCTCGGGCGGCGCGGCCCTGAACTACACCGTCGCCAAGTTCTTCTGCGGCATGGGGCTGCCCCTCATGCAGGGGTACGGACTCACCGAGAGCTCGCCCGTGATTTCCATGAGCTGTCCCGGGAACAACCATCCGCTCACGGTGGGCGAGCCCGTCGACGACACCCAGGTGCGCCTTGGCGAAATGGACGAGCTTCAGGTGCGCGGCCCGCAGGTGATGCGCGGCTACTGGGAGCGCCCCGATGAGACTGCCAAGGCCTTCACCGAGGACGGGTGGCTGAGGACGGGCGATCAGGCCGATCTCTCCGACGGAGGCCGCGTCCGGATCAAGGGCCGCATCAAGGAAATCATCGTGACGAGCGTGGGCGAGAAAGTGAGCCCGGTCGACCTTGAGTTCGCGATCAAGGAAGACCACCTCTTCGAGCAGATCATGGTGATCGGCGAAAACCGCCCCTTCATCACGGCGCTGGTCGTGCCGAACCAGGAGCGCTGGCACGCGCTTTGCGCCGATCTCGAGCTTGATCCGGATGATCCCACGACGATGGGGAGCCGCGACGTGCGCACCACGGTCTTGAAGCGCATCCGCGCGGCAACGAAGAACTTCCCGCGCTACGGCCAGCCACGCAATGTCGCGATCGTGCCCGAGAGCTGGACCGTGGAGAACGGCCTGCTCACGACGACGCAGAAGCTGCGCCGCAGGCAGATCTGCGAGCGCTATGCCGCCGAGATCGAAGAGCTCTACAGCGGACATGGAGCCTAGGCGCGTGATTCTCGTCGACAGCCACTCGCACATCAACAGCCGGGAGTTCGCGGGAGATCTGCCCGAGGTGCTCTCCCGCATGCGCGATGCGGGCGTTGCCGCCGCAACCGTCATCGGATGCGAACGGGGCGAAGAGCAGCGCGTCGCCCAGCTGGTCCGCAGCGCGACTTCTCCCGCGCTTTTTGGCGCCTGGGCCCTGCACCCCGAATACGAGAACGTCCCCGAGACGAGCGTCGAGGAGATCGAGTCGATCTGCTCGGCGGACGAGATCGCCGCCGTCGGGGAAACCGGCCTTGACTACCACTGGTGCAAGGGGGATCTCGCCTGGCAGCGCGAGCGCTTCCGGATGCACATCCGCGCCGCGCGCAATCTCGGCAAGCCTCTCATCGTGCACGCGCGCGAAGCCGAGCGCGACGCCGCGCAGATTCTCTCCGAGATGCACGCGGGCGACATGGGCTTTGTCATGCACTGCTACGGCGCGGATCTTGACACCGCATTGCGGTGCATCGACGCCGGGGGCCTCATCTCCTTTACCGGCACCATCACGTTTAAAAATGCCGGGGCGCTGCGCGAAGTTGTGCGCGCCCTGCCCTTAGAATCGCTCATGATTGAAACGGACTGTCCGTACATGGCGCCCGTGCCGCACCGCGGCAAGAGAAACGAGCCGGCCTACGTTGTTCATGTGGCCGAGCAGATTGCCACCTTAAAGGGCGTATCCCTTGAAGAGGTGGCGCGCGTCACAACCGACAATTACAAGCGCTTTTTGAAAAAGGATTTCTGAAATGTCTTTTCCGAACAAACCCCTCGCCGCCCTTGCAGGCGCTGTCCTGCTGGCGATCGGCTCCTGCGGCGCCTTTGCCCAGACAAGCGACTTCTCCAAGATGGGACCGGAGGAGCGCTGGGCCAACTTTTCCGGCGCCGTGCAGCGCGACCGGGGCGACGTCGTCAAGAAGCTGCTTGACGAGGGCATGGATCCAAACACCTACGTGGCCGACGGCGATCCGGCGATCGTGCGCGCAATCCGCATGGACAGCAAGTCGGTGATCGAAGTGCTGCTCGCCGCCAAGGGAATCAACATCGACCAGGCGAGCGACCTCGGAGAAACAACCGCCCTGATGCTTGCCGCCTTCAAGGGCGACATGAAGCTCGTGCAGACGCTGCTTGACCGGGGCGCCTCGGTGAACCGCGTGGGCGGCTGGACGCCTCTGCACTACGCTGCAACGAACGGCCACGCCGACATCGTGAAGCTCTTCCTTCAGAAGGGTGCACGCGTAAACGTGCTCACTTCGGCCGGCGTTACGCCCCTTTACATGGCGGCCCGCCGCCCCTCGCGCGAAGTCGTGATGATCCTGCTCAAGGCTGGCGCATTCCGCGACCTTTGCAATGATCAGGGGCTCTCGCCTGCGGACGCCGCCAAAAAGGCGGGCGACGAGAAGCTGGCCGAGTACCTGAAGATTGACAAGTGCGCCGATCCCGCAAAGCTCGCCCGGATTCCGAGCGCGCAGCGCAGATAGAC
>OMXR01000104.1 GCA_900315045.1 uncultured Sutterella sp. | reverse complement strand
TCGGACACTTCCCCCTCGTGCACGAGCACGAGCTTGTCGCAGGTCGAGCGCAGCAGGTGCCTGTCGTGCGAAACGAGCAGGAGCGAGCCCTCGAACGTGGAAAGCGCCATCGTGAGCGCTTCGCGCGTTGCCATGTCAAGATGGTTCGTCGGCTCGTCAAGCACAAGAAGGTTGGGCTTGTCCCAGGTGATGAGCGCGAGGGCAAGGCGTGCCTTTTCGCCGCCCGACATCGTGCCGATCTTTGCATTCACGAAATCCCCGCCGAAGCGGAACCTCCCCAGGTAGTCGCGCAGCTCCTGCTCGCGCACGAGGGGCGCCTTGCGGCGCATGACTTCAAGCGGCGTCTCGTCCATGTCGAGCTGCTCGAGCTGGTGCTGGGCAAAGTATCCGATCACAAGGCCGTCGCCGCGGCGGATCTCGCCCGAAAAGGGCGCGAGCGTCCCGGCAATTGCCTTGATGAGCGTTGACTTGCCGGCGCCGTTTACGCCGAGCACGCCGATCCGCTCGCCCGAGCGGATGCAGAGCGTGACGCTGCCGATGACGGTTTTGTCTCCATAGCCGAGGCGCACGTTCTCTAGGTCGATGAGGTGCTCCGGAGTGCGCAGGGGCTCCAGGAACTGAAAGCGCCATTCGCGCCGCGCGCGCACGGGCTCGATCGCCTGAAGCTTGTCAAGCATCTTGATGCGGCTTTGCGCCTGGCGCGCCTTGGTGGCCTTGTAGCGGAAGCGCTCGATGAAGGCGGTGAGTTTGCTTGCCTGACGCTCGTACGCCCTTGCAGCCGCGTCCTGCTGGGCAAGCCGCTCGACGCGCTGGGCCTCATAGAAGGAATAGTTGCCGCCGTACCGGGTGAGGGCGTTGTCCTCGATCGCCCAGGTGGTCTGCGTGGCGCGGTCGAGGAACTCCCGGTCGTGGCTGATGATGATTACGGTCGAGCGCACGCGCTTGAGCCAGGCCTCAAGCCAGATGAGGCTGTCCATGTCTAGGTGGTTCGTCGGCTCGTCAAGGAGCAGAAGATCGGCAGGGCGCATGAGTGCGCGCGCAAGGCTCAGGCGGTTTCTCCAGCCACCTGAAAAACTCTTCACAAGGCGCGCTCCGTCGTCGGGCAGGAACCCGAGGCCGGCCATGATGGTGAGCGCCTGGGCGCGGATCGCGCCTTCGTTGATCTCGGCAAGGACGGCAAGGGCGGATGCCTCGCGCATCGCGTCGCCCGCCTTTTGCGCTGCGGCAAGCTCGGCCTTGGCTGCGATGAGGGGCGCGTGGCCTGAGAGCACGTACTCGAGGCACTCCTCATCGGTCTCCACGACGCTTTGCGCAACGTGCGAAATGCGTGCGGGCTCGGGCGCCTCGATGGCGCCGTCCTCGGGCTGCAGTTCTCCCAGAATCGCGGCAAAGAGGGAGGACTTGCCGCAGCCGTTTTCGCCGACCAGCGCAACGCGCTCGCCGTCGCTTGCCACCGCGGTCGCTCCCTCATACAGAACGCGCAGTCCGCGCTGAATCTTGACGTTGGTAAGGCGCAGCATCGGTTAAAAGCGCCCCTTGAGATCCTCGGCTTTCACGACGAACACAAGGTCGTCGCCGCCGCTCGTGGTGAGCCAGGTCACGGGCAGATCGGGGTAGATCGCTTCAAACGCTTCGCGCCCGTCGCCGATCTCGATGACGGCGATGCCTTCGGGATTGAGGTGCTCGGCAAGGGCGGGCATCATGCGGCGCATGATGTCCATGCCGTCCTCGCCCGCACCCAGCGCAAGCGCGGGCTCGTGGCGGTACTCCTCGGGCAGCTCGTGCATCGCATCGCTCGTCACGTACGGGGGATTGGAGATGATGAGGTCGAACCTGCGGCCCTCGAGATTCGAGAAGAGGTCGCTCTGAACGAGCTCGAGCTCGTCCTGCAGCCCGAAGCGCTCGCGGTTGACGGCGGCCACTTCCAGAGCGTCCGTGCTGATGTCCGCGCCCGTGAGGGAGGCGTTGGGGAAGGCTTCGCCCGCGAGGATGGCTAGGCACCCGCTCCCCGTGCACATGTCAAGGACGCTCGTCACCTCTTCGGGGTCTTCCACCCAGGGCGAGAGCCCCTCGCGCAGCAGCTCGGCGATGAAGCTGCGGGGAATCAGCACGCGCTCGTCGCAGTAAAAGCAGTAGTCGGAGAGCCAGGCCTCGTTCACGAGGTAGGGCGAGGGGACGCGCTCCTTCACGCGGTAGCTGATGTTCTCGAGCACTTTCTCGGCTTCGCTCGGCGTCACGTGCGCCTGCCAGAAGGATTCGAGCCGCTCGAAGGGGAGCTTCAATGTTCTCAGAACGAGAAACGTCGCCTCTTCCCAGTAATCGGCCGTGCCGTGGCCGAGGCTCACTTCGTTGCGTTCCATTTCGCTCATCGCCCAGCGCACGAGGTCGCACAGGGTGGTGAGATTGCGGGTGTCAGCGATCGTTGTCATGGTGATTCCGAAAATTGTGTTTGCCCCGGGCTTGCTTGCGTCCGGGGTTGGCGGTGTTGCGGGGAAGGCCTAGATGCTGCGCATCGGGGAGTTGCCGGGGAAGGACGGAATGTCGATCGACTCGGCGGGCTTCCAGCCTTCCTTCCTGTGCTCGGCGCGCACGGTGGTGTAGATGCCGCCGCGCACCCACCAGCGGGCCTCAAGGCGCATGAAGCGCGGATTGACGGCCTTCACGAGGTCGTCGAGGATTCGGTTGGTGATGTCTTCATGGAAGTGCCCTTCGCTGCGGAAGCTCCACATGTAGAGCTTGAGCGCCTTGAGCTCGACGTTCTTCTCGTCGGGAATGTAGTCGAGAATGAGCGTGGCGAAGTCCGGCTGCCCGGTGAGCGGGCACAGGCACGTGAACTCGGGGATCTCCATGTGGATGAGGTAGTCGCGCTTGGGGCTGGGGTTGTCGAAGATTTCAAGATTGCGGCTTGCTGCAGTAGACATGATTGCTGTTCAGAAAAGTCAGATAAAAAAGAGGAATCGGTGCGAAACGGCGTGCGCTGGGCGCCGCAAAAGCGCCCGTTCGGGCACCGGCACGGTTCGGTCAGGGCGCAATGATAAAGAAGAGGGCATGCGTTTTGCCGCGCGCCCCGCTATTCTTCGGGGCAATCCTCATGTTTTTCTCTTGCAAAAGACCAAATGCCTCAGAAGAAGTTCGCCAACACGCTCACCGACATTTATCTCGTCGTGATCCGCTATCTTGGAAGCGTGTACGTGCAGTACCTGCTCGCTTTCGCTGCCGGCTCGCTCTTTGTGGACAGCGTTCCGGCGCAGCGCGTGCGCGACCACATGGGGTTCGCCCCCATGATGGTTGGCATCGCATTCATTTCGGCTGCGGCCCTGATTGCCGCCTGGCGCGGAGTGCTGCTGCTGCGGATGAGCCGCTTTGACGTGGATCTGATGGCCAAGCGCTGGTTCGACATGAAGGCCGGCAAGGGCGGCACGGGCGAGCAGATCGGGGAGGAGTTTGCCCGGATCCTGAAACTCCTTGAAGAGCGGCGCGACCGGATGGTGAACGGTGCGATCCGCATTGCGGGCTTTGTCGTCTCCACGGGGTTCTTCGGGGGCTACGCGCTCGGCATCGAGCGCTACGGTTGGATGATCTCGGGCGCGATGACGCTGTTCAGCCTGTTCTATCTCACGAACGCCATTCGCATCACGATCGTCCGGCTGAAGCGGCAGATGTAGAGACGAGGCGGGAGCCTCCCGCTCGTGCGGGCGACACACTCATCTGCCCTGCGCGGTCTTATGTCGCTCCTTGCCGTGGCGGTTTTCCCAGGAGACAAGGCCGGGTCTTGACGCCGTCCGGAGATCTCTTTATCGCTCCTTTTTGGAGCGTTTCTGTTTTCAGATTCTTTGTTTAGCTGTTTGATTTGATATCGATATATATCAGACCAAGCTGATTGTTCGCTTTATCTTGCGAGACTGATATGAAAGTCAAAATTGTTTAGATTCATGTTGCTATGCACTTATCATGATTAAATTGAAAGAAAATAACAAATTTAATGTGTTATTACATGTTTAATGATCTATGTTACTAATAAATAAATGCAAAGAAAATATCAGAAAGAAGATTTATTTTCGGGGGGGGGGTATGACATATTTGCGCATTCATGATTGTAAATATAGCGGCATGTATCAAATAGTTCTCGGGGTAAACCCTTACATTTTGCGGGATGAGTCTTCAGAAAATTGATGATCGCGCTTTTCGCCGCGACAATGAGGGTGCTTCTAATGAGAGAGGCGCCGCCGCGGGGGCTGCTTAGTACCCAGCCCAGGACTACCGCGGCGGATTACACCTTTACGTTAGGCAAGCAAATCTCTCGCAAAATTTTTGGAGAAAAATACTATGAAAAAGTCTCTGCTCGCGGTTGCTGTTCTCGGCGCTTTTGCCGGCACCGCCATGGCTGCTGATGTGACGCTGTATGGCCGCATCGATACTGGTCTCGAGTATGTT
>OMXR01000105.1 GCA_900315045.1 uncultured Sutterella sp. | reverse complement strand
AGCCCGCGGCTGCTTGACCAGATCCACTCCGTGGGATAGAGAAACAGCGCAGGAAGCAGCATCACGGAAATCATGAAAAGCCCGATCATGATGCCGGCCTCGGGATCCATGTTCGCCGCGACATCCGGACTGGCATTCATGTAGAACCCGTACACCAGGGCACCCAGCAGGGGCGAGATCACCCAGATGAGGTTTCCCGCTTCAAAACTCTGGACATTCAAAAGAGCGATTCCCGCAATGGCGATTGCCGTTGCGAAATACCAGGCCCGCTGCGGCACCTTCCCATAGAAAAGTGCGGAAATGATGCCCGTCATGATCGGAAGCGCCCCGACGCACACCACGGTGCCCGCGGCCACGCCGAGTTTCAGTGCACCGAAGAAATAAAAGATCTGGTAAAAGCACGTGCACACGGCGCAGATCGTGATTGCCTTCCAGGGCAGCTTGCGCGTGAGCTTCGGCAGCCGCCCCGAGAGCGCGCACCAGCAAAACAGCACGATCGCCGAGCCGGTCATGCGCACTTCCGCGACGACCCAGGGCGTTGCGCCTTCGGGCGCAAGCGCCTGCAAAAGCCCTGTCACGGAAAAAAACAGGGCACTCACCAAAATGAGAAAAGGACCTTTCAGAGCGGACTGCATGGCTTTAAGGACGATCAAAAACAACGGGGTGGGGCGCAATCCTAGCACGCAGGACAGGAAGTCCGCTTCAGAAAAAGCCCCCGGCAAAACACGTTTACCGGAGGCTTGCATCTTTGCGCCGGGGAGGATTTCTCCTCCCCGGGAAAGGGAAATGCCGCTTGGGCTTAGACCATCAGCAGAGCGCAGGCAATCACCGCGATGAAGCACGGCAGAGCGGTGCGCTTGACAACGTCAATCGGGCTCACCATGGCGATGCCGGAAACCAGAATGGTCACGCCGGCCAGCGGGGACATCGTACGGCCAAGAGCGCCCGTGAGGAACGCGAGGCCGCCCAGGCCTTCGATCGTCATGCCGAAGTCCTTGGCGTGCGGCGTCACGGCCTCATTGAAGGCCAGCGTGGCAGCGTCGCCGGAACCGGAGAGTACGGCAAGGATCCACGGACCCAGAGAGCCGCCCCAGCGGGCGAATTCGTTGGATTCCTTCAGAGCGGCGATGCCGACGTCGATGAGGCCGGCAGCGCGCAGACCGGCGGCGAACACGCCGGCGGCGATGATGATGCCGAGCACGTCAGCGTAGCCCTTGCCCATGCCGCGGAAGAATTCCTTGGAGAAGGTCTGCGGATCGGTCGTCTTGCGGGAAACGATCAGGCCGACGAACAGCGCCGCGATGGCGCCGAGCAGCATGGCCTGGGCAACGCCCATCTTGAGGGGCTTGTACCAGACGTTGCCGACAACGAGGATGGTGATCGGGATGATCATCACAAGAGCCTTCAGGGGGTTCGGCGTGAAGCCGT
The DNA here is from genome assembly GCA_900315045.1 of uncultured Sutterella sp. GTDB lineage: Bacteria > Pseudomonadota > Gammaproteobacteria > Burkholderiales > Burkholderiaceae_F > Duodenibacillus. Next base: position 5,968 of record OMXR01000105.1, on the reverse strand, counting down.
CATCCTTGAGCGTCTTCGAGGTATCGACTTCCGCGTTCTTGTCGCCCTTGCCGTCGCCAAAGGCGATGCAGCAGATCGTCACGCCGACCATCAGGATCACGCCGCACATGATCGAATAGTTCATGTGGAAGCTGATGAAGTCCATGACATCCATGTTGGCGAGCTTGGCAACGAACGGATTGTGCGAGGTGGCGGGCGTCAGGTAGGAACCGATCGTGCCGGCGAGAACGGCGGCAGCCGCACCAGCGGGCTTGATGCCGGCGCGCAGCATCACGGGGATCAGGGTCGAACCGACAGCGGCAGCGCAGCCGGCAGCGGACGGGATGGCAATGTTCACGAGGAACGTGATGAACACGCACAGCGGAATGAGGAAGATTCCGAGGCCCTTGATCGGAGCGGCAAGGTAATGCACGAGCGAGCGGTCGCACTGCGTGTAGGTGGCGGCAAAGGCAAAGCCCATCGAGCCGCAGATTGCCATCGTCAGGGACTTGTTCGTCATCGAGGTGGCGAACTGATTCAGGCCCATCATCGGATTCAGGCTCACGCAGCACAGGAACAGACCGGCGGCCAGCATCACCAGACGCGTCTCCCAGCGCTTGACCAGGGCAAAGATCGTTAGAAAGATCACTGCCACTGCGATCCAGCAAAGCAAAGTCATTTAAACCTCCTTTTGGGTTTTTCTTGTCAAAGAGAAACTCCCGCGACTTTTGGGACGCAGGAGCGCTCTCGTTTTTTAACAGCATAGGGAAATTACCTTAGGGACTCGGGTAAGGCACTAGAGGTTTTCCCTAATCTTGCCGCCGGGCATTCTAGAAACAAAAGCCGCCCATTCCAACTCGGAACGGACGGCTCGGGCAAAATATCTTTGTAACGTCTGACTTTAGACAGAAAAAGAAGAGCCGCAGGAGCACGAAGTCACTGCATTGGGATTGCGGATCACGAACTGGGAGCCCTCAAGGTCCTCCTTGTAATCGATCTCGGCGCCGACGAGGTACTGAAGCGAGAGCGAGTCAACCAGGAACTCGACTCCGTCCTTTTCGATCGTCATGTCGTCTTCCTCGGGCTTTTCCTCGAACTGGAACCCGTACTGAAACCCCTGGCAGCCGCCGCCCTGCACGAACACGCGAAGCTGCATGCCCTTGTTCTCTTCATCGGCGAGCAGCTCCCTCACCTTGGCTACGCAGGCATCGGTAAAGATGATCGGGGCCGGAGCCTGATCGGGGGATGCGTTTTCAACCTTGTTCTCTTCCATGTTTTGATTCTCTCCAAAACGCTTAAGTCATGAGCTTTTGCGCGTGTCTGTTTTTCTGAGTGCGCGGATTATACGGGAGAAATTCCTGCACTTTTCTTGTGGTTTTCGGTCGTTTTCTCTCCGCTTTCAGCCTGTTTCTACTTAAGGAGAACAAAGCTGTCCGGATCAGCCCCTGCGGGGAGCAGCACCCAGCCCGCCGCTTCGCTCTTCTGGCTGCCCGCCATCTCGCCCGCCGTCTCGCCAAAGCCCCAGAAGTAGTCAAAGCGGATCACGCCCCGGATGGCGCCCCCGGTATCCTGGGCGATCACGGGACGGACAAAATGCATTGCCGGACTTGTCTGGCGCGCCTGAACGACAAACGGCAGCCCCAGCTGCCAGACCGCGCGGTCCACGGCAACGGAGGCCTCGGGGACGTAATTCGGGTTGTAGCTGATCAGCTCGTGCGTGCGGTGCGGATTGTCCCTTGCCCACTGGCGGATCCGCTGCATGCTCATTTCGCTGCGCGGCACCCCCTCGCTCTGGACGAGCCATGCCCCGAGCGCCTTGTACGGATGTCCATTCTGATTGGCGTAGCCAAGGCGCATGTACGTGCCGTCCGTGAGCTGCACCCTGCCCGAGCCCTGAATCTGCAAAAACGCGGCATCCAGCGGATCGTCCACCCAGCACAGAATGTTCTTGTCCAGATCCTGGCGTCTTTCAAGATTGCCCCTGTCGTCATAGGGCACAAGCTTTCGGCCGATCACCTTGCCCCTGAGGCGCATATTCTTGAGGTTCGGATAGAGGCCGCCCAGCTCCACGTCAATGAGATCGTCGGGAACGCTGTAGAGCGGGTAGCGGTAGACCTCCGTCTTCACGAGGCTCCCGCGAAGAAGCGGCTCGAAGTAGCCGGTCATGAGGCCGGTCCTTGCGTGCGTCCCCCAGGCTTCTCCCCCCGCTCTTTCCGACACGCGCCAGGGCGTAAAGCCATTTTCAAAGAATGCGCGCGCAGCCTCATCCTTGACAAGATTGGCCTGTGTGCAAAGAGCCGTCCACCTCTGGTCTGCAATCATCTTCTGGCAGGAAAGCCGAAACGCCGCAAGCGCCCTCTCCCAGTCCGAGTCCGCTGTCTGCGGGAGATCGGCAAAATGCACGGCATCAAGCCGCATCGCCCCCCGCTCGAAACTCTGCGGCACCGACGGCCCCAGGCCCGTGCAAGAGCACAAAATCCCAGCAAGAACAACCGAAAGGAGCTTGAAAACAGACTGCATGAAAGAAAACGAGGAAAGAAAGGAAAACCAGGCGCCTAAGTCTACCCAAGTCTTCCGCAGGAAAACTGACGGGCATCATTCAGCCGCGCAACAGAGGAACCGCTCCTGAACGTCCGACAAAAACCGCCGTCCGAGGCCGGTGACGGCAAGGATCCCGCGATCGCGCACCATCAGCCCCTCGTCTCTGAGCGAAGAAAGCGCGGGCTCAAGCTCGGCAAGGGATAGCCCTGTCGTCTCTTCAAACCGCCCTGCCGGAACCCCGTCAAGGAGCCTCAGCGCATTGAGCATGAACTCGAATGGCAGATCACGGGGCGAAACCTTCCTGCGCCAGGCGCCAAACCGTCCGCTTCTGACGCCATCCATGTACCGTCCCGGCGCCTTGGGCCGCATCGTGCGCACGAGCGTTCCCCCGGGCAGCGTCACCTTCCCATGTGCGCCGGCGCCAATTCCGAGGTAATCCCCGAAGGTCCAGTATGTCCGGTTGTGCCGGCACATGTGCCCCGGGCGCGCATAGCCGGAGATTTCGTAGCGCACGAATCCTCCGTCTCTGAGCCGGTCATGCACGATCTCCCCCAGATCGGCGGCGAGATCGGAATCGGGCAGTCCCTCGGGCGGCCTCTTCCAAAAGACGCTCCCCTCTTCAAGCGTGAGTTCGTAAAAGGAAAGGTGCGTCGTGCCGCAGGCAAGCGCACACGCAATATCGCGCTCCAGCATCTCCCGGCTTTGCCCGGGAAGCGCGTACATGACGTCGATATTGACTTCTGGAAAGAGTTCCACGGCGGCCTTCACGGCATCCTGCGCCTGAGCGGACGAATGAATGCGCCCGAGGCGCTTCAGGAGCGTGTCATCGAAACTCTGCACGCCCAGCGAAAGACGCGTCACGCCAGCAGCGGCATATTCGGCAAACCGCTCCCGGTTCGACGCCCCCGGATTGGCCTCCATCGTGATTTCGGCATCCTGAGTGAGCGTCACTGCTGAGCGCACTCCCGCGAGGAGCCGGCTCATCCCCGCCCCCGTCATGAGGCTCGGCGATCCGCCCCCGATGAAGACGCTGCTCACGGTTCTGCCGCACAGATCTTCTGCGGCGACGGCAAGATCCGCAAGCAAAGCCTCCACATAGTCAGCCTCGGGAATCGCTCCGCGGCATGCATACGAATTGAAGTCGCAATACGGGCACTTGCGCACGCACCAGGGCCAGTGGATGTAGAGCGCAGCGCTCTCGGACAGGATATCCACTACCAGCCCCAGGCTTCGGCAAGCGCGGGAAGGAGCCGGGCCATCGCCTGTCCGCGGTGGCTGACGGCATTCTTTTCCTCAGCCGAAAGTTCCGCCGCCGTGCAGCCGTATTCGGGCAAATAAAAGTACGGGTCGTACCCGAAGCCTCCGCTTCCCGCGGGCTGGCCGGTGATCTGACCGCTCCAGCGCGCCTGCACAACCACGGGCTCCGGATCGGACTCGCTTCTCACGGCAACGAGAACGCACGTGTAGTGTGCGCGCTTGTCCTCCTGGTCGGCGAGATCCGCGATGAGCTTCGCGTTGTTGTCCGCATCATTGTGCTGGGGGCCGGCGTAGCGTGCCGAATGCACTCCGGGCATTCCGCCAAGCGCCTCGGCCGTGATGCCAGAATCATCGGCAATGGCGGGAAGCCCCGTCTGCCTCGCGGCATTCCGGGCCTTGGCAAGCGCATTTTCAAGGAACGTGCCGTAGGGCTCCGCGCACTCCGCGACGCCCAGTTCCTTTTGCGAAAGCACTTCGATGCCGCGTCCGGCAAAAAGCGCGGCAAACTCGCGCATCTTTCCCTTGTTGCCCGAGGCAAGCACGATTTTCTTATCCATGGCGATTATTCCTTGAGAGCCTCTCGCTGCGCCGCGTGAATTTCGCTACAGCCTTTCTTCGCAAGAGCGAGCATCTGAGTGAGTTCGGCTTCACTGAACGGCGCGCCTTCCGCGGTTCCCTGAATTTCGATGAAGCGGCCCGAGCCGGTCATGACGACATTCATGTCCGTGCCGCTCGTGCTGTCTTCCACGTAATCGAGATCGAGCACGGGAACCCCTGCGCTCATGCCGACGCTCACCGCGCTCACCTGGTCAAGGATCGGGTTTTCCGTAATGAGACCCCGCTCAAGCATCCAATTCACGGCATCAGCGAGAGCCACATATGCGCCGCTGATCGATGCGCAGCGGGTGCCACCGTCCGCCTGAATCACGTCGCAATCCACCGTGATCGTATACTCGCCAAGCTTGGTGCGATCAACGATTCCGCGCAGGCTGCGGCCGATGAGGCGCTGGATTTCCATCGTGCGCCCGGTCTGCTTGCCTTTTGCCGCCTCGCGCTCCGTCCGGGTTCCCGTCGAACGGGGCAGCAAGCCATACTCGGCCGTCACCCAGCCCTCGGCCTTGTCCTTCAAAAAGCGCGGCACGCCAGCCTGCACGGACGCCGTGCAGATCACCTTGGTTTTTCCAACGGAAATCAGAACACTCCCTTCGGCGTGGCACGTGAAGTGCCGCTGGATGGTCAGGGGCCGCTTGCAGTCAAACGCGCGGCCGTCATGTCGAGCAGTCATTACCGGAAACTCCTTCCAAACAAAAATCCGAAGAATGCTAACGCAACAAATGCATTTCCGAAGCCCCCGTCTCAGTACAATTGCGCGCGACGCCTGCTGCCGATCCTTTCCAACACATCCGGCCGCGGCAAACGACAACCAGACTGTTTGAGGCATTGCCATGGCAACCGTGCATTCCATGACCGGGTTTGCCAGCGCCCGCGGAGTCTGCCCTCTTGGGGCGGTCACCGTTGAGATCCGCTGCGTGAATTCCCGCTTTCTTGATCTTTCCGTGAAGTTCCCCGACGAACTGCGGCTGAGCGAGCCGGCTCTTCGCGAAATTCTCAGCAAAAACATCGGCCGGGGCAAATGCGAATGCCGCCTGAGCCTGAAGGCGGATCCCGAGGCAGCCCCCGCCCGCCTTCGCAAGGAATCTCTTGCTGCGCTCAAGGCGCTCCAAACCGAGGTCCTCGCGCTTGAACCCGATGCCAAGCCGCTGACCGTGTCGCAAATTCTCGAGTATCCAGGGATCGTCGATGCCCCGCAGGTTGACCAGCAGGAGCTGGATGCCGCGCTTGTCGATGTCCTCAAGGAAGCACTTGCGAGCTTTACCGCAAGCCGCGAGCGTGAAGGCACGGCGCTTAAAGCCGTTCTTCTCGGCTACTGCGACAAGATCGAAGCGATCACCAGGGACATCGCTTCGCGCATGCCGGACATCCTGGCCAATGTGAAATCCAAGCTCTCCGAACGGCTGGAGGCGGCACTCTCGGAGGCACTGACCACAAATTCCAGCCTGACACGCGAGGAAGTGAGCGACCGCATCCGCCAGGAAGTGACGCTTTATGCACTGAAGATGGATGTGGACGAAGAGATCAACCGGCTCCTCACGCACGTTCAGGAAGTGCGCCGAGTGCTCTCTGCCGGCGG
>OMXR01000127.1 GCA_900315045.1 uncultured Sutterella sp. | reverse complement strand
GGGTGAGGCGCCCGCGCAGCATCGGGCGTTCATCGCGCACGTAGTGTCCGGAAAGCATGGCAAGGAGCGTCTCTTCCATCTCCTCGTGCACGATGTCGGTGATAAAGCCAAGGCGGCCCGCGTTCACGCCGATCACCGGTACTCCGTAGGGGGCAAGAAGCCGCCCGGCGCCCAGCATCGTGCCGTCGCCGCCAAGCACTACGGCAACTTCGGCCATCTTTCCGAGTTCTGCGGCATCGGCCATTTCAAAGGGACAGCCGTTTGCGAAGAACACTTCCAGAGAACTGTCCAGAACGGGCGTCGCTCCCGCCTTGACGATGACGTCAATCAGGCTCTGGCAGATCTGCCGCACGTTTTCGTGCGGCTTGGCAAATACGGCGACTCGGGAAAAATGCGGCATGCCGGGCCTCTTGCTGGGAGAGGTTAGTCGTCAAAGGTCGGAGATTCGACGCCGAGCACCTTGTGCAGCTTCGGACTCGTTGTCGTGTACTGCAGGAAGACCTTCTTTTCCGGGAAGACGTACTTGGATGCGGCAAAGGCGGCAAGGGCGCATTCATGAAAGCCCGAGAGAATCAGCTTCTTCTTGCCGGGGTACGTGTTGATGTCGCCTACGGCAAAGATGCCGGGAATCGAGCTTTCAAACTTCTCGGTGTCGACCACGATCTGGCGGCGGTCGAGCTCAAGCCCCCATTCAGCGATCGGCCCGATCTTGGGCTGCAGGCCGAAAAACACGAGGAGGTGGTCAAGAGGCATGCGGCGCACGACGCCGTCGCCTCCCGTGACGCGGATCTCGGTCATCTTGCCGTCCTGCTCTTCAAAGCCCGTGACCTGGCCTACTTCGAACTGCATCTCCCAGTTCTCGCAGAGCTCGCGCATGCGCGCAACGGAGCTTGCCGCCGCGCGGAATCCGTCGCGCCGGTGCAGCAGCACAACGCTTTCAGCCTTGCCGACGAGATTGAGCGTCCAGTCAAGAGCGCTGTCTCCGCCGCCGCAGATCACGATGTTCTTTCCGGCGAACATCTCGGGGTTGCGCACGCGGTAGTGCAGCTGCGTGCCCTCGAACTTCTCAATGCCGGGCACGCGCAGGGGGCGGGCCTGGAACGAGCCGACGCCTGCGGCGATGATGACCACCTTGCACAGGAACTTCGTTCCCTTGTCGGTCTCGACGTCAAAGCGGCCATCTTCGCGCTTTTGCACCTTGGTCACTTCCTGGCCGAGATGGAACTGGGCGCCGAAAGGCTGAATCTGCTTGAGAAGATTTTCCGTAAGCTCGTACGAGGTGTAGACGGGCACGGCAGGGATGTCGTAAATGGGCTTGGTGGGATAGAGCTCCACGCACTGGCCGCCCACGTTGCGCAGGGAGTCCACCACGTGCGCCTTGATCTCCAGCAGCCCCAGTTCAAAAACCTGAAAGAGCCCGACGGGGCCCGCGCCAACGATCACCGCATCCGTTTCAATGACCTGATCGGTCTCGGGGGCGATAGTCAAGTAATCTTCAATAGCCATGACAAACAAACCAAAGAATGAACGCGGCGGCATCAGGCGCCGCGATGAAGACTGAAAAAAGCAAGCCGGAACACCACGATTGGACGTGGTATCAATCAGCTAAATCAAAATATTTTGGCACAAAACCACGATCAAATTGCTTAACGGTTCCTAGAAATCCCTAAAGAGGCCGACTATTTGCCTTTGCGGGCCTTCTCTTCGTCAAGCGCGAGCCGCCGCTGCTCGCGCAGCTTTGCGTCGATCATGCTCATCACATAGTAGTCCGCGTCATTTGCTCTTTGTGCAAGGTCAAACTGATACACGGCCGCCTTGTGGTTGCCGGCGATGGCATACATCTCGCCCGTGGCGGCAAAGGCTTCGGCGTGCCGGCCGAGTTCATGGTAGCTGCGCGCAAGCAGCGCGTGATAGTCCGTGTTGTCCTTCGGGATGGCCTTCTGCCTGCGCATGAACTTGACGACCTGCTCGTTCATGCCCATTTCGTGCAGCATGTCCACGTACGCCTCGGCGGCCATGAGCGAGTAGGGGTATCGATCGACGGTCTCGCGCGCAAGCTTGAGCGCTGCGCGTTTCCCATCCTTGCCCGAGGCATTCGCGAACTCGACCTGGGCGAGGTTCTTGTCCAGGATCACGCTGTGGCCGGAAGCGCCCTGCTGTGCGAGGCGCGCATGCCTGAGCGCATCGGCCTTTCGGTTCATCTTCGCGTAGGCGACCGAGAGCCCGTAGTGCAGAGCAGCGGCGCGCGGCCCGGCGGCCGTTTCCAGCTGCAGCAGAAAGCTTTTGGACGCCGAGAGCCAGCCGTCGTAGTTCTTTTCCTGCAGCACGCGCAGCCGTGCCTGAATGAGCAGGAAGTCAAAGCTGTCCGCATGAGGACGCCGTCCGAGGCGCCGGGTTCTGCCCTGCATGTCGTTCATGCGCTCGCTCGTCATCGGGTGTGTGGAGATGTACGACGTGGCGATCGTTTCGTAATAGCGAGAGGACTGCTGCAGGCGCGCGAAGAAATCCTCCATGCCCTTGGGATCGAACCCGGCGTTGGTGAGACTCTGCAGGCCCACGCGGTCGGCCTCGCGTTCGGCGTCCCGGGAATAGGCAAGCTGCTTTTGGATGAGCGCGGCCTGCGTGCCCATGGTGATGGCCGCGGCGGCGTTGCCGCCAGAGCTGCCGCCCGCCCGGGCGGCGAGCAGCGCCAGCAGGAACGAGCCGATGGTCATCGCGAGCGACCCTTCGGCCTGCTGGAACATCCGCGCGATGTGGCGCTGCGTCACGTGTCCGATTTCGTGCCCCATCACGGCGGCAAGTTCGCTTTCGGTCTTTGCGGCGACCACAAGTCCCGTGTGCACGGCGATGAAGCCGCCGGGAAGCGCAAAGGCGTTCAGCGACTTGTCCCGCACCGGGAAGAAGAAAAAGTCGTAGGGGATGGTGTGCGAGGCGGCGATGAGCCGGTAACCGAGCCGGTTGAGGTAGTCAATCGCCTCGGGGTCGGCAAGGAAATCTGCGTCAGCCCGCACCTTGGTCATGATCTGCTCGCCAAGCCGCCGCTCGTCAAGGAGCGAGAGGTCGGCGCCAGCCACCGTGCCCAGACTCGGCAGATTCAGGTCAAGCGGCGCATCGTGCTGGGCGGCGATCGAAGGGGCGCACTGCGCTAAGGCAAAAGCGGCGGTCGCGGCAAGCGCAACGGCGCGTTTGAGCAGATTCATAGATTCGAATAAGCGCGGAAACCTCTGCATTTATGCAGGGGAGGAGCGCCGTACCTCCGTTAAAAAGGTTGTTTTGCGATTGACAAGACGGAGCCTGTCCGAGCGGGCTGA
>OMXR01000107.1 GCA_900315045.1 uncultured Sutterella sp. | reverse complement strand
ACCCCGTACCCGAGCAGGCGGCAATCCGAGTGGCTCGCTCTTTTCCTTGCTTTTCGTCTGCCGCGCAGCTAGATTGGCCTCACCGCCCCCGCTGTGGAGGCGGATCCAAGGAATTTTGGCCATGCGTCACTCTTGCCGCTTTTACGCGTTTTCCTTTTATTTCGCTCCTCAGGCGGAAGAGGTGAGCGCGCTCTAAGCAGATGTGAACGCAAGCCAGCCCAGCCGCCAGAAGCACAAGCCTGGCGGCTTTTTTGATGCCGGGCGCGCTCCGGCGGCGGACACCCACAAGGAAAGGACTTCGCACCATGAGATACTCGACAGACGACCTGCGCATCAAGGAAATCCGGGAACTCACGCCCCCCGCGCACCTCATCCATGAATTTCCCTGCGGCGAGGTGGCGGCAGCCACCGTGCACCACTGCCGCGCCGCCTGCCACGCCATCCTGCACGGCGAAGACGACCGCATGATGGTGATCGTCGGCCCCTGCTCGATTCACGATCCGAAGGCCGCCCGAGACTACGCCCGGCGCCTTGCCGAAGTGCGCCAGCGCCTGCTGCCGGAACTCGAGATCATCATGCGCGTGTACTTTGAAAAGCCGCGCACGACCGTGGGCTGGAAGGGCCTCATCAACGATCCGGACCTGGACGGCTCCTGCCGCATCAACCACGGGCTGCGCGTCGCGCGCGAGCTGATCCTTGACATCAACTGCATGGGGCTGCCCACGGGCGTCGAGTACCTCGACATGATCACCCCGCAGTACATCGCGGACCTCGTGAGCTGGGGCGCGATCGGCGCCCGCACGGCCGAGTCCCAGGTGCACCGCGAGCTCGCGAGCGGCCTCTCCTGCCCCGTCGGCTTCAAGAACGGCACGAACGGCAGCGTGAAGATCGCCGTTGACGCGATCGGCGCAGCCGAGCACCCGCACAAGTTCCTCTCCGTCACCAAGGGCGGCATCTCGGCCATCGTGACGACGAGCGGAAACGACGACTGCCACGTGATCCTGCGGGGCGGGAAGGAACCGAACTACGATGCCGCGAGCGTCGCGGCCGCTCGCGAAATGCTGCGCAAGGCGGGACACCGGGAAAACATCATGGTCGACGCCTCGCATGCGAATTCCCGCAAGATCTGCCGCAATCAGATCGCCGTGGTGCAGGACATCTGCGAGCAGGTCGCATCCGGCAACAACGCCCTGTGCGGCGTCATGATCGAGTCGAACCTTGTGGAAGGCCGGCAGGACATCCAGTTCGAGACGCCCCTCGTGTACGGGCAGTCCGTCACCGACGCCTGCATCGGCTGGGAAGACACGGTCTCGGCGCTCGAAGCGCTTGCCAAGGCCGTGCGGGACAGAAGAAGCAGAAACGCGGACGCGTAGGTCCTCTGCTGAAGCGCGGGCAGCGGCTTGCCGCCGCCCGCATTGCCGGATCTGGGTCAGTCGACACCCCGCGCCCGATCCTCGTAGAACTTCTCGCGCCAGGCAGCGAAATTGCCCGCGTCGAGCGCGTCGCGGATCTCCTGCATGAGGTTGAGGTAGTAGTGCAGGTTGTGGATGGAATTGAGCCGTGCGCCGAGGATCTCGTTCACCTTCTGCAGATGGTGCAGATAGGCCCTCGTAAAGCCCCGGCAGGCGTAGCAGTCGCACGTCGGATCCACCGGCCGCAGGTCGTTCTTGTACTTGGCGTTCCTGATCTTGACGTCGCCGTAGCGCGTGAAGAGCCAGCCGTTTCGTGCGTTTCTCGTCGGCATCACGCAGTCGAACATGTCGATGCCGCGCGCAACGCCCTCGACAAGATCCTCGGGCGTGCCAACGCCCATCAGATACCGGGGCTTGTCCTGCGGCAGCTGATGCACGATGCCGTCCATGACTTCGAGCATCTTCTCCTTGGGCTCGCCCACCGAGAGCCCTCCGACGGCGTATCCGTGAAAGCCGATGTCGGTGAGCCCCGCAAGGGACTCCTCGCGCAGCTTCATGTACATGCCGCCCTGCACGATGCCAAAGAGCGCATTGGGATTCTCAAGCCGGTCGAACTCTTCGCGGCTTCTCCTCGCCCAGCGCAGAGAGAGGCGCATGGACTCGGCCGCCTCCCTTTCCGTCGCCGGCCGATCGCCGATCATGTAGGGCGTGCACTCGTCAAACACCATGGAGATGTCCGAGTTGAGCGTCCTCTGGATCTGCATCGAGACTTCAGGCGTAAGAAAGAGCTTGTCGCCGTTGATGGGGCTTGCAAAACGCACGCCCTCCTCGCTGATTTTCCTCAAGGCCCCGAGGCTGAAGACCTGAAAGCCGCCCGAATCAGTAAGGATGGGCTTGCCCCAGTTCATGAAGCGGTGCAGGCCCTTGTGGGCGGCGATTACGTCGAGCCCCGGGCGCAGCCACAGGTGGAAGGTGTTCCCGAGGATGATCTGGCTGCCGATTTCTTCGAGCTCGTTCGGGGCCATGGCCTTCACCGTGCCGTAGGTGCCGACCGGCATGAAGATCGGCGTCTGCACCACGCCGTGGTTGAGCGTCATGCGGCCGCGCCGGGCCTTGCCCTCGGTTTTGATGAGTTCAAAAGTCAGTGCCATCACTCGCTCCTTTGCGGATTAGGCAATTCGAAAAAGCATGCGTCGCCATAGCTGAAGAACCGGTACCGTTCCTCGATTGCATGCCGATAGGCCTCAAGCACCCGATCGCGGCCGACAATCGCCGAGACGAGCATCACGAGCGTGGACTTGGGCAGATGGAAATTCGTGATCATCACGTTGATGATATTGAATCGGTATCCGGGGGCAATGAAAAGCTGGGTGTCCATCGAGCCCGCGGCAATGACGCCCGGCCCGGTCGATGCGCTCTCCAGAGCCCGAAGGCTCGTCGAGCCCACGGCGATCACGCGGCGCCCCTCGCGCTTTGCGCGGTTGACCGCCTCGGCCGTCTCTTCGCTCACCGTGAGGATCTCCGCGTGCATGGTGTGCTCTTCAAGATTCTCCTCGCGCACGGGCTGGAACGTGCCGGCGCCCACGTGCAGCGTGAGAAACGCCTGCTCGACGCCCATGTCCTTCAACTCCGCGAGGAGTTCCTCGGAAAAATGCAGGCCCGCCGTCGGCGCCGCCACGGCGCCGGGGTGCTTTGCGTAGACCGTCTGGTAGCGCCCCTCGTCCTTCTTGTCCGCAGCGCGCTCGATGTAGGGCGGCAGCGGCACGTTCCCGCACCGGTCGAGGACTTCGAGCACCGGCTCGTCAAATGCGAGACAAAAAAACTCGCCCTGGCGCCCGGTCACCGTGCACCAGGAGTCGCGCCCGTCCGCGGAAAAGACGAGCCGGCCGCCCGCCTTGGGCGACTTGCTCGCACGGATCATGCTGATCGCTTGCTTCTCGCCCGTGACGCGCTCGATCATGGCTTCGATGGCGCCGCCCGTCGCCTTGTGGCCGAGCAACCGCGCCTTGATGACGCGCGTGTTGTTCATCACGAGCAGGTCGCCCGGGCGCAGAAGCTTTCTGATGTCCGTGAAATGCAGATCCTCGATCACGGACTCGGTGACGTGCAACAGCCTTGAGGCCGTGCGCTCTTCAAGCGGAAACTGGGCGATCAGCTCCTGGGGAAGGTCAAAATCGTAGTCGGAGAGCTTCTGCCCTTCGAGATATTTGGGATGTATTTCAAACATGATATGGCTTTACCGGCCAAGAATTGAGGAGGGGCGCATTCTAGCGCATCCGCTGACGCCCCAAAAAGTCTGTTTTGCCTATGGTTTCCTGACAAAGGCGGGGTGTCTCGCGTCCTTGGCGCTCAGGGTTATCTTGTCCGGGGCAAACTTCTCCTCACCCTCCAGCGGCGGCCACTCGATCCCGATCGCCGGATCGTTCCACATCAGTCCGCCCTCGTCATTGGGGTGATACACATCGTCGCACTTGTAGCAGAAGACCGCGTGATCGCTCAGCACCAGGAACCCGTGCGCAAATCCGCGCGGGATGAAGAACTGCCGCTTGTTCTCCGCAGAAAGAATCACGCCCTCCCACTTGCCGTACGTGGGGCTGCCTTCCCTCAAATCTACGCAGACATCAAAGACTTTTCCCTCAACAACGCGCACGAGCTTGCTCTGCGGATGCCGGATCTGAAAGTGCAGGCCCCGCAGCACGCCCTTCACGGACGCCG
>OMXR01000109.1 GCA_900315045.1 uncultured Sutterella sp. | reverse complement strand
GTCCAACAACAGCTTCGGCCAACGCGGCCGGCACAAGCCGCAGCGAAATGTAGCAGGCCTTGGCGCCCCGCCGCTAGAATGCGCCGCATCTTCGTTCTGATCCGAGCCATGCTTCGCTTCCGCCCCGTTCTGCTTGCTCTGCTTGCGATTGCCGTCGCGGCAGACTTTGCCTGGCACTTCTATGCCGGAGAGCCCGAGAGCGCCATCCGCGCGCGGGACCTCCGCAGGGCTCCTGCCCTGCAGACGGGCGACATCGTCCTTTGCGGCAGAATCGGCCTCTCGGGCAACGTGATGCGGCTTGCGGCGAAGTCCCCCTGGACGCATGCCGCGCTTGCGGCCGGAGGCGATTCCGCCTCGCTCCTTGCCCCGGTTAAAGTCTCCGGATCGCTCAAGGTGTGCATCACCCGGATGGCGGTTCGGGACTTCGCGCAGCGCTGCGAAGCCTTTGGCATCGCCCGCATCGGCAATTGCGGGGAAAAATGTCTTGCTGCCGCCCAGCGCGCCGCCGGGATGGAGGGAACCAAATCGGACATTTCGCTCGGCGCTGCAGGATTCGGCACTTTTTCCGGTGCCGATTTTCTCGCTGAAAGCTTTGAACTGCCTGCGTCGAAGCTCTCGGTCTCCGAAGACGGCTCACCCAAGCCGGTTTTGCCGGAAGACATCCTCGAGGCCCTCGGCGCGGCCATCATCTTTTCTGCAGGAAATGCACAAAATCCCTGACCGCATCGGTCCGATTTTTCGACTTTTCCACAAAATTCAGAAAAAGCAGCCTTGAAAATAGGCGGAAATTCGTCACGATTTTCACGAATTTTCTGTTGTTTTCCAAAAAAAGAAGAAAAACGGAAAATTATCTTGAAAATGTCAAAAAGAGCTAAAACCAAGAAATCAGAAACCCAGAAAAAGACGGAACGCAACGAAAAACCGGCAGAATACCGAGAGATCACCGGGAATTTCCAGCAAGAGCCACCTGCTCTCCTGTGATTTTTCCCATGACAAAGACATCCGTCAGCCCGTTTCCGGAGGAGCAGTTCGCCCCGTGCACGCTTCCGGTCACGGCGCCCGCAGCCCAGAGTCCGGCAATCGGCTCGCCCGAGGTCTTCAAAACCCGTCCCTTGACATCGATTTTGAGTCCCCCCGCCGTATTGTGGATCATGAGCGCCGCCTCATAGCCCCAAAAAGGACTTTTCCGGATCTTTTTGCAGGGCATGGTACGGCATTTTCCGCTTTTTTCGCCGGAATCAAGCCTGCTGTTGTATGTTTCAATGCTGCGCCGCAGCCCCTGCGCAGGAATTTTCAGAATTTCCGCAAGCTTCTCCAGGCTCGGTGCGGAAAAAATCGCGTCGGCCACAAGCGCCCTGTACAGGGATTTTTGCGTGAGCGGATCGAGGCTGGCGACGGCAGCGGAATCGAAAATCACAAAGCACCGGCCATCGTGCTGGGCGCGGATTGCCGCGGCAAGCGCGTCCTGCGCCTCGTTTTCCTCGGCAAACCGTTCGCCCGAGTCGTTGACGTAGATCATGTCGGCGGGCGCAGCCAGACGCACCGCAATATTCTTTTCGGACTTCACGCCGGTCACGCACTCGATGTGCTCCATGCACTCCAACTGCGCACCAAGCTGCCCGGCCATGAGAAGACCGTCTCCCGTGCTCGATGCCGAGGAGTCCGTGGGCAGTTCCGCGAGCTCCGGCGCCCATTTCCGGACAAGGGCGTCGCTGGCGCCGAACCCTCCCGTGGCCAGGATGACGCCGTTTCTTGCGCTCACGAATTTCGGGAATGTGCTGCCGGCCAGACGCACGGTGACGCCGCGCACCGCGCCCGTCAGATCCGGGGCAAGGCTCATCACCGCCGCTTCCGTGTAGATCTCCACGCCAAGCCGCAAGGCTTCATGCGAGAGCGCCCGGATGTACCCGTCGCCCCTTGCGGCAATCGGGCGGATGCAGCGCCGCAATCCCGTGCCTTCGGCTTCGTACACGCGCGGCTCGAACATGACGCCCATCGCCTCGAGCCAGCGGACCACCGCCGGAGCCTTCTCCACCATCTGCCTGACAAGCTGCGGATTGCCCAGGTCATGGCCGGTTCTGAGCGTCTGGGAAACATGCAGGTCAAACGAGTCCTCAATGCCCCAGGGCTGCTGCCTGTCGGGATCGACGACCGCCATGAAGCCCGCCGAGCGTTGGGTGTCGCCTCCGATGCTCGACATCTTCTCGAGCACGCAGACCGAAGCACCGGCCTGGGCCGCGGACACGGCAGCCGCCAGCCCCGCACCTCCCGCGCCGACGACAACGACGTCGTAGACGAGCTTTGGCGACTGGGCAAAGGCCTGAGCGCAGGCAAGGCTCAGCCCGAGCGATGCAGTCCCTTGAAGAAAACGGCGCCGGTCAAGGCAAAGAGCGCGTTCAGGCATGGCGTTCGGGGGCGATGTCCCGGTTGTATTCGTCGACGACCCGGGAAATCTCCACTGCATTGACGATCCCCCACTTCTTGTAGATATGGGAGCGGTACACCTTGACGGTCTGCTCGGAAATTCCGAGCGCCAAACTGATCATCTGCGTTGTGAAGCCCTTGCTGATCAGCTGCGCGACCTCAAGCTCGCTGCGCGTGAGCTGCCCGATCTGTCTGCGCACTTCTTCGAGCTCCATCCTGCGCTGCAGTTTTCGTTCGTTGATTTCGATCGCCTTGCGCACGGCGTCAAGGAGCTTTTCGGGCTGGGCGGGCTTCAGAAGAAAATCGACAGCCCCGTCGTGCAGGGCCTGGACAGCCATCTGCACCTCTCCATGCCCGGTGAGAAAGATCACGCTCAGCAGGCTCTGCCTGCGGATCATTTCCTGATGCACTTCAAGCCCGGACATGCCGCTCATGCGCACATCCAGAATGACGCATCCGGGACGCTCCCGGTCATCCTTGTCGAGGAAATCGCGGGCGCTTGTGTAGGTGGTCACATCAAAGCCGGCGATGCGCAGCATGAACGAGAGCGAGCCGCAAACCGACTCGTCGTCATCGACAATCCGCACCAGTGTGTTTCTCGAAATCATGACCAGGACTCAAGCGTCAGTTGAAAGACGGAAATCGTAATACGCTTTCCTGAGAAAAAGGGCGCCGCCATGCCCGAATTGTACCGACTGCAAGAGCACGCACCGGGAGCGCTAAGTGCGGGAGAGCGGCACCGCCCCCCGGCAAGCCGCCGGGAAGGCCCGCCGAGCCGCCCTAGCGCCCAGCCCGGCCGCAGACGATCGCCGCAATCTGCGTGAAGGTTTCCAGAGCCGGCTTCAGGTTGACCTCGTCCTGCACGTCAAAGTCGGGCCTGTGGTGTCCGTGGTGGCTGCAGCCTGCAAGAAAATACCCGGCGTGCCCGCCCCGCTCGGCAACCCGCCTCATGAGAACCGTGCAGTCCTCGCTGCCCACGCACACGGCGTCCGAAAGCGTCGTGCCCGGCACCTGCCGCACGGCCTGCCGCATCACCCCGAGCGCCTCCTCGTCCGTGTAGAGCGTGCACGCCTCACCGGTCTTGGTAAGCGTCCAGGTGACGCCCTGGGCGATGGCGCAGCCTTCGATCACGGCCCGGGCCCGCTCCATCATGAAGCGGTTCGCTGCGTCCGTTGCACCGCGCACCTCGCACTCCATGTGCGCATGCACCGGCGTGACGTTGCGCCCCTCGCCTGCGTCGAGCCTGCCCACGCTGATGCGCGTGTCGCCCTGGCTGGTTCTCGGGATGGCCGTGAGCATGATCGCGGCATTGGCGGCCGCAATAAGTGCGCTGCGCCCTTTTTCGGGATTTCCACCCGCGTGCGAGGGTGTACCCGTGAAGTCCACATCAAACTTGGTGGTCGAGAGGAACCCGCCCGTTACGACCATGAGCTCGCCGCTTGCGGCACTCGTGCCCATGTGCGCACCAAAGAGCCAGTCGACGTCGTCGACCACCCCGGCCGAAGCCATGGCGGCAGCGCCCCGCGTTCCCTCCTCGGCAGGCTGGAAGATCAGCTTGATCGTT
>OMXR01000110.1 GCA_900315045.1 uncultured Sutterella sp. | reverse complement strand
GCAGGAAGCGCGGGGGCAAGAAAAGGCGGCTGCATCATTGGCGAGCGCAATACGTCCAGGCAATGGTCGAGGACAAGGCGCACCGCAATGACATGCGCGTCAGCCGCGTCTGCGCCTGGAACACTTCCAAGTTCGCATACGATGGATCCGGACCGGTGATCCGAGACGAGAATAACCGGAGCATGTGCACCTTCACAAGCGGCAAGCGCTATCACTGCGACCTGTCGGCTTCATACAACATCGGTGCGCGGTATTTCGTCCGGGAAATCTACAAGTCCCTGTCGGCGACGATGGGGCAGCGCATTTCGGCAGAAGTTCCGGAATGTGCGCACAGAAGCACGTGCACCTGGAGTTCTCTAATTAGGATGCATGCGGCGCTGCGCTCTCTGGAGCGGCAGTATGCTGAGTGCATCCCGTATCGGACTCAGGCAGTCCTCCCGAGTACTAACGGAGGAAGCCCCGATCGTGAGATCGGGGAGGTTTCACGCTGCTGCGGAACGCGTTCGTCATCGCCATGATGAAGTCGTGCGTCGCTTCAACCCACTCGGCATCGGTTGAGGTCTCTTTTTCCGTGACAGCCACAAGCTTCTGGCGCGCATCCTGGATTTTGAGCTGCTGGTCCAGATCGTTCTTGGCCGCGCCGAGCGCCTTGAGGTAGATGTTGATATTCTCCTTCGAGTTGATCTCCGCAAGAGCCTTCTTGACAACGGGCAGGTTCTTGGTGAGATAGTTCTTGAAGCTCTGGTTGCTGCCCGGCTGCGCCGTGATGTCCGTATTTGCAAGGATGAACTGCTCGGCGTGTCCCATCAGCATCGTGACGGACGAGTTGACAACCACGCCGCGCTCCTTGACCGAATCGGTCACGGAGTACGAGAGGGATACGCCCGTTTCATCTTCCTTGCCCCAGGGCTTGAAGTTGATGCTGAACTTGCTCGTGCTGTCCTGGAACACGTCAATGGTCGCCCACTTTCCATCGACGAAATCCAGCTTGAGCACCTTCTCGCCGGTGTAGTCATTGGAAATGCTGTTGCTGGCAACCGTCAGACCGGCTGTCAGTCTGGTCTCGAACTTTTCATTCGGGTGATCAGCAGCCCATTCCGCGGCTTTCGTCAGAATGTCGAGCGACTTGTCCTGATTATTCTTGATGAAGTTGGCAAGCACTTCAGCCTTCTTGGGGTCGGCAGCCCACTTGGCCACGGTGGCTTTTGCATTCTCCTTGACCAATGCAATCATCATCTGCGGGATGGCACCCAAAATTTCCTTGCCTTCCTGGCCAGGGAGATCCTTGAGGGAATCCTTGACAATGGTGCCGATCGAGTGCTGCGTGGGAGCATCGGGCTGCTCGCCCTTCCTCATGAGCAGGCGCGCAAACAGATCGAAGACGATTCTGCCCGGCATGGAACCCGTGACGGTGATCTGATGCGTTGTCTTCTTGGTGTTTTCCCAGGGACGGGGGTCCTCGCCCGGATGAGCCGGCTTTTCAGAGGAATAGCTGTATTTCAGCTTCGAGTCAAGCCCCGACTGCTGGCGCAGTTCGTCAATGCCGGTTTGGGCAGCCGCCGAAAGGATCGGGTTCTTGATGTCTTCTGCCGCTTTCGTCCAGTTTTTGATCCGCTGGGTGTATATGTCGAACGAGATCTCGCCAGAAACAGCGGTTCTGATCTTTGGAGGCTTTGCGTTGCCCGTGCTGTCCATCAGGTATTCGCGATAGATCTCGGGCGGCAGCTTGACCTCCGGGTTCGAGCACCGCTCCAGGACCCGGTCGGCATCCTCGCGGCTGATGCCGCCGTCCAGATAGAGCACCTCCACTGCGATCATCAGCGTGCGGAGCTGGTTGCCAAAATCAGCCCAATCCACATTGTTCTTGGGCGGGTTCTCCTTGCACAAGCTGATCATCAGGTCGTACATCTCGATCAGTTCGTTTGCCGTGGCGCCATAGGGCATTTGCGGCATGGAGACACCGTCGGGCATTGGCCGGCGCAGGTTCATCAGCGTTTCCCTGTCGGCATTGCGGATATTCTGGACAACCGGCGCATAGGTGCGTCCCTTGACCATCCAGTCGCGCTGGTGCTGGATTCCTAATTTCCCGGAAATGCTGGAGTCTTTATCGCCAAGGCCGAACTTGGCCGAAAAGTCCCCTGAGACCTGTCCCGTCAATCCGCTTCTGTGCGCCACGATGACAGGATTGGCGCGGCCCGTGAGAATGCCGTCAAGGTTGCTCACGACACCCCGCGACTTAAGGGAAGCCAGATAGTCCTGATTGTTCTGCATGGTGTCGCCGGCGTGACGTCCGATCCTGCGGAACGCCTTGGTGCCGAGCTTGCCGATGACTGATCCGATCGTTCCCAGGATGGCGTGGGGCAGGGAGCGGGATGTGGCTATCTTGTTCCTGCTGGCATCCAGAATCAAGTCGTCAAGGCTTGCGTAGGAGCGGGTGACAAAGCCCGTCAGCTGTCCGCCGGCAGCCAGTGAGCTTTTCAGGTTTTCATCGGTAAAAAGCAGACCTGCCTTGCCGAGAAGCTTGCCCTCCAGGCCGGTGCTGAGGCGGAAGGTGACATCGATCGGCTTGTTGCCTCCGGGAGCCGACACGTCGGCCGTGACCTGCCAGCTGCCCGTAATGTTCAGTCCGGCGACGACATTGGGGGCGAAGCCCAGCCCGAGCATCGCTGAGGCGGTGAGCGAGAGGGTGACCTTGTGGCTGCCTCCCTTCTCGCAGATGGGCTCGAGCATGGTGCGCAGAGTCGACTCGCCGGACTTCTTGTCCTGATAGCCGCGGATCTGGTCGTTCGTGCGGTGGCAGAGCTCGAGCGTGTCACCGATTGTGGCCGAGAGCCTGAAGTTCTCGGGCATCTGGGGACATGGCTGGTCCGGGGCGAGTGTCTGAAGCTTCTGCAGAAGCTGCCCGGCCTTTTCCTCAAAACGCGCCTCTAGAGTCTGGATCTGCGCAAGCTTTTCCTGAGTGACAACGGTTTTGGTGCCCGTGAAGAAGTTCTGGATTCCGCGCATTGCCCCTTCGGAAACGTCCATCTTCTGAACGTTGTAGGCGTCGGAATTCATTGCGTTGGCGGCAACCTGGGTCTGGTATCTGAACGAGCGAAGCCCCTTTCTCACCGCCGCAAGAGCCGTTTCCGGATCCTTGTAATCCGAGCCGTCGGGAATTTTCCTGACAAGCTCGGAGCGGGCGGCCGTGACCTCGCCCGCAGCCTGCAGCATCGCCTTCAGATCGTCGACGAGCACTTGAATTTGCTCGCCAGTCAGTTCTGGATGCGCTTTGATGTAGCTGTTCAGCGCGGCGCTCACTTCTGCGGTGAACTGACCGATCGCCTTGCCGCTGACGGTATCCTTGATGTGCCCGACCGACTGCTGCACGATCTCGAGCATCCCCTTGGCATGGGAAAAATCCCAGTCTTTGCCCGTAGTGACCTGATGCTGCGCAACGAGATTGGAGGCGCTCTGTCCGCCGTTCAGAATGGACTGGCCACCGCCATTGATGGCCTGATCGATTCCCGGATCGTTCAGGCCGTTCTGGGAAATGCTGGGCGAGGGAGGAGCCGAGAGCCGCGGCTCGCTGTTCTGCTCGATGTCGTTCCCGGAGGGATTCTTGATCTCGTTCAGAGAAAAGGACTGGCTTCTGCTGGCAACGCTGTCGACAGGGGGCATGGCTACTCCTCCTGCAGGGGAAAGTGTTCAGAAAAATATTCGCGCGTAGTGCGCACGGCCTGGACGAGAAATTCCACCCAGGCGGCAAGGATGTCGACGGTGGTGATGGTGAGCGCACTGTGCCGGTCCATGGCGAGCACAAGTTCCGCATCCTCGTCGAGCGCCAGAGTGACATGCCCGCACTCTCTGCCGATGTCCGAGAGTTTGAGAAGCGCAAGAGCCTTG
>OMXR01000111.1 GCA_900315045.1 uncultured Sutterella sp. | reverse complement strand
CCGCGCCTTGTCACGCTCAGCAATCTGGGGCTCGGATACCTCACGCTCGGAGAGGCAACCCCGGGGCTCTCCGGCGGAGAAGCGCAGCGCCTGAAGCTCGCCAGTGAAATGGGGCGAGCGCAGTTCGACAGCGTCTTTGTCTTTGACGAGCCGACGATCGGCCTTCATCCGCTGGACGTGCAGACGCTGCTGAGGGTTTTCCAGACGCTCATCGACAATGGCGCGACAGTTGTTGTCATCGAGCATGATCTGGATCTCATCCGCAATGCGGACTACGTGATCGACATGGGCCCGGGCGGCGGAGAATCGGGCGGAACGGTCGTCGCCACGGGAACGCCGCAGGAGATCGCGGAAAATCCGGACAGCATGACGGGAAGATTTCTTCGGTAGCAGGCAGCCCGATCGGCAACAAACAGATTTCGCATTACAAAAAGTAAAATACCCGTCGACGCCCCGAATGTCTCGGGTCTGAACTTTGCGAGGTGCTCTTTATGCACAGGAAGTCTCTTTGCGCTCTGTCCGCCGCTGCCATGCTCCTGTTCGGCTCGGCAAATGCCCTGGAAACCTCGGTCGCTCCGAAGGTGACGAAACTCGGTCTGGACGCCCCCAAGACCGGGCTATACGTCGGCAACTCCTTTACGTACTACAACTGCGGCATGGGCGGCTACCTGCGCGCAATGACCGGCAAGGACAAGTGGATCGGCCGCATGATCACGATCAGCGCTGGCGCCCTGTCCTTCCACGACGTTGCCTCCTATCTGGCCAAGCACGACCTGGATCCCTACGACAAGAACGAGAAAAAGTTCGACGTGGTCTTCCTGCAGGGCCAGTCCAACGAGCCGATCCACCCCAAGCGCAAGGCAAACTTCGAGAAGTATCTGAAAAAGCACGTGGAAACGATCCGTGCACACGGCTCGGTTCCGGTCGTCGTCGACACCTGGGCGCTGCAGGACAAGCCTGAGCAGACCCGGCTTCTTGCCGATGCCATCATCACACAGGCAAACGCCAACAGCGCCATGGTCGCACCGGTGGGACTTGCCTTTGCCGAAAGTCTGAAGCAGCGCCCCGATCTGATCCTGCACGCGCCCGACAAGCGTCATCCGTCATCGGCCGGCTCGCTCCTGTACGCTTCGGTCCTGTATGCGGTTCTGTTCCACGAAAGTCCCGAGGGTCGCAAGATCGCCACGGTGTGCGAAAAACCTCTCAAGGAAGAAGACGTGCGCCATCTGCAGCGCGTCGCCTGGCAGACCGTGAAGGAATTCTTCGGCTGGTAGCGAAAACTGCTCGCCTTTGCTGTCTGCGCAGGCAGGCCGAAAGCCTGCCGCGCAGACGATCCGCCGTCACGGTCAGCTGATCGCTTCCTTCATCGATTTCACAAACGCGCCAACCAGTCCCACCGAATCCCGGCCGAACTCCTTGATGAGCTTGACAATGGCCGAGCCTACGATCACCCCGTCAGCAATGCGGGCAATCTGCGCCGCCTGCGCGGGCGTGGAGATGCCGAACCCGACCGCGCAGGGCGTATCGGTGTTTTCGCGCACGACGCGGATGATCGAGGCGAGATCGGTTGTAATTGCATCGCGCGTGCCCGTCACGCCAAGGCTTGAGATCACGTAGAGGAATCCGTCGGAATCCTTCGCGATCCTGGAGATGCGATCAGCGGAAGTCGGAGCCACGAATGAGATGAGATCCACGCCGTACTTCCTGCACAGATCGAGGAATTCCTCTTTCTCCTCGAACGGCACGTCGGGCAGAATCAGGCCGTCGATCCCGATCTCGCGGCAAATGCTGATGAACCGCTCCGAACCGTATGAAAACACGGCGTTCGCATAGGTCATGAACACCAGCGGCACCGAGACATCGCGCCGAAGCTCGCGCACCATCTCGAAAATCTTGTCCGTGGTCACTCCGCCAGCGAGCGCCCGCTGGCTTGCTGCCTCAATCACGGGGCCTTCAGCTGTCGGATCGGAAAACGGAATGCCCAGTTCAATGAGATCCGCGCCGTTGCGCACCATCTCGCGCACAAGCGCTGCCGTCGTTTCCAGATCCGGATCGCCGCAGGTGATGAACGGAATGAACGCCTTGCCCCTGGCAAAGGCTTGCTTGATGTTACTCATGGAGATCCTCCCCGCGATAGCGAGCGATGGCGGCGCAATCCTTGTCGCCGCGGCCGGAAATGGTGATCACGATGATTTGCTTCTTGTCCATTGCAGGGGCGATCTTGATCGCATGCGCAACGGCGTGCGCCGACTCGATCGCCGGAATGATGCCCTCGGTTCTGGCAAGGTACTCAAAGGCGCAAACCGCCTCTTCATCGGTCACGGGAACGTACTCGGCCCTGCCGATGTCGTGCAGATGGGCGTGCTCGGGGCCCACGCCCGGATAGTCAAGTCCGGCGGAAATGGAATACACGGGGGCGATCTGCCCATACTTGTCCTGGCAGAAATACGACTTCATGCCGTGGAAGATGCCGACTTTTCCGGTGCAGATTGTGGCCGCCGTCTCCCAGGTATCGATTCCCCTGCCCGCGGCCTCGCACCCGATCAGGCGCACATCCTTGTCGGGGATGAAGTGATAGAAGCTGCCGATCGCATTGCTGCCGCCGCCCACGCAGGCGATGACGGCATCCGGAAGCCGGCCTTCCTTTTCAAGGATCTGCGCCCGGGATTCCCTGGAAATCACAGCCTGGAAGTCCCGCACAATCGTCGGGAACGGATGCGGCCCCATGACTGAGCCCAGGCAATAGTGCGTGTCGTCGATTCTGGTCGTCCATTCGCGCATGGCCTCCGAGACGGCATCCTTGAGCGTTGCCGTGCCGCTCGTCACGGGCACCACGGTTGCGCCAAGCAGCCGCATGCGGTAGACGTTGAGCGCCTGGCGGATCGTGTCCTCCTTGCCCATGAACACCACGCATTCCATCCCCATCAGGGCGGCTGCGGTTGCGGTGGCAACGCCGTGCTGTCCGGCACCGGTTTCGGCAATGAGGCGCTTCTTGCCCATTTTCTTTGCAAGCAGCGCCTGGCCAAGCACGTTGTTGATCTTGTGCGCGCCCGTGTGATTGAGGTCTTCACGCTTCAGATAGATCTTTGCACCGCCCAGATCCCGCGTCATCTTTTCGGCAAAGTACAGCCGCGAGGGACGTCCCGCGTACTCGTTGAAGAGCTCGGAGAGCTCCCGGTTGAAGTCGGCATCGTTCTTGTAAAAATCATATGCCTTCTCAAGTTCCGTGACCGCATTCATCAGGGTTTCGGGAATATACTGCCCGCCGTGAATGCCAAATCGTCCATTCGGATTGGTCATATTGCTTCTTCCTTACTGACTGCGGCCAGAAAAGCCGCCATTTTTTCAAAATCCTTCTTTCCTTCGGTTTCTATTCCCGAACTGACATCCACAGCATACGGGCGGCAGGTGCGGATGGCATCGCCGACATTGCCGGCGGTCAGCCCCCCGGCCAGGAAAAACGGCCGGCGGACAAGCTGCGTGAGTGTCCAGTCAAACGCCTTGCCGGTTCCCGTTCCCGAATCAAGGAGCACGAAGTCGGCGGGGCTCGCCTGAGCCATGGCGGCATCGCCGCCATCGCGCAGGGCGAAAAACTTGATGACGGGCTTGCCCGAAGCCTTCCGGATCCGCTCGATATCCTCGGGCGGCTCGTCTCCGTGGAGCTGCGCCGCATCAATGAGGCCGTTTTGCAGCAGCTCGATCACACGCTCTGGCCGTTCATTGACAAACACACCGACCAGCTTGATGCGCAAATCGAGAATCTGCCGCAGTTCGCAGGCAACCTCCTCCGACACGCTCCTCTTGAAGCCCGGACTGAGAACAACCCCGGCAAAGTCAGGCATCAGCCGGTTGGCGCTCAATGCATCCTCGCGGCGCCGCA
>OMXR01000112.1 GCA_900315045.1 uncultured Sutterella sp. | reverse complement strand
GGCTCCGTCTTGTCAATCGCAAAACAACCTTTTTAACGGAGGTACGGCGCTCCTCCCCTGCATAAATGCAGAGGTTTCCGCGCCTATTCGAATCTATGATTAACTGGAGCGGGCAACTAGTCTTTGTGCAGAAAAGTTCTTGAAAGGGCTCTCTTTTGAAGAAATCATCATTGCATGAAAGAAAATCTTTGTTAATCAAAATGCAAATAAAAATGTTATAGTTTCCGAGATGGTCTGGCGGGCAATGCTTTGCATCAGGATTCGGTATGATTTGCCATAGCGCTGGGCCGTTCCTTCCCGGCAACAGGCTTGTTTTTCCGCGCCATCCTTGGGGGTTTCTATGACAAAGCTTCAGAAGGCCGTTCTGGCTGCCCTTGTTTCCCTTCATCTTTCAGTGTGTTCCATTGCCCAGGCCGCTCCCGAGCGGGAAATGGTTCTTCTGGACTCGGACATGGTTGAGGCGTTTGACGACGGCGTCGCCATGTTGATGCTTGCCAAGGCTGACAACGTTAAGCTCGTGGGCATCACGACGGTTTCCGGAAACACTTGGCAGGAATTGGGAACCGCCTACGCGTTGCGCCAGCTCCAGGATGCGAAAGTCACCGGCGTGCCCGTTGCCGCCGGCACCCAGTTCCCGCTTCACCCCCATCGCTGGGAGTACATCGATCGGGAGATCAGGCTCATCGGTCGTGGGCACGATGAATATTTCGGAGCATTCCAGACGCCCAAGCCCCTCTCCTGGCAGGCGGCCTACCGCGAGGCCTATGGCGAGGACTCTCCCGTCAAGCCCGTTGACAAGCATGCCGTCAACTTCATCATTGACACGATCCGCGCCAATCCCGGAAAGATCACCATTGCGGCAATCGGCCCCTGCACCAATCTGGCGCTCGCTGTCCGCATGGCGCCCGACATCGTGCCGCTCATCAAGCGCGTCATCTACATGGGAGGCGCCTTCTACCAGCAAGGGAACATCACGCCCGCGGCTGAATTCAACTGGTGGTTCGATCCCATGGCCGCCCGCATCGCCGTGCGCTCGCCTTTCAAGGAGCAGATTGTCGTCGGCCTGGATGTCTGCGAAAAGGTCGTGTTCCGCCGCGAACACTATGTCCGGATCCTTGAAACCATGAAAAAGGCCGGCCATCCGATGGCCTCGATGTTCAAGAAGACATTCGTCGGACAGAACTTCCAGAAGAATCCGAACTTCCAGCACTTTGTCTGGGACGCCATTGTCTCGGCGATCATCATTGATCCGACGATCGTGACTGAAGAAGTGACCCGCTATATCGATGTGAATGACCAGTACGGACTCTCCTACGGTCAGTCCCTCGCCTATCCGCGCGTTCCGCCCGGAGGTGCCCGGAAGGCCCGGATCATCCTCTCGATCGACATCGACAGATTCTGGAACATGGTGAACGATCCGAAGTTCTGGAAGAGATAGGCCCGCCGGGACGCCCTCTGGGCGTCCCCTCATCTTCCATCCGCTTCGGCCTGAAAGACTTGTGCTTGAGCGACTGCCTGAACCCCTGGCGCGGGAAGCGGCGCGTTTTTCGTCGAGTGTTGGAAAATCGCTTCATCGTATTCCCGTAGTTTTCCGCAAGAAGCGGCGGACGGTGGTGTGCGCGACGTACAATCCCCAATTCGTCTTTTGATAAACACTTATTAGCCTTTTGCGATTACGCATTGTCCCGGGAGTGACAGGCATTTCCCGGACAGGGCTTTTATCGTTCAAATATGCAATCAATCAATGTCAATCTGGCCCTGATGAGGCGCAAGCTGGCGAGCAGCGTCCAGGACGCGCGGCAGTCGTTTGCCCAGAGCGTCGAGCAGGTTCGCACTACGCCCCTTTCGGCCTATCAGGCAGACTTCGCGGCCGGCCTTGCCGTCGTGGGCATCCTGGTGCCCGAAGCCGTGGCCTATGCCGGCATCGCCCACATGCCCCCGCTTGCAGGCCTGATCGCCCTGTTCTTCGGTCTGCTCGCCTACATGGTCATCGGCACGAGTCCGTACGCGATCGTCTCGGCGACGTCCTCCTCGGCGATGGTGCTCGCGGTGGCGGTTTCAACGCTTTCGGCCGTTCAGATCAACGCGCATCCCGAAACCCTTGCCGCAGTGCTGGTCATGATGGTCGGATTCTGGTTCATCCTCGCTCGGATCCTGAATTTCGGCCAGGCGGCGAACTTCGTTGCCAAGCCCGTGCTGCGCGGCGTGACGATGGGCCTGTCGCTCACGATCATCATCATGCAGCTTCCCAAGCTGCTCGGCATGCACATCCTGACCCGCAATCCGATCGAGCGCGTCATCGCCATCGTCCAGGAGATTCCTTCCATCAACCTGGCGGCAGCCGCCGTGGGCATCATCTCGCTCGCGGTGCTCTTTGCCTGGCGCTGGCCCAAGCAGCCGGCAAGCCTCTGGGTTGTGATTGCCTCGGTCATCGCCTCCTATTTTCTGCCGCTTGAGGGCTGGGGCGTGGAGCTTGTGGGCAACATCGAGCTGCAGCCGAGCGCGCTTTCGATCGAGAGCCTGTACGACGCGGACTGGATCGGAGCAATCCAGATGAGCGCGGCCCTGTGCCTGATGGTCTACGCCGAGTCCTACTCCTCGATCCACTCCACGGCTGCCCGCCACGGCCTGCATCCGAACTCCAACCGGGATCTCGTGGCCCTGGGCACGGCGAACCTGCTCTCGGGCTTCTTCGGCGGCCTCTCCGTTGGCGCCGGCTTTTCGGCAACGAGCCTGAACGAGCAGGCAGGTGCCAAGAGCCGCCTTGCCGGCGCCGTGGCCCTCGCCCTCTTTGTTCTGATCGTCATCTTCCTGATGCCCTTCATCAGCAAGATTCCCGAACCGGTTCTGGGCGCGATCGTGATCAAGGCCGTGAGCCACGGCCTGTCGCCCAAGCCGCTCAAGACCTACTTCGTGTGGAAGCGCGACCGGCTTCTGGTGGTCGCCTCGTTCCTTTCCGTGGCCTTCCTGGGGGTTCTGAACGGACTGCTCGTGTCCGTCGTGCTGTCCGTCGCGCAGGTGCTGATCAGCTCGGCAAAGGTTCACGTCTCGGAGCTGCGCAAGCTCAACGGCTCGCACAGCTATGTCAACATCAAGCTCTTCAATGACACGACCCCCACCGAGGGCATGATGATCCTGCGCCTTGACCAACCGATGTTCTTTGCGAACGCCGAGCCGAGCCTGCGGCGCGTGGCCGACATGATCGAGGCGCGCCGCAAGGATGCGGCGGTCTCGCACGTGATTCTGAGCATGGAGGAGACGCCCGATCTGGATGGCACTTCGATTGAGTCGCTGATCTTTCTTGCGCACAACCTGAACAGCCGGGGAATCGGACTGTCGCTGTGCCGCTTGCACCGGCGCGCACGCATCGGCCTGATGAATGCCGCGAGCCCCTATCTGATGCCCTCGCAGCTCTCCTACCTCTCGGTTGACCGCGCCGTGAAGGATGCGCTTGCCAAGGAGCGGCCCGACCGGGTGCGCGACACCTACACTCCCGGCGCACGCCGCCCGCTGTAGGCCTAGGGCGCATTTGGCGCAGAAAAGAAAAACCGGCTTCGATTGGGGCCGGTTTTCTTTTTTCGGGTGTTCGCCCCTATCTTGGGCCGCTTTCGGAATATGGCTTTGTGTTTCAAGATCGGCACAGTACAAAAGAGCGGCACTCAGCACATCCCTTTGGATGTACTCGTCCTCCGTCCCCGCACGATGCCACCGCTCGTTGAGCTGCTTCTTTCGGAATGAGTCCGTATACGGATCATATTGGCTGAGCTTGAGTTTGTATGGGGCTGCTTCAATCACTTTCAGACCGGCGCTTTCAGCCTTTGCCTTGAGTTGACTCAGACAGTCTGCCACTCCACTCCTG
>OMXR01000131.1 GCA_900315045.1 uncultured Sutterella sp. | reverse complement strand
GATGCGGGCCCCCGTGAGTCCCCTGCCGCGCGCAAAGAGCACCCAGCCCTCGTGCGAGGTGCGGATCATTTCGGCGCGGATAAGCCGCGCATAGGTCGAGATGTACGCAAGCGAGAGCGTGAGCGCGGGCAGAATGCTGGACGAAGGACCGCGCATGCCGCTCGTGGGCAGCAGGTCAAGCTCGACGGCAAAGAGCCACATCATGAGCAGGCCGGCCCAGAACCCGGGCAGAGCCGAGGTAAGGAAGATCATCATGCGCACGCACTTGTCGGGGAGCCCTCCTTCGTAACGAGCGCAGACGACGGCGCCGGCAACGCTTACCGTAAGAATGACGGCAAGCGTTGCAAGGGCAAGCATGAGCGTGGGGGGCATCGCCTCGGCAATCTCGGCCGTCACGGCGCGGCCCGAGACGTAGCTGCGTCCGAAGTCGCCCGAAAGCACGCCGCCCAGCCAGTGCACATAGCGCAGGATCGCCGGCTCGTCGAGCCCGAGCTCCCGGCGGGTCTGCGCAATCAGCTCCGGGGTCGGCACCATGGCGTTCACGCGAATCGCAACTTCGGCCGGATCCGAGGGCGAAAGCGCGATCAGCACGAACGAGACGATGCTGATCCCGAAGAGAATCGGCAGGAGCAGCAAAGCGCGCCTTGCGATCATCCTGAGCATGCCGCAGTCCTTCCCGGGTTTACTTCTTGCTGGCCTTCTTTTCGTCAAACGTCATCGTCTCGAACGGGATCTCGTACTGGGAAACCGCAAACGTGACGCCGTGCAGAGCGCTCGAGTGCACCGCCTTGGTTCTTGAGAAGGACACGGGAACGTAGACGGCCGACGCGTGGATGCGCTTCAAGATGTCGGCTGTAAGCTCCTGACGGCGGGCCTCCGAAGGCTCTGTCATGAGCGCCGTGATCTCCTTGTCGATGAGCGGCTTGTCAGCCAGACCGATCTGAGCCTGATAGTCGCCGTGCGCCGGAATGCGCCAGGACGAGAAATAGCTCTGGGGGTCGTAGGGCGCCCCCCAGGAGAGCGAGTACTGCATGTCAAACTTGCCCGTGCGCTGGCGGTCAAGGTACGCCTGCTTCTCCTCGCCGATGATCTTCATGTCGATGCCGATGCGGCGAAGATCGGACTGCACGACCTCGGCGATCGTCTTTTCCTGCGTGTTCTTGGAGTTGAAATAGAAGGACACTTCGCAGCGCCTGCCGTCCTTCACGCGGATGCCGTCCCTGCCCTTCTTCCAGCCAGCCTGCTCCATAAGCTTGTTGGCTCTTGCCCGGTCAAACTTGCGGGGCTTGAGGGGCACGTTGCACCCCGGAACATTCTTCGCAAAGAGCGTCTCGGCAGCGGTTTCGCGGCCGTTGAGAACGCCTTTGACGATGGCGTCGCGGTTCACGGCATGCTGGATTGCCTCGCGCACGGTCTTGTCGCCCGTGATTTCACCCCGGGAATTGAGCAGAATCGCGCGGCTTGCAATAGGCCGGCTCACGGCGGCCACGTACCTGCCCTCCCTCTGCAGCTTGTCAAAAGCGTCGCTTGTCAGCTGATCTCCGTCCGCGCCGAACACGAGGTCGATCTCGCCCTTTTGCAGGGCAAGCAGCATCGCCTGGGGATCAGGCAGCACGTTCCATCGGACGGTCTCAAGGAGCGGCTTTTCTCCCCAGTAGCCCTCATTGCGCCTGAAGACGGCGTACTGGTTGCGCTTGTGCTCGGCAACAACCCAGGGACCGGTTCCCGCAAGGCAGGAGACTCCGTCCTTGGTTCCTCCGTCCTTCATACACTTCGGGGAGATGAAGCGGAAGGGACGCGTGAGTCCCAGCTCGATCAGCGTCGGAAAGTAGGCGTGCTTGAGCGTCAGCCTGAAGGTGTGCTCGCCCAGCGCCTCCGTCCCCTCGATCTCGTTGATCATGTCGAGCCAGGCGTGACGGGTTCTGTTCGCAAGAACGGCATCGATGTTCTGCTTGACGCTCTGGGCCGTAAAGGGCGTTCCATCCGAATACTTCACTCCCTTTCTGAGGCGGAACGTGTACACGCGGCCATCCGGAGAAATCTTCCAGCTCTCGGCAAGCCATGGCTTGATTCCGTCATGCGTGTTCATGACAAGCGGCTCGAAGACCATCGCCTGCGCGGCCATCTCTCCGAGATACAGATGCGGATTGATGTTGCGGATGTCCTTCATGCTCGCATAGTTCAGGTCACCTTTGGGCGCCGGCGCGGCATTGCCGCAGGATCCAGCAAGGGCAAGCGCCGAAGCGGCAAGGACTGAAATCGCGGTTGTCTTCATGAGCACCTCAGTATGAATGTTTTTAAAAGTGTATGAACTCTAGCATTATTCATACGTCTTTACAAATCGTCACACCAAACAGACAAGACGGAACTGACAACCACACCGCATGGACGAAAAAACCCGGGATTGCGGCAATCCCGGGCCTGTTCCAGCACTAAATCGATCGACTGCTCAAGGCGCCTTACGGCAGCCTGCCGTACTCCTCATCGGAGACGGGCTCGCACCAGGTGGTCGAGCCGCCTTCGGCGGGCACCTCGAGCGCGATGTGCGTGAACCAGCTGTCACGCGCGGCGCCGTGCCAGTGCTTGACGCCGGGCGCGATGTAGACGGCATCTCCCTTTTTGAGTTCGCGGGCGGGCTTGCCCTCCTCCTGATACCAGCCGCGGCCCGCGACGGCAAGCAGAATCTGACCGCCGCCCTTCTTGGCATTGTGGATGTGCCAGAAGTTGCGGCACCCGGGCTCGAACGTCACGTTGAAGGCCGGAACGCCCTCCCGGATGATGGGCTGCAGGTAGCTCTGACCGGTGAAGAACTTGTTGTAGGGATTGGGCGTTCCGGGCGGGAACACGGCGTCATATCCGGCCGGAACCGGAGCCTGGGCAGAGCCGCCCGCTGCTGCGGCGCCTGCAACGGTTGCGGCGGCAAATAGCGCCGCACTCTTGCTCATGAGTGTCATTTGCTTCTCTCCCTGGGAAAAACGTCAGAAATGCAAGGAAACCAGAGTTCCAACAGAATTGGGAGAAGTCTATTGCGCCATGCCGGGAAACTCCCCCCGGGACGGAAAAACTGCCCCGATTGAGCAGGAATTTGCAATGATTGGACGAAGGAGCCTGCG
>OMXR01000113.1 GCA_900315045.1 uncultured Sutterella sp. | reverse complement strand
CAGGAACTTCGGCAGCAGCAGCATCACCGAGCTGAAAAGCGCGTACTGCGTTGCCGAATAGGCTGAATTCGTCAGCCCCGAGAGATACGCGACAAAGGCAGCCGATGCAAGGCCTCCGGCAAGGTTGTCGGCGCTTACCGTGAAGATGAGGAACGTCAGGTCATGCCCGACCGAGGCCAGGGCGGAAAAAAGGAGATTTGTCCCCGCCGAAAGGAATCCTCCGAGAAAAAGCGTCTTCATGACGCCGATCTTGGCCGTCACGACGCCCCCTACAAAGGCTCCCACCAGCGTCATGATGACCCCGAAGACCTTGGTGACCGCCGCCACCTCCTCCTTGGTGAATCCGAGATCCTGGTAGAAGGGATTGGCCATCACGCCCATCACGATGTCGCTCACGCGGTACGTGGCGATGAGCGCGAGCACCGCAAGAGCCCACCAGCCGAACCGTGAGAAAAACTCGACAAAAGGCCGCACGGCCGCGTCAAAGAACCACGACTTGATGCCGGCAAACGGCGACGGGCGCACGCTTCTCGCGGGCTCGGGGCTGAGCAGCACGGCAACGATGCCGACCACCATGCTTGCCGCCATGGTTCCGTAGGCGATTGTCCACGCGGGCCACCCAGCGGCCTCCGCTCCGGCAGCAATCGCAAGCGCCCCCGCGCCCGACCAGATCATGGCGATCCTGTACCCCATCTGGTAGGTCGCGGCGTAGGCGGCCTGCTTGCTCTCCTCTCCGCTCTCGATTCGGAACGCATCCAGGGCAATGTCCTGGGTTGCGCCGAAAAACGCCGTTCCCAGCGCGCAGAGCGCCATCTGCCGCAGATGCTGCGCGGGATCGGTGAAGGCCATGCCGCACAGCGTGCAGACAAGTCCGATCTGGGAAAGGAGCAGCCACGAGCGGCGCCTGCCAAGCGCCTGGGTGAGCAGCGGGATCGGCAGCCTGTCGACAAGCGGCGCCCACACCCATTTGAACCCCCAGCAAAGCCCGACCCAGCTCATGAAGCCGATGGTCTTCAAGTCCACTCCGCTTTCCCGGAGCCAGAACGAGAGCGTGCCGAAGACGAGCAGCAGAGGCAGTCCCGACGAAAAGCCCAGAAAGAGCATCCGCACCGCCTCGGGCTCCCGATAGACGGTAAACGCACTCCAAAATCCCTTTTTCCTGTCGCTTGCTTCGTGCATCGCTCCTGCCTCAACCCAGAATTTCCGACGGCCCCGAGAGCCACATCCACTTGCCTTCCGGAAGGTCCGCCGGAAGAGAAAACCTGCCGAACGCCACGCGCTGCAGCCGCTCGACCCGGTTGCCCGCGGCGGCAACCATCCGCTTGACCTGATGATATTTCCCAGTGCTGATCGTGAGCATGAGCTCCGTTTCCCCGGTGAGCTCCGCGCCATCAGCCGCCACCAGCTCGTTCTCATCGGCAAGCATCACGCCGGCAAGCAGCCGGGCGCAGATTCCCTCGTCCGCCGCATGCTTGAGCGTGACCCGGTACACCTTCTTCACGTGGCGCTTCGGGTGGATGAGCCTGTGCTGCAGGGGGCCGTCATCGGTGAGGATGAGCAGCCCCGTGGTGTCCTCGTCAAGCCGCCCCACGGGCTGCACGTTGCGCACGCGCAAAGGGGGAGGAAGGAGCGTGAGCACGCCCGGATGAAACTTCGGCTTTGTCGAGCACTCGTAGCCCGCGGGCTTGTTCATGGCGATCACGGCCTTTTCAAAATAAGGCCACGCGCACCCGTCCACGGCAAAGGACTTCCCCACGGGATCCACCTGCGCATCAGGATCATCAAGAGGCACCCCGTCAAACGTCACGCGGCCGCCCGCGATGAGCGCCCGGCACTCGCGCCGAGCGCCGAATCCCTGACTGAAGAGAACCTGCTCCAGACGCATCACGCTAGGCTCCATTCATAGTCGACCGTGAGCGGCGCATGGTCGGAGAATTTCTCCGTCGGATAGATCGAGGTCGCCCGCGCTCTGGCGGCGATGCCCGGCGTTGCCATCTGGTAGTCGATGCGCCAGCCGACGTTCTTCGCACGGGCCTGTCCGCGCTGGCTCCACCAGGTGTACTGCTCGGGGCGGGGATCAAGCTGACGGAACACGTCGCACCAGCCCTCCTCGTCAAGAAGGCGCGTCACCCAGGCCCGCTCCTCGGGCAGAAATCCCGAAT
The DNA here is from genome assembly GCA_900315045.1 of uncultured Sutterella sp. Classification (GTDB taxonomy): domain Bacteria; phylum Pseudomonadota; class Gammaproteobacteria; order Burkholderiales; family Burkholderiaceae_F; genus Duodenibacillus. The sequence goes on along the minus strand of OMXR01000113.1, from coordinate 1,687 downwards.
GCGTGAGGTTCCCCTTCCAGTTCTTGATGTCGATCTCCTTGTGCGCAATGTTGAGGTCGCCGCAAAGAATCACTTCGCGGCCCGTAGCCTTGAGTTCGCGCATGTGCGCGAGGATCGCATCAAGGAACCGGTACTTTGCCGCCTGCCTTTCATCGCCCGATGTGCCCGACGGGAAATACACGCTCAGCACGGAAAGCCCGTCAAAATCGGCGCGCACGTAGCGTCCCTCGTCATCAAACTCGGGAACGCCGAACCCGGTCTGGATTCCGCGCGGAGCAACCCTGCTCCAGAGTCCGCACCCGGAATATCCGCGCTTTTGCGCGCAATGAAAGAATGCCTCGTACCCCGCGCGCCTCGTGACGGCTTCGGGCAGGTCCGCAAGCTGAGCCTTGAGCTCCTGAACGCAGAGAATGTCCGCGTCCTGACTGTCGAACCAGTCCCAGAAGCCCTTGTCGCCCGCCGAGCGGATTCCGTTTGCATTGAAGGTGATGATGCGCATGGTGCGAAGACGTCCCTCTTAAAAAATGTCGCAGGTGCAATTTTGTCTAAAATCCGCTGGCAATGCCGCCAAAAGCGGCTCTCTGTCTGTCCCTTTTTGCTGCGGATCTCCTCTCATGCCCCAGAATCACGCTCAGTTCATCGAATTCGCCCTCAGCGCCAAAGTGCTGCGCTTTGGCGAGTTCAAGACCAAGGCCGGCCGCCTTTCCCCGTATTTCTTCAATGCAGGGCTCTTCAACACGGGCAGCCTGCTCGACCGCCTGGGCGCCTTCTACGCAACCGCGCTCCTTGAAGCGCGGGATGCCGGGCGGATCCAGTTCGACATGCTGTTCGGCCCGGCCTACAAGGGCATTCCCCTTGTCGCCTCCGTTGCCATGAATCTTGCCCGGATGGGCGTTGACCTTCCCTACGCATTCAACCGCAAGGAAGCCAAGGACCACGGCGAAGGCGGCACCATCATCGGCTCGCCCCTGAAGGGCCGCGTTGTGATCATCGACGACGTGATCAGCGCCGGCACCTCGGTGCGCGAATCGACAAAACTCATTGAGGCCGCAGGCGCAACGCCCTCTGCCGTTCTCATCGCCCTGGACCGTCAGGAAAAGGGCGGCAACGCCACGGAAATGACGGAAACCTCCGCCGTGCAGGATGTGGAAAAGACGCTCGGCATCCCTGTCGTCTCGATCGCCAGCCTTGAGAACCTGCTTGCCTTCATGGACGGAGACTCCCCGGCAGCCAGGGAAGCGGCAAAGTTCCGCGACGCCGTCGCGGCCTACCGCGCAAGGTACGGCGCCTAGCGCTCTTGCAGTGGCTCACGCCGTTTGCCTTCCGGCAGACGGCAGAGCCGGAAAAGATCGTTTTCTGAATCTGCCTTTCCTTACAAAAAAGGCCAGAAAGGCTGCTCCAAAAAAAACTTACAATCTAACAGTTAGATTTGTAAGATCCGTGGAAGATATCTTCTTCTACACGGCTGGATCCTTTTTCTTCTTAGCGTAAGACCGCCATCAGAACGAGACGCCCGGACTGTTTTGATCAGTTTTTCCTACTGTAAAAACTCAGCACTCCGCCTTGAAGGCATGAGAAGCATCACCAGAAGCGCCAGCCATCCCAGAACAGGCACCAGCACGAGCCAGCGCCAGCCTCTGGCAAACCCCGCATCCGCCAGCCGCCGGCCGGTAAGCCGCATCAGGCA
>OMXR01000147.1 GCA_900315045.1 uncultured Sutterella sp. | reverse complement strand
ATGCCCGCAGTCGCGGCAATGGCAAAGCCCGAAAACGAGCGCAGGGCGCTCGAGGCGATGTGGCGCGCAAGCTCGCCGCTCGCGGCAAGCGAGACAAAGGACTGCGCAACCGACTCGGGCGTCGGCAGCAGCACCGGGGGAATCCGCCCCCAGTGCGAAGCCGCAGCCCACAGGATGAGGACTGCAGCCGGCAGCAGCGCGTAGTTAAGCCACTTCATATCCGCAAGGAATATCTCTGTGAGAACAAAGACAAAAGACGCAATTTATTATGATACAGCGTTCTCGTTGCGTATTCTGCGTCTGCGGATCATCTCGCGCACGCTTGCCGCGACAAAAACGATCACCGCCGTCCAGATGATGCAAAAGCCGACAAAGCGCGGCAGATCGAACGGCTCTCCAAAGCAAAAGAGCCCGATGAGAAACACCATCGAGGGACTGACGTACTGGATGATGCCGACGGTCGACAGGGCGATGCGGCGCACGCCCGAGGCAAAGAGCAGAAGCGGCACCGTGGTGATGGGGCCGGCCGCGATCAGCGTGAGGCGCATGTCCCAGCCGCCCGAGAGAAAGGCAAGGCTCGCGCCGCTCTCCTGCAGCCAGAAGAGGTACGCAAGGGCAAAGGGCGCCAGCACGATCGTTTCCATTGCCAGACCCTCAAGGCTCCCCAGAGGCGCGATCTTGCGGATCAGCCCATAGAAGGCAAAGGAAAACGCAAGACCCAGCCCGAGCCACGGCACGCCTCCTGCACGCAGCGTGATCCAGGCAACGCCCGCACAGGCGATCAGCACGGCGGCAAGCTTGGGGCGGCTCAGCCGCTCGCGCAGCACGAGCGCGCCGATCGCCACCGAAACGAGGGGATTGATGAAGTACCCGAGGGAAGCCTCGATCGTCCTTCCGGTCACGATCGCGTAGACATAGATGCCCCAGTTGGCGCACGTGAGAAACGCCGAGCAGGCGAACACGCCGAGCGTCCTTGGCGAGCAAAGCGCGGCAAGAACCGTCTTCCAGCGTCCAGCCGCAAAAAGGAGCGCCGCCACCAGAAGCAGCGACCAGAGGATCCGGTGCGCGACGATCTCGTCCGCGCGCACGCCGGCGAGCGCGTGGAAGTAAAAGGGGAAAAGGCCCCAGCAGATGTAGGAAGCAAGCGTAAAGAGAAAGCCCGCTGGCGATTGCATGCGTGTCCTTTCTATTTTCTGAAGTCTTCCGGCCGGACCGTCGTGCGCACCGTCACGAAGTCCTCATTGCCCGACGGACGGTACGTGATGAAGAAGCGCACCGAGCCGTCCGGCATGAACTGGGCGGCCGAGGCCGAGATCGTGCGGTGCCGGCTCGTTTCCGTGCCCGTGCGCCAGATGCTGTTGTCCGGCCCGTCATTGCGGTCGCGGATCATCGCTTCGAAGCTCTCGAGATTCATCGGCCTGGGGCTTGCCGCAAGAAGCTCCCGGATGCGCTCGTACCGGCGAAGGCTGGTCTGGGCGATCTTGCCGTTGTGCGGCTCACTCTCCGGCAGCACATAGTGATTGGTGTGCGCGAGCGTGCCGTGCGAGGTCGCCTTGTGCAGGACGGTGCCGCCCGGCAGCACCTCGATGAACGCGACTTCATGCCGGTCGGCAAGAATGATGTTGGTCGCGCCGGTGAAATCCCTGGCCTTGACCATCGCCTCGCGCACGCTTGCGGCGTTCCTGATCAGGTGATCGACCTGTCTGCCCCCGGCTCCGGGCTGGCGCAGTTTATTCGGCACGGATCCGGCCGCCGATATCGCCGCATACAGTCCTTTTTCGTTGACGGCCATATTGACCCACTCGTTGCGGCCGGAGACGAGCCCGTAGTAGGCATAGCCCTGGGCTGGCTTCACCAGGCGAACGCTCTGACGCACGGGCGACCAGTCCCGCACCTTGGCAACAAGCGTGCCGCCGCCCTCGACAATGTCCGCACCCGCAGCGGCAAAGAGCGTGCAGGCCGATGCGCCTGCGGCAAAGGCAAGGGAAATCGCCGCACAGGCGGCCGTGAGCGTGGCTCTGAGGTTCTGCTGCATCGTCATGACTCCGTATGTCCGTGATCCGCCTTGCGCCCGGAGAGCTTTCCGAGGAAGGGCAGGGCGAGCGCGAGCCGTACATGCCAAAAAGCGCCGCAAAAATGTACATGAAGGGAATGTCGAAAACCCCTTTTCGCATGAATGCGAGCAGCAGCGGCTGCCAGCGCTGCGCGCAGGCCTGAAAGCCGCACAGCGTCAGGTGTCCGATGACCGCCATGGGACAGGCAAGGGCGATCAGCCGCACGGCGTTGGCCGCATAGGTGTTCGTGACGGGCTCGTCGATGAAGGCCGCGGTGATCCAGGGGGCAAAGACGATCATGAGGCCGGAAGCCGCGGCGGCGCATCCGACGCCCCCGAAGGCGGCGGTCTTTGCAATGGCCTTGAGGCGCGCAATGTTTCCGCTCGAGTAGTTGTAGGCGATGAGGGGCAGCACCCCCTGGGCAAGCCCGATCGCGCAGGTGAAGATGAGCTGGTCGATCTGCTTGGCAAGGCCAAAT
>OMXR01000115.1 GCA_900315045.1 uncultured Sutterella sp. | reverse complement strand
TGGTGGCACTGGTGACAGCCCTCTGCAACCCTCTTGTCCGAACGGATCAAAAGGAGCGGAAGGAAAAGTCAGTGCTTGTTCCAAGGAAACCTTCCTGCTTGAGCAGGGAGTTGTTTAGCTGCATCGTCGGATATCTTCTCATGAAGCGCTATCCGATCCACATGCTCCTGCTCATTGCGGGTCTTTCCATCATCGTCATCGCCATTCTGTGCGGCGCGCAGAACATCCTTCCCAAGGGCGTAAAGTCAACGGGCTTCATCGGATTCGACATTGTCGAGCTCATCCAAGCCATCACCAAGAAGCAGCTGATCGGCGTGGGCCTCATCCTCATGGCTAGCGGCGGCTTTGCCATCGTGACGGTTCTCACCGGATCGGGCGTTGGCGTGTTCTCGGCCTTCGGCAGCATCTCGGCCGACATCGCCCATCAGATGAACGGAGAACTCGCGGCGATGCTTGTGCCGATCCAGCTTGCAAGCAGCGTCTTCCGCACGATGTCCCCGGTCGCCGGATGCCTGATTGCCGCCGCGCTCATCGCAGGCGTCAGCCCGATGAGCATCGTGCGTCGCACTGCGATCCCCGCCGTCGTGACGTTCGGCGCGATCTTCGCGATGAACATGTTCATGAACTTCTGACTGCGCGAGCCGCTACAGCCCGATCAGCCCGAGCGGGCAGCGGCTTGCTCCGAGCAGCGCATCCTGCACAAAGCGCCACCTGTGCTGCCTTGCCCAGTTGCGGTTGATCAGAAAGTATTCCGGCAGCGAAATGCGCATTGAGAGCCACTTGAGCTGAAGACCGCCAAAGCGGTGAACGCGCATGCCGCCCGCGGTGACAAGCAGCAGCGACGGAGTGCTTTTCCATTCCACAAATCGGATTTCGAGCAGCTCGCCGCAGTGCACGAACAGCTCCTCGGCCCGAATCCTGAGCAGCTCAAAGCGCTTGTCGCACAGGCCGTGCTCAAGGATGCGGAACTTCTCCGCGAGCTGCTCGGCACTCGTGACGATTCTGCGCACGAGCACCGGATCTTCACGCAGGCCTGGCGCCTTCATATGCGCACGCGCGGCCCTGCGGGATTGTTCATCCGCGCACGGCAGCAGCGTGATCTTGCACTTGTGTTCAAGCGAAACCAGCGTCACGGCAAACGGACTGTCGTGTCTTGCGCCGCACCTGGGACAGGCCACGTGGAAAAACGTGCCGTCAAGAAGCTTCGGAAGAAATTCGCTGAAGAGATCAGCCCACAGATGACGGGGTGCATGCTGCAAGACCGGTCCGCTGAACCCGCAACGGGCGCAGGAAATGTCGGCTTTCCTTGTAAGAGTCGGATTTTTCATGGCAGTCTCCTTTGCGCCAGCGCACTCCCCGAGTGCATCCGTGCGCTGGATTCCAGCTAGCTGGGGGAAGTCACGAAAAAATCCTTAAAACAAATTTTACACGAAAGATAATTTTGCAATTGATTGATTTATATATGAATTCAATCAATATTCGATGAATGTAGCACAGAAAAAATTTCAGAACAACAGGAATCAGGGGAAAGCCCGGAAAAGTGCGAGACGGATGGAGAAACTGATCCGGAGAAGGTCTCACGTCCGTCCCGCACCCATCAGGGCACGGGGCGGCAGCGGTCTCAGAAACGGCTAGAGCTCGAAGATGCGAGCGAGCTCTTCGGTGGAAAGGCGCGAGTACAGCGGGATGAACTCGCCCTTGGAGTTCTTGAAGACGCCGTACGGGATGGTGCGGCACGCGTTGCGCCTGACGATCTTGGTGTTCGTCCACACGCCATCGCGGTATTTGACAGGAGCGTCCCAGACCGCTCTGGGGTCGACCTGGATGCCGTAGGGCTTCTTCGTCGACTTGAAAATGTCCTGATGCTCGAGGAACCGGCCCCAGGGATCCTTGTCCGAGAGCATTGCCACCGCCTGGGCCTCGGACCAGTATGAGAGCATGGCGACCGGGAACCAGACCACTTCGACCCGATCGTAAAGCGGAACGAGCGCTTCATGCAGACGGTGACACCAGGGGCACTGGGTGTCGAATGCGATGAAAGCCTTCCTGCGGCCTGCAGGGCCCGGAACAGGGATGCCCATGCCCTGCTTTTCCAGATCCTCGTACATCCCCTCGCCGTACCATTCGGAGAGCACGCGCGGGAACTTGTGCGCAGGCTTTTTCACCGGTGGCGGAATCAGCCTTTCAACAATCTGGTTTGCCGCCTGTGCGCCCGGAGCGGCCGCTGCTGCAGCTGCAGCAGCAAGAAGCATTCTTCTGCGTTGCATGTTTGGGTCCTTTCTGCCAAAAAAATCGGCAGGCGCCGATCAGGGCGTCTGCCGTCGTTGCCGACCTTCGATTATAGGATCGCTCAGCGAGCGCCCTTCACGAAGGCAGGGTATACCCTTTACCAGCCGTAGTATTTCTTGGCGGTCTTCCAGACGACGCCCTGCAGATAGGCGGCAAGCTTCGGATCAAGGGGCTTCTCGCACTCGCCCAGATACTTGAGGCCTTCGGGGCTGTGCTTGAAGAGCGCGGCGTGGAGCATGGCGCCGTAGATGTAGGAGCCGGCGGCAGTCGGGTGGCTCTTGTCCTTCTGGTGGAGCTTGAGCTTGGGCATGCCCTTCTTGGCTTCGGCAAAGGCAAGGCCGACCGGCACGACGAGCGCGCCGTTCTCATTGCCGACCTTGGTGGCCTCATCGGCGATCACCTTGGTCTGCTCGGGCTTGTCTTCGCGGGCCCAGGTCATGACCAGAACCGGAGCGGCGCCGGACTTCTTGATCGCGGCGATGTGCTTGGCGGCGTTCTTTTCAAAGGAGGGAACGCGCTTGGCGTTGGTGGCGGCCTGGGAGTGCGGCTGCAGGATCACGACGTCGAACTTGGGAGCGCCGGCCTTCTTGTCGGCGGCATAGGGCTCCTCCTCGTGCTCGCCGAGCATCCACTCGACGGGCTGCAGGGAGAGCGGAGCAGAGGACGTCGTCGAGATGCGCATCTTCCAGCCGAGCTTGGGCATCGCTTCCTTGTTCATGCCGCGCAGGTAGCCGTGCACGCCGCAGTTGTAGAAGGAATAGGAATTGCCAACGAGCAGCGCAACGGCGGGGTTCTCGACCCCGAGCTTGGTCACGGTGGGCTTGACGGTGTTTTCAAGAGCTTGGGCGCTCGTTGCAGCCATTGCCATTGCACAGGTCACGGCAAGAACGATCTTTTTCATATTCGGCGTCTCCTAGTGAGAGATTTTGTGTCAGGAACAGGGATGGGCGGCATTTGCCCTGCGCCGAATAATCATCCTCTCCAGACGGAAACGCCATGCCGCGGCGCAAAGAGATTTTGCGGATCTGCAAAAATAGCAACCAAAGACGCTAAAGACCGGAAATGCAAAACAAAAGGCGCTCCGTGCAACACAGGCTGCTGTGCCCGTCAAAGCCGGCAGCGGGGACGGTGCATTTGCAAAGCAGCGGGCAATGCGCGAATGCATAGCCAGAGACTTGTCCCCAGAAACAAAAAGCCATCGGACAAATCATCGATCCGATGGCGCAACTTGTTAAATTTTAACGGATTTCATCCGCCCCGTTCCGTTTATTCTGAGATCGTTCGACTTGAGGCAAATCCTGTGGTTTTGCCCTGGCGCAGTGCCGCCCCGCCCAATAAAATACACGGTGAAAGGCTCCCATGGTCTGAGACTCGCGGATGTGGGCACCGACTCCCGTAAGCGGTTCGCGCTTGTTGAAGGAGTATGGATCGGTGGCCTGCCAGCTCTCCCGGGATGGCCTTGATATCGGCTCGGTGCCAGTAAACACCGGGCCGATGTTCATTATGGTGCTGCGGCAGTGCATTGCGGAACACGTCCGAG
>OMXR01000116.1 GCA_900315045.1 uncultured Sutterella sp. | reverse complement strand
CCCGAGCCGCGCCTTCAGGAACCGCATGGCGGCGACCAGATAGATGAGATACTGCAGCCGGTACCCATGGCGCTGCATTTCGGCGGCAAGCGCCGACTGAGTGTAGCCGCGGGCGCTGCCCGAGACCCGGTTGCTCTTCCAGTCGATCACCCAGTACCGCCCCCTGGCGAAAAAGAACAGATCGATGAAACCCTTCACGATGCCGCGGATCGCACCGGGGGCGAGATACTCCGGGGTGTACCCGGGGTCGGTTCGGTGCGCCCGGCACAGGATCCCGAGCGCTTCGATGAGGCGCCGCTCGGTGAGCGTTTCTCGTCCAGGGGCCGGCTCGCCCGCATAGAGGTCGAACTCGAGTTCGGAAAAGCGCTCGCGCATCGGCACGGACGAGAGCACGACCCCGCCCGGCAGCACCGAAGAGAGCACGTCACGCGCCATCCTCGTGACGGCCCCATGCGCATAGGCATAGTCCTCGCCGAGCAGTCCCTGGTAGGGGCGAAGCAGCTGCTCGATGTGATCGGAAAACGCTTCTGCGGAGGCTCGGCCGCCGCCTCCTCATCCGGATCCAGGCAGGCGCCGGGCATGGCGTGATCGGCGCCGCGGCGCAGCGCCGAAAAGCTGGTGCTCGACCAGGCGGCCGAAACGGCCCGCGCAGGATCCGTGCCGCAGACCGGCTCTTCTTCCGGCTCGCCGACATCCTGTCCTGCCGCGCACTGGGCGGCAGCATCAAACGGGGGCACGTTCACGCGAAAGAGCGCTTCGGCCGTAATTGAGGCCGCGTCAACGGGAGCCTTGAGCGCGGCATTCCCGGCCAGATCGGCGCGGATCGCGTCCGCGTCGCTTCGGAGTGTCTGCCTGATTGCGTCAAGACGCTCCTCAAAAAGCGCTTCGGTCCGGGCGCTGTCCCCGACCTGCGTCTCGCCAGAACTCATCATCCAGTAGATGTTCCTGGCCGTAGCCGAATGCGCGCCTCCGTCCTTCTTGCGCTTCTGGGCAAGCGGCAGCACGAGGCGGCTTGATGCGCGGGTCATTGCCACATACGCCCGGCGCGCAGCCTCCTGCACATTTTCCCGGTTTTCAAGGTTCACTTCGTCCTCCGGCTGCGCCTCGGGATCGAGAATCATTTCAAAGAGGCATCGTCCGTTTTCCGTGGTTTTGAAAAAGCCGGACTTCGCCTTCTTCGCGGCCACGGCAAAGGATGCATGCGTGAGATACACGATCGGATACTCCAGTCCCTTGCTGCCGTGGATCGTCTCAACCGTCACGAGGTTTTCATCGGATTCGATCCGCACGTAGCGCTCTTCGGGAGCGCTCTCCGCCGAGCGCTCCGCCTCGAACCAGCGGATCAGCCCCGAGAGCGCCGCAAGGCGCTGGCTCTGCTGCTGCAGCAGCTCGATCACATGCGCGTAGTTGCGCAGATGCTGCCGGCCCTCCCTGAGCGGCAGGATCCTGCTCACGACGGAGCGCCGCTCGAAAAGAAGGTCGAACGCTGCCGTGAGGCCGGCCCTGCGGTACTTCAATGCCGCCGCCTCGACATCCTCGCGTGCACGCAGAACCGCCTGCTGATCGCCTCCGAACGTCTTCATCGTGTCACCGAAAATGCGCGACGTTCGTACGACATTGAGTAGCCTCAAATCCGTGGGCGACTCGATTGCCTTCAAAACGTTCAGGATTTCCCCGGCCTGCTCGGTGGCGAATACGTCCGAGTTGCTCGGCATGCAAACGGGGATGCGCAGGACGCGCAGCGCGCCGATGAGGTTCTCGGCGTGCTTGCGCTGGCTCACCAGGATGGCGATGTCGGCCGGCCGAACCCGGCGCGGCCCGATGTAAAAGCGCCCAGAAAGAAGCTTGGCGATGTCTGCGGCGATCCAGTCGTCCTCGGCGGCGCGGATCGCCTCGACACTGGTGTCGGAGATCCAGTCCCTGACAGGCTCTGCGCCGGGCTGCTTGTCCGTGAGCACTTCGAGCACCGGCAGTGGCCGCAGCATGCCGTCCTTTCCGAGCTCCATCACCGGAGTCTTTTCCCGGTTGCCGCAATCAACCTGCTCGTAGAGGATTTCCGAAGAGAAGAACGCGTTCCCGTCCGGCGCGTCCTTCGCCTGATAGGAGAAAAACGCGTTGAAGGCATCCAGAAGCGCTCGGGTCGTGCGGAAGTTCCGCCTGAGGCTGAAGACATTGCCCGCACCCATGTCGCTGCGCGCCTCAAGGTACGTGGCAAGCTCGGCCCGGCGGAAGCGGTAGATCGCCTGCTTGGGGTCGCCGACAAAAAACACCGTCTGCGGCCCGCCGTCCCCCTCCAGGAACAGCCGCCTGAAGATCTCGTACTGCACGCTGTCCGTATCCTGGAACTCATCAATGAGCACGATATCAAAACGCTCGCGCACGGCCTGGGCAAACTCGGGAACATCGCGCACCTTCGCCGCCATGAGCGAGAGCATCTCATCGGCGCTCATCACGCCCGCCTCGCGCTTTAACTCGGCAAGGCGCTTCAATGCCCAGGCTGGATACTCCTTCATTGCCGAGCTGAGCGCACCTCCGTCATCGGGCACGACGCGAAACGGAGGAACCTCCCCACGGGCGGCGAGGTCCTTGAGCAGCCGCGCAAGCGCATCCTCAAAGGAGGCGAGCTTGAGCGCATCGTCGGGGCCGAGCCCGCGCACCTTGTCCCGCACGAATTCCTCGGCGACCTGCGCTGTGTACTCCGAGTCATCGAGGTCGAGCTCGGCGCCGTACCTGCCGCCGTGCAGGAAGGTGTAGTCCGAAAGCATCTTGCGGCAAAAGCCGTGGATCGTCATGATGCAGGCGTCGTCAAAATGCTCAAGCGCGGCGGCAAAGCGCGCGGCCAGAGCGGAATCTGTTTCGTCCCTGAGACTTTTCTCCAGCCCGGCCTTGAGCCGGTCGGTGAGCTCGGCCGTCGCCGCGTTTGTGAAGGTCACAAGCAGGAGCCGGGAAATGTCGATCGGCTCGGCCGACTCGGCGATCCTGCGCCTCACGATCTCGACAAGGGAGAAGGTCTTGCCCGTCCCTGCGCTGGCCTCGATGAGCCGGCGCCCCTGCAGGCTGTCGCTGCGATCCTGCACATCAAACGTAGGCATGGGAAACCTCCTGCACGAAAAGCTCTTCGAGATCCTGCATTTTCCATCGAGCGGACGGAGGCTTGACGCCGAGCACAATGGCTAGCGTTTTGACAAGGCTGCTCCCCTGACGGACCGCCCGCTCCTCCTGCCTGCCTCGCCAGAGCAAATCAGAGCCGAATTCCTGCGCTCCGTTTGCGAGGGGTGCGGGAGCCGGACGGCTCAGCGCAAGCAGATACAGGGCAATCAGCACATTGAGCGCCATGACGGCATCTTCGCTCTTCATGGGCTCGAGCTCAACGAGCTGTCCATCCTCTTCACCGTACATTGAATAGCACACGGCAGCGCTCAGGCCGCAGGCCGCGAGCATCGCCCTTTTCAGCCCCAGCGCCTTGAGCGCGCTCTTGGAGATAACCCGTTCAAAGAGCACGAAGGAATCCTCCTCCTGCTTCTTGCGAAGCTTCGCGGCAAAACACTGCACGCCGCGAATCGCAGCGAAAGGCTGCGGGTCGATTCCCGCACTTTGCAGAAGCCTCAGGGCCCCATCGATCGGATAGACGAGCGTCTGCGGAGATTCATCCGTCTTGCTCTGAAGATCGTCCTCAGTCTTGCGGCAGAGCTCGAGCCAGTCCAGCAGCTGCCTTGCGAAGAACTCGCGCACGCCTTCGGCTCCATTCATCGGATCCCTGGCCATGATGTCGTTCACTTCATCGGCGGGAATCCCGCTGTCAAAGAGCCCGGCAATCCTGCTCTTCCAGGCCCAGCCCGGGAGCGCCGATGTCTCGGGAACGACGGGGAGCGTCTGATCGGGGGCGGCTCCGTACTCCTGCTCCACGCCGTGGCGCACAAGAGTCCACTTGTCCGGATCCTTCCAGAAGAAGGCAAGATCGGACCAGTCGATAAGCTCGGGCATCTGCCCGGGGGCGATGAGCGGCCCTGCGTCGGCAAAGGGCGCCTCGTCCGCGGCCGCCTCCTTTGCCGCGCAGACGGCTTCATAAAGCTGCGGGCAGTGCGGCCGTGAGGGGGACAGCCGCCCTGAGCGCGCCGACGCCGTCCTTGCCGAGCGCAAGGGCGATGAGTTCGATGAAATCCGTGAGCACGGGACTGGGCAACCTCCCCGCCTTCTTGCCTTCACCCGAGCAGTAGCTCAGATAGAGGCTGCTCCTTGCGCCTAGGATCAGATCGAGAAAGACGTTGCGGTTGTCCGAGCGGCTGTCCCGGTCGGCCCTTCGCCGGACCGGATTGCCGGCCTGATCGGTGAGCGCCATGAGATCGAACGATTCGGTGAAATGCACGCCGGGGAAGCGCGAATCCTGCCCGAGTCCCAGAACGGCCACGATCCTGAACGGCAGCCCCCTCGAGTGAGACATGTCGGCAAAGGTGACGGCGTCGCCCTGGCGCACCGGGGCCTTCTGCTCGCCGAGCTGGCTTTTGAGCGCGTGCCAGAAGAGCGTGAACGGCAGCGTCGAGCCTTCGGGCCGATCGAGCGGCGCACGCCGACGAGTTCGGGAGTCTGCTGCTCGGAGCCGAAAAGCGGCTCAAGCTCCAGGCTCCAGGTGTCGGCCCAGGACGTCACGTTGATCTCGCCCTCATCCTGGAAGTGCCGGCGCATCGACTCGATCCGCTCGGCGATCAGAAGCAGTTTTTCAAGCAGGTCGCTGCGGGAGACAACCGTTTCATAATCGGAGGGCGAAGCAGCCGCAACGGGCAGCGTCCCGGCAAAGAGCCGCACGCGCTCGCCGCTTTGCGTCAGCCCCAGCGCAAGGCGCTCGAGGGCGCTTTCAAGGCACCCCTCGGCGTCCTTTTCCCGGCCAAGGCGCGCCATGTGCGCCCTGGAGATGCCGTAGCGGAACCCGGCCGCGCGAAGCCATCCGCGCAGCACGGCAAGATCCTCGAAGTCAAGTCCCCAGTTGCGCGTCACGAGCGGCAGTTCGAGCCAGGCGAAGAACGCGTCGGAATCGGCCCGCGATTCGATCATGTCGCACAGGCTCACCACGGCCTGCACGGCCAGATTCTCCTGCACGAGCCCAGCCCCGACGATGCGGTAGGGAATCGAGCGCTCCCGGGGCAAACTGCCGAAAACGCTGTGGATGAGGGGGATGTATGCGTCAAGCTCGGGCGAAGCGACGAGAACGTCCTCGGCTCTGAGAGCCGGATCGTCCTGGAAGCAGGACTGCAGGTACTCGCAAAGCGCCTGCACCTCGCGCAGCCGGTTGGGAGCCGTCACAAGGCGGATCGAGCGGTCGGGCTGATCGGGCAGCAGCGTGCTGTCCAGATTGACGATGGCGCTCTGAAGCCTGGCGAGCATGCTGCCCTCGGCTTCCGGGGCCGGATCAATGTAGATGCGCTCGGCCTGAAGCGTTTCGCTTGCGCGGAAATCCTGAATTCTCTGGTGGACAAAATCAAACGCAAGGCTGCGGGGCTGCTCGCCCGCAGCCGCCACCCAGGGCGTGTCCTCCGGCTCTGCGCGCCCGGCGCCATCCTCCATGAGCCGCTCGGGCAGCGGCAGGTTTCCTCCGTCCTCTCCGGAAAAGAGCCAGAGCCGGTCGATGGTCGCGCGGGTGCTCTTGGCGTTTCGCACCAGGTACGCCTGAAGCCTGCCCTGGCTCGTTCTGTCCTCAAGATCGATGCCCTCGAACCAGAAGCCCGAGCTCGGGTTCTGCATGTAGAGCCACACGTCAAGTGCGTTCTCCCCCGTCGTGACGGCGCTCAGGAACGGCAGGAACACGGGCGGCACGGCTGTGGGCATGAAGATGTGCACGCTGCGCGCCGAGCTCGCCCGCATGCCTGCAAAGCAGTCAGGCAGTTTCTTGAGGTTGCGCACGTCCTTCCAGACGGCCGGATCGGCAAGCTTCTCCCAGAGCGCCCGCTGCCATGCGTAGTCAGGGTGCGCCCGGAGCGCCTCGGTCTCCCTGCGCCGCAACTCGGACTCGGCGCCGCCCTGCTGCACGCCGATCCACTCGAGCACGCGGTCAAGCCGATAGGCGATGTAGCGGCGGAAGATATCCGCGACCCGCTGGGCAAAATCGTAGATTTCGCTCGCGCTCTTGCCCTCGACGTAGCGGCGCAGCGCCGGAAAGCGCCCGGTGAAGGCGCCGTCCCGGAGCAGTCGCCAGAGCGGCCAGACCAGGGACTGCGAGGTGTGCTCGTTTGCGCTTTCCACCCCTGTCATCTTTTCGAACCAGGCGCCGATGAACTCGAATTCGTAGCCGCAGCAAATCCCCGTCTGGGCGGCGATGTCAAGCCGCAGCCGGTCGGCGGCGGCAAGCGACGGAATGATGATTTCCTGAGTTTCAAAAACCGCCTCGGGCCGGCAGGCCTCGGCCTTCAGGTTCTCGACGAGGCACGCCTCAAGAACTTCAAAGTAATTGCTGTAAATCGTGTGGAGCATGTTTGCGGACCGATTCTCATTGCAGGAATGGAACACCTTCTGCCCAGGCAGGATTTTCCGCCGGGGCGTCTGACTGCGGCAAAGCGTGTTATAGCACAGCTTTTTCGTGTATAACCGTATAGCTATAAGCAGGGATTCATGCGGTGCGAAGCGACTAAGATGCGCCCGTCAGCAAAGACGGAAACATCTCTCATGCCAGCGCAGTTTCTTCGAGGCAATCTCGCCGCACTCTTTACCGCAGTTGTCTGGGCGCTCACGTATGCCGCAACCAAGTCGCTCTACGAGCATGTCTCGCCAATCGACGTGATCGTCCTCAGGTTTTCCGTGGCACTGGTCTGCCTCACGGGCATCGCGATTGCAGCGCATGAGCCGCTGCGCATCCGTTCGGCGGGCGACGCACTGCTCCTTGCGCTTTCCGGACTTTTTGGCTTCACGCTCTATTTTCTTCTCCAGAACACGGCGCTCGGATACACGCAGGCCGCAAACGTCGCGATCCTCGCGTCCCTGGTTCCGATTTTCAATGTTCTCGTCATGAGGGCATTTTTCCGATCGACGCCGCTCACGAAACAGTTCTTCGCCGGCTCGGCGCTTGCCATTGCAGGATCAGTCTGCATCACCGTTTCGACCGTCGGCCTGCCGCAGGCCAGTCCCTTCGGAGACGCGCTGACGCTCGCCTCATGTCTCGTTTTTCCTTTGTACAACGTTTGTGTGACAAAACTTGCCGATCGCGGATACGGCGTTCTTGCAACGACAGTCTGGGCGTTTTTCTTCGGACTGCTCTTCACGCTGCCGGCAGAATTCATTGCCGGACCGAAATTCACGCTTGAGACACTCATGATCCCGGATGTTGCACTCGGCATTCTCTTTCTGGGAATTTTCGCCTCGGCCGCCTGCTACATCACATGGAACTATGCCGTCAGGCTGATCGGCATTGCCGGCGCCTCGATCTGGATCTACAGCGAGCCGCTCATTGCGGCGGCCGTCTCGGTTCTGGTGCTTGGAGAATCGCTCCCGCCGCTTGCGATCGCCGGAACCGCGGTGATCATC
>OMXR01000118.1 GCA_900315045.1 uncultured Sutterella sp. | reverse complement strand
TCGCCCGTGAGCGCCGCATTGAGCTTGATCGAGTGCTCTTCGAGCAGGGTGCAGAACTCGCGCATCGCGCCGCGCATGCCGGCGCTGTTGGCCTCTTCGTCGGGCACGGCCAGAAAGGCGATGTTGACGGCAAGGTTTTCCTGGGCGGCGTATTTGCCGATCGCGGCGATGAAGAGCGCCAAACCCGCCTTCATGTCCATTGAGCCGCGGCCGAACAGCCAGTTGCCGCTCTCAAGGTCCGCCTGAGCCGTGCGCTCGAGGCCGCCCAGCTCCTTGAGCTTTTCCGTGAGAAGCGGCAGATCGCACGCGATGGGCTGCAGTTCTCCGTAGCAGCTCGTGTCGACCACGTCGAAGTGCCCGGTGAGCAGCACGGAGCGCTCGGCGGCCCGGGGCGGCGTGAGCAGCGCGTAGACCGCCTTGCGCCTGAGCGCATCGCCTTCGCAGTCGATGAACTTCACGTCAAGCATGTTGCCGCCCGAACAGGGGATTGACTTGAGCTCCTCATAGATCAGTTTTGCACAGGCGTTTTCCTGTTCGGCATGGCCGGAAATGCTGGGAATGGCGCAAAGCTTCGTGATGAGGGCAAGGATGCCTTCGGCAGTGTACGGTGTCATTGAAACAACTCCAAATGGGAATTTCGGGAACGATACCACGCTGCCCGGGGGGCGTAATCCGTCTTTTGCCCGTACTCTTGCCTACAATCGAAGCACGGAGAGAGAACTCGATGAGTGAATTGCTTCAAGGATTGAATCAGGCGCAGCGCGAGGCGGTGACCGCAACCGAAGGGTTCGTGCGCGTCATAGCGGGAGCGGGGTCCGGAAAGACCAGGGCTCTGGCGCACCGCTTTGCCTATTTGGTGCGCGAGATCGGCATTTTGCCGGGGAATATCCTGTGCGTAACTTTCACGAACAAGGCGGCGAGCGAAATGCGCGCCCGCATTCACAGCCTGACTGGCGACAATGACACGGGCATGATCTGCACGTTTCACAGTTTCTGCGTGACCGTGCTGCACGAGGAGATCCATGCAGTCGGCTATCCGAAAAGCTTTCTCGTCCTTGACAATGCCGACATTGATGCCATGCTTGCCGCGGTCTACGAAGAGCGGGGGCTGACGCTGCGCGACATGACGTTTTCCGCCGCGCGCGACATGATCGAGATGGAAAAGCTCTTCGGCCGCCCGCGCTACTACGAGGAACTCATCGCGCTGCCGCTTGATGCCCTGCGGGAGAAATACCTTGCGGCCGGCTCGGCGAAAGACAAGATTTTTCTCGGATACCTCTATCAGCAGAAGAAATGCTTCGGGCTGGACTACAACGACCTGCTGAAGTTCACGATCCACATTTTCTCGATGGATGAGGGCATCAGGCGCAAGTGGCAGGAGCGACTGGAGTACATCATGATCGATGAGTTCCAGGATATCGACATGATCCAGTACGAGCTCATGGAGATCCTTGCCGGGTACCACGGCAACCTTTTTGTCGTGGGGGACCCTGACCAGACGATCTACACCTGGCGCGGCGCGAATGTGAAGTACCTTCTGGATTTCGACAAGCACTTTGCGGGTACCCGGACGATCATGATGAATCAGAACTATCGTTCAAGTCCGCAGATTATTGCTGTAGCCAATTCGCTCATCAGTGCGAACCGAACCAGGATGAAAAAGGATCTTGTTGCCATGCGCGGGAGCGGACCGGCCGTCCTCTGCCACCATGCGGATGACGAGGCAAAGGAGGCCGGACGCATTGCAGCTGAAATCGCCAGGTTGCACGAGAGCGGCGCAAAGTACCGCGACATGGCGGTGCTTTATCGCGCGCACTACGTGACACGGTCAATTGAGCAGGCGTTTGTGAAGGCCGATATTCCGTACACCGTCTACAGCGGATTGCCTTTTTTCGAACGGGCCGAAATCAAGGATGCGCTCAGCTACCTGAGAATGATGACCTTCAGGGATGACCTGTCCTTCGCAAGGATCGTCAACCGGCCAAGACGCAACATGGGCGTGCGCCGCATGCAGTTCCTCGGCGAGGTTGCCGAACGCGAGGGCTGCTCGCTCTACCGCGCGCTGCAGATCTCGATTGCCGACCCGATTTTCCGGGGAACGCAGGCGGCACGGTTTGTCGACCTTGTCGAGCGCTTCGGTTCGATGCTGGCCGGGGGATCGGTTTCGGAGACTCTTGCCGCCATTCTCGACGAAAGCGGATACGAGGCGGCGCTGCGCACCGAGGGCAGCCAGACGCGGCTGGACAATCTGGCCGAACTCAAACAGTCTGTCTACGAGTACGAGACGCAAAGCGGCGAAGAAGTGAGCGTTGAGAACTACCTGCAGCATGCCGCGCTGTTCACGAATGCGGATCTTGCCGAAAAGGATGACCGGGTCAAACTGATGACGGTGCATGCGGCCAAGGGGCTTGAGTTTCCCCACGTGTTTCTCGCCGCAATGAACGAAGGGATTTTTCCCTCGAAGAAGACCAAGACGCTCGCCGGCATGGAGGAGGAGCGGCGCCTTGCGTTTGTCGCGATGACCCGGGCCGAAGATACGCTTTTCATCTCCGAGTCTGCGGGGCGCAATCAGGATGGCTCAACGCGCTTTCCGTCCCGGTTCATTCTGGATGTCGACAGCGCCCTGATGACGTTTGATCCGGAACTCACGGATGGATTCCTTGATGACGCCAGGCGCTTTGTCGCCTACAGGACCACGCACCTTGTGGATGAAGATGCAGGGGCCCCGCTCGGGGTGGGGGACAGCGTGCGCCATCCCATTTTCGGCATCGGGACGATCGAAGAGGTTGACTCTGAGCGTCAGGCGTATCTGATCCGTTTTGCCTCGGTGGCAACACCGAGAAGGATTGCCTTTACGGCAAAGCTTCAGGCGGCCTGAGGGGATTGCAGCCCGCATGCCCTTTTGCGCCACGGTCTGCAGCGTGTGGGCAACGCCCTGACAAACGGGACTGCTCCGAGCCTCGCTCAAAATCGAGGTTTCGTCTCCCGGGCGTCCGCAAAAGCCGATGCTGATCCCAAAGGCGCTCAGCCCGCCTTGACCTGGTTCTTGCCCGAGCGCTTTGCCGCATAGAGTGCGTCGTCCACCCGGATGCAGAGCGCATCGGCGTCCTCACCGGAGCGAATCTGGGCCACGCCGACACTCATGGTCTGGCATCCAGCCCGCTCGAACTTGATTCTGGCAAACTCCGCGCGGATCTTCTCGGCAAAGGCGAGCGCACTGTCAAGATCCGTGTCCGGCATCACGACCATGAATTCCTCGCCGCCCCAGCGTCCGACAGAGCAGGCGGAATTTTTCGTACTCAGCATGTTGCGCAGATGATCCGCAAGTCCGACCAGCACCTTGTCTCCGATCACATGCCCGAACTGGTCATTGACCTTCTTGAAATTGTCAAGGTCAAGCATGAGCAGGGAGAGCGTTCACGGTTCGCCTCATTGAGATCTTCCGTTGCGGCATCAATGAAGGTCGAAAGGCGCTGCACGAGGGAAACTTCACCGCTCTTTTCCGTGTCCTCGAAGATTCGGGAAGGCTTGTCATCGATCTTGGGCAGTCCTTCACGCATGGCAGCGATGACCATTGTCACGTTGTGCTGAATCACGTGGATGCCCGTGCGATGGAATTCGCCCGAGGTGAAGAATCCGAACGTCGGCGCCACGAGTTCAAAGGGCTGCAGTTCCTTGTCGACCGCTTTGTCGCCCCAGAACGCACGGCGTCCCGCGCACGAAAAGATGGCGATGGCCTCGGGGCGGAAACTCGCCATGGTTCTGGCAACCTCCCGCACACTGCTCAGATAGGCAAGACGCAGCTTGTCCCTCTCCTGAATGTCGGAGGTCATGACAATCGAGCCGTCCGGATTGCTCATGACCGGATCGCGCAGAATCTCAATGCCATGCTCCCGGTACAGGAACGGGAACTCCACCGTATTGACAAAGAAGTGCTCGTCGTTCTTGATGTTCAGGTAGCGCCGATAGGTCTCGTAGGCAGGCAGACCGTCAAGTTCATAGAGAATGTTGCGGTGTACGCGCGTCACCTTCAGTTCCCTGCCCAGAGCCTTCCAGCCGGTGACGAAATGCGTGGAGAGATGAAAATCGCTGCCGCCGTACAGAACGAACGTCACGCCATATTCCGAATACCCCCCGTTCTTGGAGAAGACGCAGGCGGTGGTGTTGTTGATGTCCTGGTTGAAGGCTCCGCCTCCGAACACGGCAACGTCGCTGGGAAGATGCTGAAGATTCCTGCAGAAGGTCGAGAGCGACATGCCGCGAATGACGATGAGAAGCTCCACGCCCTTCACCCAGGGGCGGCTTTGAACTTCCCGCACCAGCATGCCGGACACTTCGCTCGCAGTTTCCTCGGAAATCGGATACTGCAGCGTTTCGAACTTCGTGGTGTCACTCTCGAACACGGTGCACTCGATCGAGATGTCGGAACGCGTGTGCACGCCCCTGCCGATGCTGCCGTTGGTCGAGCAGCCGACGTACTGCGCCTTGGGCAGCTCTTCGGCGATTATCTCGCCGACCCGTTCGATGCGCTTTCTGTCGGGCGTCTCGGCGAAAACGTGCAGGAGGGCGCATGCGCCAGACTTGTCCCTGCAGGCCTCGCGAACCACGTTCAGTTCGTCGCGTAATGACGCTTCGTCCTTGTATTCAAATTGAAAGATTTTCATAGCTTATTACTGAAAACTAATTCACAACATACCGCTGCAAGGACAGATAATGGATCCGGAGGAGGCAGGGGTCAACCATCCTCCATTATAGGAGGCGGGGCTGCCTCCGTTGGTACTCGGGAGGAAAATCTGAGTCTGCTATGAGAAACGCTCTGCTAACAGCCGTTCAAAGCGAGTACGGCTTCGCATGCGCAGTTTCCCGGTTTGTCTGGCGCACGGTTTCAGATTGTCCAGCGCTTTTTGAAGAGTCTTGGTGGCAGCTGCGCAAGGACAATGGCCACGCCCATGACGGCGCATCCAATTGCCTCCCGGGATGTGAGCGTCTGACCCATGACGATCCACCCGGCAAGCGTTCCGAAGACGGATTCCAGACTCAT
>OMXR01000121.1:978-4517 GCA_900315045.1 uncultured Sutterella sp. | reverse complement strand
TTCCGGGGCTTTGCTGATCCGTCAAACGATCAGAGACAGGCCATTACTGCGGGCTGAAAGCCAGAGGCGGCGGAGTCTTGCGGCGGATGCGCGAGCGGTTGATGTCCTTGAGCGTTGCGGCGCCCGTCAGAACCATCGCCGTGCGCAGTTCGCGGCGGATCGTGTTGGCCATCAGTTCAACGCCATCGGCCAGAGCGCCATGGGCGCCGCGCACGAAGTGGCGGCCGACCAGGCAGCCGTTGGCGCCGAGAGCCAGGTACTTTTCAACGTCCGTGCCGCGCTTGACGCAGCCGTCGACGAGAATCATGACCTTTCCGCCGAGCGCGTCGGCGATCTCGGGCAGAACCTCTGCCGTCCCCGGTGCATCGGCAAGCGTTCTGCCGCCGTGGTTGGAAACCACGATGCCTGCGGCGCCGGCGTTGACGCAGGCCTTGGCCTCGTCCACCGTCATGATGCCCTTGAAGATCAGGGGCAGCGGGCTCGCCTTGACAAGCTCCTTGAGCTGCTTGGGCGTCTTCGGCTCGACGGTCTGCCCCTTGGTGGCGTTGGCGGCGCGGCCAGCGGAGTCAAGGTCGATCGTAAAGGCAACGATGCCGGCGTTGGCGGCAATCTTCATGCGCTCGATGATGTCCTTCTGCAGACGGGGCTTGAGGCCGCAGATCGCCTTGTAGCCGAGGGACTTGAGCTTCTGGACGCGTTCTTCGAACACGGGCAGCGGATCGCCAATGCCGTCGGCAATGGCGCCGAGCGTGCCGGCTGCCGTGCAGCCGCCGCAGATCGCCTCCACGAATTCAGCTTCCGTGAGGTGGCCGCCCATGTTGTAGGTCGTGCCGCCCGTGGGGCCGGCAAGCACCGGCATGGAGAGCTTCTGCCCGAAGAAGTTGAACGTGGTATCGGGGTTGGTCACGCCGTGCACAACGCGCCCGTTCAGGCGGATGGCTGCCAGGGCGTCATAGTTAGCCTGGAAGGAGCGGTTCGCACCGGTTCCGCCCAGTCCCGGCCACTGGCCAAGGCAGGGGCCGCGGCCGTTGCATTCCGGACACACGTAGCAGCGCGGAATCATCATTTCGCGCGCACGGTTCAGAACGTCCTTCATCTTGAGGTTCTTGCCCGAAAGGGGACGGATCTTGGGCTTTTCTTCTTCAGCAGCGCTCACAGCCGGAAGCACCGCAACGGACGCGGCGGACACGGCGCCCTGCAGAAGATGGCGACGAGAGAAATTGACCGGTTTAATTTCCATAACAACTCTCCTGTAATCAAAAGAAACTCAGTTCAAGTCATTTTCGGGGTCCTGCAACTTGAATCTGAATACAGATCTTTTCGATCCACATAGGAGACAGTACCGACGTTTTCCAGAGGAATAAATATGTTTTTTATTTCCTATATGACGAGCGTCAAATAAGTCAAAGTTCTCTGAAATATCATTTCTGATACAAGCGGCGCGCATGGCCAGACACCTTGACCGATCCAACCCGCTTTTCTCAAAAATTCCAGAAATTTCATCCGGATAGGGACAAGAAAAAGGAGACGAACCGAGCGATCCGCCTCCCCGTTCCTCAAGAAATCGCCTGACGGCTAGAACTTGTAGACCATCTGGGCTCCGAGAAGAATGCAGTCGATGTTGTCGTACTCGGCAACCTTCTGTTCACCCTTGTACAGTCCCATGTTTCCGACACCGTGAATCCAGGTGAAGCCGAAGTCGGTTCTCAGCTGCTTGTTCATTTTCCAGGTTGCGCCGAGCGAGATCCAGATGCGGTCCGCATCGGGAATGAGCGCCGTGCGCTTTTCATTGACCACCGGAGAGTCCTCATAGGCAAAGCCCGCGCGCACCGTCCACTCGTCGTTGATCCGGTAGTCCGTGCCGATGCTGAAGAACCAGGAGTTCTTCCAGTCGTTGTCCATCACCTTGGTGCTCGCCCCCATCATGGCAAGCTGCTTGCTGTCGTTCTTGATGATGAGCTTGTCAAAGCTGCTCCACTGATACCAGCGGATCGTGGCAGCGAGATCCCACTTGGGGGTCACGTCCCAGACTGCCGAGAGCGTGATGTTTTGGGGCGCACGCACGGTTGCGCTTCCCTTGGCATGGATCGAATACGCGGTGGGGCTGCTGTCGCCAAGATTTCCAATGCCGAACCGATAGGTTCCGTCCGCATCATGGCGCACTTCGGAGCGCCAGCCAATGCCAAGGCGCAGCGTCTCAACCGGCGTCCACATCACGCCCAGGTTGACTCCGGCAGACCAGCTGTCCGCCACGAGCCTGCCGTAGGCAAGCTTGCCCTGGTACGGCCCCTTGGCCTGATACTCGGCCGACTCCACCCAGGACTTCGCATACTGAATGGAGAAGCCGCCGCCCACGGAGAGCTTGTCATTGACCTTGTAGGCAATGGACGGACTCAGGTCGAACACCTTCATCTCGGAGTTCACGCCCCAGTTGTTCATCATGCGGCCCCGGGCGTATTCCTGGGCCATGCCGTAGGGAACGTTCAGGCTCAGCCCCAGCCACCAGCTGTCGTTGACCTTGTGCGTGAGGTACATGTTGGGAACGGGAACGAACTTCTTGCGGCCGTTGTCCCTGCCGCCCATCATGGGGCTGGCATGCAGATCCATCGTCGTGAACACGATGGTTCCGCCAAACTGGATCTGGGTGCCGTCCAGAAGCGTCATGCCGGCCGGGTTGTACCAGGCAGCCGACAGATCGTCGTCACGATGAACGCCGGCGCCCGCATAGGCGCGGCCGGTGCCGGCAACCGACTGCTCATAAAGCATGAAGCCGCCGGCCTGAACTGAAGACACTGCACACGCCCCGAGGACTGCGGCAGCGAGAGATCTGAAGATGAAACGCGACACTTTGAGTCTCCTTGGATGAGTCGCGGCTTGCTGTGCGAGCACGCGGCTGCAGGGCCTTTAACAGCGATGCCCCCAGAAAACAGCACTCAGAGGCACCAACCTTCCGTGTCGTTATTCTCGGACAGGGGATCTCAAAAAAATCAAGACGTTTTATCGGTGGAAACCCGAAATTTTTAGGCAAAAAACCTAATCAAAATATCGTTTCCGAAATAGAAAGCCGAGGCAGGGAACCTCGGCTCCTATGCTTCAGCAAAAAGAAAAAGCTACAGGTCAAACGGAATGTCGCCCACCATGAAGGTCACCACCTGGCCGGTGAGCTCTACCCGATCGCCCTTCAGACGCACGCCGACCAAGCCGCCGCGCCGGGAGATCTGGCGCGCGCTGAAAACGCTCTTTCCCAGCTTTTCAGCCCAGATCGGGGCGAGGTACGTATGGGCTCTTCCGGTCACGGGATCCTCGGCAATTGCAAGCTTCGGATAGAAGCAGCGCGAGACAAAGTCGTACTGTGCGGACGGCGCAGTCATGATAAATCCCAGGCCGGAGGCCTTGAGAATCGCTTCAGAGTCGGGCTCGAACCGGGCAAGCGCCTCCTCGCTTTCGACGACCGCGACCGTGTCGCCGCCATCGAAATAGGCCTCTCTTGCAAGATCCGCGCTCGCCTTGCGGATCTCCTCCGTGACCGGTACGCGCTT
>OMXR01000121.1:0-958 GCA_900315045.1 uncultured Sutterella sp. | reverse complement strand
GTCACCGTGAGGCGCCCGCTCAGGGTGTCAAAATTCATAACGCTCACGCCCGGATCCGCATAGCGGCTGAGCACATAGGCCGCCGAGAGCGTGGCATGCCCGCAAAGATCAATTTCTCCGCCAGGCGTAAACCATTTAAGGTCATACAGCCCATCGGCCTTTTTCACCACGAAAGCCGTTTCCGAGTAGTTGTTTTCGATGGCGATGCTCTGCATCAGCTCTTTGCCAGGCATCCTGGCGCATGGCAGAACGGCAGCCGGATTGCCGCCGAAAAGCGTGTCGGTGAAGGCGTCGACAATGTACTGCTTCATTTGCCCGAACTCCGGATCGGTCGCCCGAATACAGGACGATGTCGCCAGGGACAGTTCTCGTCTGGACATCCTCACGCGGGAGCGAGAACCCGAGCTCTCCCACCTGCTCAAAGCCGCCGTACATCGACATCCGCACCGTGACCGGGCGGGCGGCGGCCTTCCTTCTGAGCGCAGCGACCGCCGGATTGTTCTCCCAGACGACCGAAACCGCATTGCCGTTGATTTCCATCTGCATGATCCATTCTCCTTCATTGTCCGCCGCGCGCCCCGAGCCGATGGCAAGGACGGCTGCCGCGGCAAGGGCGGCAATTTTCGCCATGCCGCCTCTTCTAAAAATATCATTTCCGCGCATTCGCATTCTTCCTCAGCAGGGTGCGCAGCGCCTCTCCCGTCGCCGTCGCTTTTTCCGAAACCTCAACGGGGCTCGCCGCAGCAAGCACCTCGCCTCCGGCGTCTCCCCCTTCCGGCCCCAGATCGATCACACAGTCCGCCTCGGCGATCACGTCCAGATTATGTTCGACCACGAGCACCGTATTGCCAGCGTCAACGAGCCGCTGCAGCACATCGATGAGCTTTTTCACGTCGGCCATGTGCAGACCGACGGTCGGCTCATCAAGGATGTAGAACGTGCGGGGCATTCTGCGGGC
>OMXR01000122.1 GCA_900315045.1 uncultured Sutterella sp. | reverse complement strand
CTTCTTGGCGTCCTCGAGGCCCTTGCGGATCGCCTCGGAGACTTCGTTGGCCTTGCCCATGCCGAAGCCGACGCGGCCCTTGCCGTCGCCGACGACGCAGAGTGCGGAGAACTTGGCAACACGGCCGCCCTTGACGGTCTTGCTGACGCGGTTGAGGGAAACTACCTTCTCGATGAACTCGGAGGGAGCCTCTTCCTTATTGCGGCGGTCCCTTCTGTCATTGTTGTAAGCCATTATTCGTTATCCCCCTTCCTCAGAACTTCAGGCCGCCCTCGCGGGCGCCGTCTGCCAGTGCCTGGACGCGGCCGTGATAAATGTAGCCGCCGCGGTCAAACACGACTTCCTCAATGCCCTTCTTGAGGGCGCGCTCGGCGACCATGGCGCCGACCTTCTTGGCAGCCTCGACGTTGCCGCCGTTGCCGTCGAAGCCCTTCTCAACGCTGGAGGCGGAGACAAGGGTGTTGCCTGCCCGTACTTGATGCCCTTGCCCTTGTAGGGTTCGGGAGGTCTCTTACCACGGACTTCGGCTGCAAACTGGCCGACCTTCTGCTTGTCGATACCCTTGATGATGATGTGGTTCGCGTCGGGAACCTCGATCTGGATGTCCTCATTCTCGGACACGGTGACCTGGTGGGAATAGCCCAGGTTCATGACCAGGTTCTTGCCCTCCTTCTGGGCACGGTAGCCAACGCCGTTGATCTCCAGCTTCTTCTCGAAGCCCTTGGTCACGCCGATGACCATGTTGTCCACGAGGGTGCGGGTCAGACCGTGGAGAGAGCGGTTCTCCTTGGTGTCGTCGGGACGGGAGACGTGGATCACGCCGTCCTGAACGTCGATCTTCATCTGGGGTACGAGGGTGCGCTCGATGCTGCCCTTGGGGCCCTTGACGGTGATGTGGTTGTGCTCGTCGACCTTGACTTCAACGCCGGCGGGAACATGGATGGGTGCTCTACCGATTCTAGACATGTCGTTACCTCCTTACCATACGAACGCAAGGACTTCGCCGCCGACGTTCTCTTTGCGAGCCTGCTTGTCGGTCATGACGCCCTTGGAGGTGGAGATGATGGCGATGCCCAGACCCTTGAGCACGCGGGGGAGCTCATCGGCGCCTGCGTAAACGCGCAGACCCGGCTTGCTCACGCGGCGCAGGCCCTGGATGGCCTTTTCCTTGCCGGGGAGGTACTTGAGGGTGACGCGGATGATGCCCTGGGTACCGTCGTCAATCACCTGGAAGTTCTTGATGTAGCCCTCGTTGAGCAGGATCTCGGCGATGGCCTTCTTCATCTTGGAGGCGGGAATGTCGACGGACTCATGCTTGGCGCTTCCGGCGTTGCGGATGCGGGTCAGCATATCGGCAATGGGGTCGGTGATCTGCATGTGGTTTTTCCTCCTGTATTTAGAGTTACCGGGGCTTGCCCGGTGATGGCGATGAGGTTCCATGCCAATGCCTGATTGGCCACGGCCTTTCATCGTCGCGTCAGAAGAAGCTCGCTCCACTCCGCTTTCCCGGTTTCCGTAAGCGCCGTGAAAGCTGCGTATCCGCTCCCTCCTTCTTCCTTTTCAAAACGAACCCGCTTCGCTGGGCTTCGTTTTGATGGGGGAGGCGCGGAAGCTCGCTCCACTCCACTTTCCCCTTCCTTGCTGCATCTTATTCCGCCTGCCTGGCTGTGCCAGCGGTACGGAACATTCACACAACTCGTCCGGGTGTTTCGCGCTTCGGTCTTACAAAAAGCTGTTTTTCGTTTGGATCTCAAAACAGCGCTTTGCTCCCCCGAAATCCCACGCCAGAAAGGAATCTGTAAAAGCGATTCTTTCCGTCATGCGCAGCGCTTCGTAAGGGAGTGAAATCATGCTTCTTTATCGGTTGCGGCCGGGAGTGATCGGTTCCCGCCCGAACATTCCATATATTACAGGATTGAAATCTGTTTGTCAATCCTTTTTTCGGCGTTGCGCCGAAATTTTTTGCATATTTTTGTGTGGATTTTACGAAAGGCCGCCGAGGGACGCCCGCGGGGCAGGCAAGAAAGTTTCTGTTGACATAATACCAGGGGGGGGTATAATGTGTTATCTTTTGGGAAAGGAAGAATAAAAATGGACAAACCTACCGTTGAACTCATCCGCTTCGATGCCTCGGACGTGATCGCCACCAGCGGCGGTCCTACGCTTACAGTTTCAAACTTCAAAGACGGTACACCAGGCAACCTCGTAATAAATTTTGATGGACCGTATGGTTATTCTCAGATGGATGCCCTTTCCTCGGCTTTGAGTGACAATGGATATACACCTCACACTAATCGCCACGCTATGCCGGGCCCCGACTGGTTCGGCGAGGATCTTATAAACTATTTTTACGCGGATGATCAAATCGACTATAAGGAGAACGATTGGTGGGAGGATCTTGCCGATAATATCAACGGAACCTACACCTGGTACAATAATATGTGGAATTGGACGCACAAGTAAACTCCCGCGAAGCGGCGGCCACGTATCTGCATAACGCCAAATGCGCGTAGGGGAGGGGCTTGCCCCTCCCGGCAGCACAATCAACCGTCTATCAACAATGTACGGCGAATTCGTATCATTTCACGAATTTGCCGTACATTTTTTGCATGTTGGCCGCCTCCGCGCGGGAGGGGCAAGCCCCTCCCCTACGATGGTGATCGGCTCATGATTCGCGGCATCGGCACCTGCGGGTGGAGTATGCACTGGCGCGGGAAGGGCAAGCCCCTCCCGGCAGCACAATCAACCGTCTATCAACAATGTACGGCGAATTCGTATCATTTCACGAATCCGCCGTACATTTTTTGCATGTTGACCGCCTCCGCACGGGAGGGGCAAGCCCCTCCCCTACGATGGTGATCGGCTCATGATTCGCGGCATCGGCACCTGCGGGTGGAGCACTGGCGCGGGAGGGGCTTGCCCCTCCCCTACGGGTTGTAATACCGATCGTCCAACCATTTTACGGGGTTGCCGTCAATGTAGGTCCAGATTTCCTGGTATTCGTTTTCGTTCCGAATTACATGCTCATAATAGGAACGCTGCCACAGAGCTCCCTCTCCCAAGGTCGCGCGGGACAATCGCGTTGTCATGGATTTCAGCACACGAACCACATCAAACAGCGTAGGGGAGGGGCTTGCCCCTCCCGTTCCATCGCAGATCGACACAATCAGATGGATGTGATTGGGCATAATACAATATTTATCGACAGCGACCGTTGGATAACGCAGCGGCAGTTGATGGATCTGCTCTTCCACGCATTTGCCTATCGGGGATAAGTGCGTTTTGGGAGGGTCGACCACTGTCTCGGGAGGGGCAAGCCCTGGCTCGGGAGGGGCAAGCCCTGGCTCGGGAGGGGCAAGCCCCTCCCCTACAGCGATTTCAGACAGAATACATTTTCTGTCGTGGGTACAGATCGTAATGAAATACGCGCCCGGGGCAGCGTAATCATGATCGTGCAGACGGATTTGTTTTCGTTTGGGAAGATTCACCGGATATTACCCTCTGCTCTTGATTGTCTTTCTTCAGCGTCACTTTTCAAGACATTATGCAAAAAGGAAGACCTTCCGGCCTTCCTTTTTTCGTTATTCTGTTGCGATCAGAAAGAAGCCTTTCTCACGCCGGGGATCTGGCCCTTGTACGCCAGCTCACGGAAGCAGATACGGCAGATGCCGTAGTTGCGCAGATAAGCGTGGGGACGGCCGCAGATCTTGCAGCGGTTGTAGGCGCGGGTGGAGAACTTCGCAGGGGCCTGCTGTTTGAGAATCATCGATTTCTTAGCCATTGTTTCGTCCTCCTTAGCTCACGAACGGGGCGCCCATCAGTCTGAGCAGCTCGCGTGCTTCTTCATCGGTCTGCGCGGTGGTGGTGGTTGCCGCGGCCGTCGAAGGCGTCGGCGCTGATGCCGCGGAAGTCGCGGACACGGGGCAGCGCCACGTTGAGCAGACGATCCAGGAACTCCCACATGCGATCCTGACGCAGGGTGACCTTGACGCCGACCTTCATGCCTTCGCGGAGCTTGAAGTTCGCGACGGACTTGCGGGCGACGGTAGCCACGGCGTGCTGACCGGTGATGGCGGAGATGTCCTTGATGACGGCCTCGAGAGCCTTGGCGTTGTCCTTGCAGTCGCCGCAGCCCACGGAGACGACGGACTTGTACTGGTATTTCTGCATCAGAGCAGGAGCAACTTCCTCAAGATACTTTTTCTTCATTCTTGTCATGTCAGTTTACTCCTTTCTCTCAGATTTCAGCGCCGCACTTCTTGCAGACGCGGGTCTTCTTGCCGTCGGTGATCTTGTGGGCAACGCGGGTGGCCTTGCCGCACTTGGGGCAGACGAGCTGAACCTTGGAGGCGTAGATGGGGGTCTCGATCTTGAAGATGCCGCCCTCTTCGCCCTGCTTGCGGGGCTTCTGATGCTTGGTCGCAACGTTCACGCCCTCAACGATGAGTTTCATCGCCCGGGGATCGGCCTTGATGACCTTGCCCTGCTTGCCCTTGTCCTTGCCGGACAGAACAACGACTTTATCGTCTCTCTTAATGTTCATTCTCTGTGCCCTCCCTTAAATCACTTCGGGAGCCAGCGACAGGATCTTCATATATTCCTTGTCGCGGAGCTCACGGGCGACGGGTCCAAAGATACGGGTGCCGCGGGGGTTCTTATCACCGGTGTTGATGAGGACCGCAGCGTTCTCGTCGAAGCGGACGTAGGTGCCGTCAGCGCGGCGAACGGGCTTGACGGTGCGGACGACGACGGCCTTGACCACGTCGCCCTTCTTGACGGAGCCGCGCCTTGCGGACGGAGCAGACGATCACGTCGCCGATGCTCGCGTACTTGCGCTTGGAGCCGCCCAGCACGCGGATGCACTTTAACTCTTTGGCGCCGGTATTGTCGGCGACCTTCAGATAAGTTTCCTGCTGTATCATTCTGGCGCCTCCTTACTTTGCCTTCTCAACGATCTCGACCACGCGCCATCTCTTGTCCTTGGACAGGGGGCGGGTCTCCATCACGCGCACGATATCGCCGACACCGCACTCGTTCTTTTCATCATGGGCCTTCAGACGATAGGTGCGGCCGATGATCTTCTTGTAGGTCTTGTGGGCAACACGGTCCTCGACGGTGACGACGACGGTCTTGTCCATCTTGTCGGATACGACCTTGCCGACGCGGGTCTTCCGGGAAGTAGTTCTCGTTTCGTTCATTATTCCTTACCTCCTCAGTTCTGCTTCTCGCGCAGGACGGTCTTGACGCGCGCGATATCCCGACGGGTCGCAGAAATCTTGGTGGGGTTGTCAAGATGATTCGTGGCATGCTGCATACGGAGCATGAACAGATCCTTCTTCAGGTCGACCAGCTTGCTTTCCAGTTCCTTGACGGACATGGAGCGTATTTCGTTTGCCTTCATCTTATTCACCACCGTTCTCGGACTCGGTGCCCGCCGCGACGATCTTCGTCTTGATGGGCAGTTTGTGGCTGGCAAGGCGGAGAGCTTCGCGGGCGGTCTCTTCGGGCACGCCTGCGATCTCGAACATCACTCTGCCGGGCTTGACGACAGCAACCCAGTACTCGGGGGAGCCTTTACCGGAACCCATACGGGTCTCGGCGGGCTTTGCGGTAACGGGCTTGTCGGGGAAAATCTTGATCCATACCTGACCGCCGCGCTTGGTGTAGCGGGTCATGGCGATACGGGCCGCCTCGATCTGGTTGGAGGTGATCCAGCCGGGCTCCTGCGCGGCCAGACCGAAC
>OMXR01000123.1 GCA_900315045.1 uncultured Sutterella sp. | reverse complement strand
CTCTGCAACCCTCTTGTCCGAACGGATCAAAAGGAGCGGAAGGAAAAGTCAGTGCTTGTTCCAAGGAAACCTTCCTGCTGCAGCAGGGAGTTGTTTAGCTTCCCCCTGAAAGTCGCCCCAATTCCCTGCGACTGCCGGAAACCCATCGTTTTCCCTGCCATGAGACACCTCGGAACACCGCAATTCCAGTATAGTTTTTCTCTTGTACGGGGATTTTCCCGATGACTGGGGCTCTGTCGGCGGCATCTCAGAATGCCGCACCTCACCGGTGCGACCCCCCAACTTGCTTTGTTACTGTTTTGCCCATGTCTTCCCTGACCAACCGTTTGGCTCTGGCCGCAATCCTTGCACTGCCTCTTTGCACGGCAGGCGCGGCGACGGCGCAAACTGAAACGATTGCAGTGAATTCCCCTCTGGCGGCCGTTCTTGCCGGGGAAATCGCCCAATCGCGCGGCCTCACGCAAACCGCATGGAGCGCCTTTATGGCCGCCGCCAAGGAATCGGGCAGCGCCAGAGTGGCTGAACGCGCCTACGATGCGGCACTCTCAGCAGGCCAGAAACAGCAGGCGAACCAGTCCCTGAACCTCATCAGAAAGCTTGACCCGAACAGCCCGCGCCTTGCGTACGAGCGCGTGCTCAATGAGATTCTCGAAGGAAAGAACGGCGCCGATCACGCTGAGGTCCTCAGCAAATACATCAAGGACACCAGATCTCCCGAGATCGAGTTCATCAAGCTTGGAGAGCACACTTCGGGCATGCGCGATGCCGGGCAGCGCTATGCGCTTTTACGAGCAGTCGCCCGCAGCCTGCCTGATGACGTGCGTACTGAACTGATGCTTGGCCAGGCCGCGGTTGCATCCGGCGAAAAAAAAGCCGCCCTCGCCCATGCCGACAAGGCTGCCAGACTTAATCCCGGCAGCATCCAGGTGCTGCTCGGCGCAGCGGAAATCGAGTTTTCCGTCTCTCCAGACGCTGCGCAAAAACGTCTGCGCAGGTTCCTCGCCAAACACCCAGACAATCTTCAGATACGGATCGCCCTCGTGAAAGCGATGGTCGATCACGCCGAACCGTCGCAGATCGAGCGCGAACTGCGCCATATCGACAAGCTCGGCAAGAGAACCCCGAAGAATCTTCTGATGCTCGGCGCCATCTGCGAGCGGGCGCAGCTCTGGAAACGGGCCGAACAGTTCTATCTGGAGTACATCCGGCGCACCGAAGCCGGCGAAGACAAGTCCCAGCTGCCCGATACCGGCTATCTGCGGCTCGGCATGACCAAACTTCTGTCGGGCAATCAGCAGGAGGCGCTCACGTGGCTTCACAAGGTTGAGCGCGGAGACAAATACGTCCCCGCCCGCGTCAAGGAAGCGGAAATTCTCGCCTCGATGGGGCGAATCAACGACTCGTGCACCGTTCTGAAGTCCATCCGCGCAACGAGCAAGAAGCAGCGCGGGGAGATCCTTGGCGCCTGCGCCGAGCTGCTCGTGCACGCCCGGCGCCACGCCGAGGCCGCAGAAACCATGGAAATGGTTTTTGCCGATGATCCGGACAACACCGACGCGATGCTGCGCGCTTCGTACTACTACGAACAGGCCGATCAGTTCGAAAAGGCCGTTCCGCTTCTGAAGCGCTACATCAAGCTGCGCCCCGAAGATCCCCAGGGGTACAACTCCCTGGGCTACATGTGGGCCGACCGCGGCATCAACCTTGAGCAGAGCGAAAAACTGATCGCCAAGGCAATGAAGCTCTCCCAGAACCAGAATCCGGCCGTGATCGACTCCATGGGCTGGGTCGAGTACCGGCTCGGCAAGCTCGCGCAGGCCGAAAAATTCCTTCGCACCGCTACGAGGATGAGCACCGACAAGGAAATCGCCATGCATCTGGCGCAGGTTCTGTTTGCCCGGGGCAAGGCCGCGGAAGCAAGGAAGATTCTGGACAAGATCCTCGAGAGCGACCCGGATAATCCCGACGCAAAATCCATGCTGAAATCGAACGGCTTCTAATCATGATCTCCCGACGTCTGCTTCTTGTTTCCGTCTTTGCCGCACTGGCCAGTGCCGGCTGCTCGCTCACTCCGGAGAGCGCACGCGTGCGCCGGGGGAAATTTTCGGTTTCCGTCAGAAGCGCTTCCGGCCAGACAAGCGAACAGGGCCGGTACGAGCTCATGGAACTGGGCGGCACCACCCGGCTTGATCTGCTCAGCCCGCTGGGCGGAATCCTTGCCCGAGTGACGATTTCGGAAAAAGGCGCCACGCTCGAGCAAGGGGACAAGGAGCTGCACGCCTCAACGGGCGAGGAGCTGATGGAAAGAACCCTGGGGTTCGCTCTTCCCGTTTCGATGCTCTCGTGCTGGCTCTCGGGAACCCCGGACCCGCAGGCGCCCTCCCGCTCCCTTTCCGCCGACGCCTTTGAGCAGGCGGACTGGATGATCTCCGTGCGGCGCCGCGCGCCCGACGGCACCCCGAACCTCATCGGCGCGCTCAATCAGGCGCCCGGCCGCTCGATTCGCCTGCAGCTCACCGCGGAGTCCCGCTGATGCAAAAGGCCTACCAGAATCTGCCCGCGCCGGCCAAACTCAATCTTTTCCTGCACGTTGTCGGCAGACGCGCCGACGGCTACCACCTGCTCGAGAGCATCTTCATCCTGATCGACCTGGCAGACAGCCTGGACATCGAACTCCTTGAATCCGGAGAAATCCGCAGGACGGGCGACATTGTCGGCGATCCGGAAAAAGACCTCTGCGTGCGGGCTGCAAAACTGCTGCAGCAGCATGCGGACTGCAGGATTGGCGCACACATCCATCTCAGAAAACGCATTCCGTCAGGCGCCGGGCTCGGCGGCGGCTCAAGCGACGCCGCCACAACCCTGATCGCACTCAACCGGCTCTGGAACCTCGGCCTCTGCCGCCAGGAGCTCATCGGCCTTGGAGCAAAACTCGGAGCGGACGTTCCCTTTTTCATCTTCGGAGAAAGCGCCTTTGCCCAGGGCATCGGCGAAGATCTTCAGGCTTTTGAAATTCCGCCCTCAAGCTGGGCCATCGTGATGCCAGACACCCCAACGGGCACGGCTGGCATCTTTGCCGATCCGCACTTGACAAGGGATACGAAATCCTTGAAAATTATCAATCTTTCTGAGCTTATCCAGTCCAACTGGCCTCACCTTCCGGGACACAACGATCTTCAGCCCGTCGTTGAGCGACGCAGTGCTGACGTTCGCCGCGCGCTTTCGTTCCTGGGCAAGGAGGCGAGAATGACCGGGTCCGGCTCGGCAGTTTTCGTGCATGCGCCTGACAAGACGCGTGCGGCGGCTATGCTCAAAGACCTGTACCAGGGAGCGACCGGGTATGCGGCTGATACCGTACCCGTTCACCCGCTGCATGCATGGGTCAGCGAGCGCGCTTGCTAGAATTCGTCGCGCTAGGGGTGTCGCCAAGCGGTTAAGCTAGGGGTGTCGCCAAGCGGTTAAGGCACCGGATTTTGATTCCGGCATTCGAAGGTTCGAATCCTTCCTCCCCTGCCAGAAAAAGAGTCGACGGTTTTTGACCGCCGTTTGTTTTGTTGCGTGGCGCGCTTACCGGTTCGCGCCCGCCCAATGCATAGAGCCTTGCATCATGATCTCAACGATCCCAGACAGCCTGAAGGTCTTTACAGGCAACGCAAATCCGAAACTCGCCCACGCGGTCGCTCAGTACCTGAACATTCCGCTCGGCAGGGCCACCGTCAATCGCTTCAGCGATGGCGAGGTGATGGTTGAGATCAATGAAAACGTCCGCGGCGCGGATGTCTTTGTCGTTCAGAGCACCTGCGCTCCGACCAATGACAACCTGATGGAACTCATGATCATGACCGATGCGCTGCGCCGTGCCTCCGCACGCCGCATCACGGCCGTG
>OMXR01000125.1 GCA_900315045.1 uncultured Sutterella sp. | reverse complement strand
GAAGTCGCAAGGATCGATGTTCTGGATGCCCTCGCCGGCACGGAAACGCTCAAACGTGCAATTGATCAAATGTGGAATGAAGCCGTTTCTGCCGTCCTCCGGCTCATGGACGAGCACGGGCTCGATGCTGCGGATGCATTCTGCATCGCCCTTCTCTGGCTTGAGTCCGAGGGACGCGAAGTGCCGGATGAGCTTCTCGAGCTTTGCAGGCGGCGGGTCCGGAACGCGGGCATTGCGCCCGAGGAATTCTTCGGCTGACGAGACGCTCGCCAGCCGGCCTCCTCCCTCCCCGGCCGGTCAAGTTCCGAGCACATGCGGACTTGCCGGCCGGCATGCATTTTCCAAAAGCCTCAGCTGTACGATTTCAGGAACGCAATAAGAGACTGTTTTCTCTAAATTTCCTCGTATACTTACACGACGGAAACAGGCAGGTCGCGCTCGATGATGTCAGCCCCTTTCCTGGATCGATTCCAGTGCAGTCGTTGATGTCCGGAAGTTCCGCTTGAGAAAGAAAGGAAGAGAAAATGGCAGGCCCAAAAGCAATCGACTCGGTCCCCCTTGACTACTTCATGAACGCAGCCAATCAGGTGCAGCAGAATCAGGGGCCCGAAGAGAACGGCCAGGATCAGAACAAGATCATCGTCAATGATCAGAACCAGAACGTGCAGCCGGCTCCCGAACGCAACAGCCCGGGCACTCTGGTGCGCCAGCTTGACGTGCTGCTGCTCAAGGCGGCGAAGGCCTCGACCAAGAGCCTGGACGGCAGCACGATCAACACCAAGCTGCGCAAACTCGTCGACGACGGGGCACTGGGAAGAGATTCCCTCAAGATGCTCAAGCGTCAGGGCGACGAGGTCAAGAAAGCGATGAAGGCCCTGAACGGCCTCACCGGCAGGCAGGTGGCCTCGGCCTTCAAGCTCGTCTCGTTTGCTCGGCCGCCGCAGCCCGGGAAAGAACCGCAGCCGCCAGAGCAGAGATGGGTCCTTGACGAGCAGAGCGATGCCGGCAAGATCATTTCCCGGGCCATCAAGGCGCAGGACGACCTCTCCGGGCTGCTCGGGCAGCTTGACAAGGGGCTCGACGCCGTCGTGCGGCATGATCAGGAGATGCGCGACGCCAATTCCAATTACCGGGGCGTCGATGCGGACATCCGCGATGAAATCGTCGAAATGCGCCAGCTGTGCGACCGGCGCTCGACTGAAATCCGGAACCTCTCGTACCAGATGCGCGACTTTGCCCTGCAGCTCGCCAGCCAGGGACTCGAGCCCGACCCAAACCTGCGGGCGATCCTCAGAGCCAAGGTCAATGATCTGCTGCCCAGGCAGGCGCTTGCGATGCACGGCACGGCCGATTCGCTGGCGGCGGTGAGCGAGGCGAGCAAGCTCAAGGCTCTTGCCGCCAAGATCGACGCCTACAAGAACAATCCCGCCATGACGCTCGACGACAACGCGATCGCCGAAATCAAAAGCGACATCCGCACGTTCAAGCTCGCTCTTGAAAAGATCAAGCGCGAGGGGGTCGAGTTTGAGCCGCAGCAGAAGAACATCAGGAACGAGCCGCCCAAGGAAGACAAGCACGAGGATGAGCGCTTGACCGGCGGCATGCTCGAGAGGGATATCGAAGAGAGCGGCGACGACATCATCGATACAAGGACCGATGCGCCCGGCAAGGGCGGACTTCTCATCGACGACGGGCTCGGCGGGCTCAAGCCCGACATGAAGGTCGAGCACAAGGGCGTCATGGTGCCCAAGGACATCATTGATGTGCTGGAAAGGGACATCGCAAGGATCGAGCAGAACTTCAACAATGTGCGCCTGGCGTCGGCAAGGGCGATCTACTCGAATTTCCGAAACGATGTGCACGATCTCCTGTTCGAAGAGGATGAGTTCGAGCGCCAGAACACGAATACGGATGATTCTTTGCGAGCCATATTCGAAAAGCGCGACGAAGTTGACCAGGCCCTGAACACTCTGCTCACGGAGGCGCTCATTCCGAATACGACCGATGAGCGGCTCCAGCAGCTCAAAAACAATCTCGTGCAGCGTGCGGGTGAACTCAGGGCGCTTGCAAACAGTTACCAGAACGCCCTCGGGATGTCGGGCCAGAGGGTCGGCAAGCTCATCGACAGGTACAAGTCGATCGATATCATGGCTGTGAAAGCCCAGAATCTGATCGGCAAGGTCAGGAACAGTGACCAGTTCTTTACCGGAGCGGAGGCGATGAGCCTGTTCAAGGGAGAGCTGTCGATGTCTTCGGTTGTTGAAGCCAGAGCTCGCGGGCATCAGGATGCCGATGTGAATCCGCTCAACGACGATGCAAACATCATCTCGGAAAGGAAGCTCGGCGCAGGCGTTGCGAGCAACGTCTACGAGCTCGTGCGCAAGGACGGGCGCAAGCTTGTCTTCAAGGGCGAGGTTGAAAGCCGCCTGGGGCTGGACGTCACCGCATCGGCCATGGGCTGGTCGTACAGCAACAGCCAGCAGGCCTGCAACTTGAACTTCGCTTCGAGAAAGGCCGCAGAAGCGCTCGGTCTGGGCGGCCTGATCGTGAGCTATTCGGTCGGCACGCACAATGGCGTTTTCGGGGTCTACATGGGAAAGGCCAAGGGACTGACGGCAAAATCGTTCATCAAGAACAGATCGAATCGACCGACTGACGGCCTGTCAGCCAATGAGGTCTCCAGTCTGCCCCCCGATCAGAAAGCGCAGGTCAAGGCCGATCTGATGCGCGAGCTGAACCGGCTGCAGTGGATTGACCTGGTGACCGGACAGGCGGACCGGCACTGGGACAACTACATCATCCACGTTGACCGCAACACGCTCCAGGTGAGCGTCAGGGGGATCGACAACGACGCAAGCTTCTCGCAGTACCGGACCGGAGCCGTGAAGTTCAACCTTGACACGTCTCTTTCGAATACATTCAAGAATCAGCTCAGGCAGCTCGCACGCACCATCGATTCGCGCCACGAAGAGAACGAGTATCAAAGGCTCCTTCAGGATCCCGGCATCCAGATCGCGGAAAACGGGAAGATCACGATCGACGGCACCAGAATCGCGAACAAGGCGATCGGCTCTCTGGTCGCCAGACTGAGCGGCGTTCAGATTTTTACCGTTCCGGACAAGATCGACCGTGAAACCTACAATGCCCTGATTGCGCTCAAGAGCAACCCTGCGCGCCAGCAGTACCTCGACTCGATCAGACCGCGCCTGTCCCCGGCAAATTACGAGGCGGCCGTCCGGCGTCTTGACAACACGATCGCCCATGCTGAACGGCTCGAGCAACATCAGCGGATCATTGAGATCGGTCCGAACGGGCAGAACGGCTGGCTCGGTGCCGACGAGGTCCCGCGCGCAACGGGCACAATCCAGGTGCAGCGAGGCCGCGGAGACGTCAAGAATATCGGCGGCAAGATCGCGAAGGAGTCCAACGAGGTCTTCTGCCCGTCCTACTTTGCCCGCGATGGGCTGGACAAAATTTTTGCCTGATCCATTTGAGCCGGCGCGGACCTCCCTCCGCACCGGTTCGCCCTTTCAAGGCATGCCGGCAAAAGTCCTTGAGGCCTACATTCATCCGCGCAAAAAGAGCGTCAGCGTGTCATTTTGAAATGCGCACATTTTGCGTTCGGATCCGATCGGTTCGGCCGGGCGGCCCCTCTT
>OMXR01000126.1 GCA_900315045.1 uncultured Sutterella sp. | reverse complement strand
ACCTCGGCAAGCGCCCCGGCGATCACGGCACAGATCGCGGGAACGGGCTTGCCGTCCGGCCCTTTTTGCACTGCCCGCTTCAAGGCGTCCTCAAAGGAAGCCGCGACCGCAAAAGCCTCAACGCCTTCGCAAAGCGCCTGCGGGCAGGAGCTTCCGGCGCTTTCGCAATGCCTGAGGGCAAAGCTGAGGACGGACGCCGCGTCGGCTCCCGTCTGCGCGAGATGGACGGCTCCGGCAAAGGCCTCAGCGGCATGGCGCGCCTGCTGATCGCCCTGCATGGTCTCGGCGCAGATCCGGGCAAGTGATAGAGCCTCCTCAAGACCGCCGGCCGCGTTTGCGCAGGCGCTCGTGCACGCCGCAATGAACACGCTTTTCTCTGCCGCGGACTCCCGCCCCGCATGGCGCCTTGCATCCGAGTTTCCGGCCAGCGCCCTGAGCGCGGCCGCAAGTTCCGATCTGAAAAGGCCGGCATCGACCGCCTCCGCCCTGACGCTGCGCCCGATTGCCTGAGCAACCGCGCACGACCTGACCGTCACGGAGCTCCATCTGGCCTTGTTCCTTTCTCTTCCCGCCATGTCGCCCATGACTGCACCCAGCATGCTTTTCTCCTTGCCAAAGACAATCAGAAACCGCAGGAGGCCCATCGACTTCTGTGCTGTATAAATCAGGAAGCGCTTGCGATTCCTTTTGAACGGCCCCTGGCAGCGCGCTTCTCCCACATCGCAATTTTACTGCCGCACGCAGCGCATTTCCAATATCAAATAACTTTATTCTGCTCTAATATCAACACATAAAATCGGATTTTCAAAGAGGTTTTCCGCATGCCTTGCGAACACTTGGAAAGTTCCTAAAACGGTGCTTTTTCGCATCCATTTCGCACAAAGCAGCGAGAATCCGTCCTCGTTTCTTGCCTGTCAATATGAACACTTGATTTTGACAGTTCTTGTGTATAATAAGCGCCATGGAGGTTCCATCATGAGCGAATACTCGATTGACGATCTTGTCCGGCTGACAGGACTCACGAAACGCACGATCCGCTACTACATCCAGACCGGGCTTGTCGCCCGTCCCGAGGGGGAGAGGCGCGCCGCCTACTATGGCGAGCGGCATCTGGAAACGCTGCTGCGCGTCAAGAGGCTGACGGCCGAGGGGTTTTCGCTCGAACGGGTGAAGGCGCTCATCGAGGCGCCGGAGCGCGTGCCAAGCGCAGCCCCGGCTCCCGGAAGCGTCACCGTGCGCTCGCACATCCATCTTGCGCCGGGCGTGGAACTGTCCGTCGATCCCCTCGAAGCCGGACTCACGAACGAAGAGCTGCGCGCTCTCGTGCGGGTTCTCATCGAGAGGCTTGCTGCAAGGCAATCACAGGAGCTGCCATGACCACCATTGATTTGTCCGAAATTGTTCTGAATCCCTCAAAGGCGATCAGCCTGAAGGAACTTTCCTGGGACGTTCAGGCCGAGGGCCTGCTCGTCACCTGCACGGCGCGGCAGAAGTACCGCAATACGTCCGGGCGCAAGCTCGAAATCGTCTACACCTTCCCCCTTTCCTGGAACAGCGTCATCACGGGCTTTGCAGCAATTCTGAACGGCAAGCGCTATGTCGCGCGCGCCCTCGAGCGCAAGGCCGCTGAAACCGAATACGAGAGCGCGATCGAAAAGGGCGACACTCCCATGATGCTCGAGGTGAACGAGGAGGAAGGCCTGTGCACGGCAAATCTCGGAAACATTCTCCCGGACGAGGAGCTCGAGCTTGAGATCAGCTCAGCCAGGCTCTGCACGTGGGACGAGGGAGCCGTGCGCATCAGCGTTCCCACGTTCGTCGCCGACCGCTACAGCGACACCGGCACTCAGGGCGGGCTGCTCCCGCACCAGAGGGTGCACTCGAACTTCCTTGCCGAGTACCCGTGCAGCGCGCATTTCGAGCTGAAGGGGTTCCTTGCGCGGGGCGCAGTGAGCTGCGAGCGGAACGCCTTCACCGTAAAGCACGGGGAAGACGCGATCAGCGTGGACATGAAGTGCGGATACGCCGACCGGGACATCACCGTGACGGTGAGCGGACTGCCGCCACCGCCCGCCTCGCTCCTGGCCCGGGACGGCAAAAACTGGGTGGGCTGCGCGCTCTTCACGCCGCAGACCTCTGAGCGGAGCGATCGCCCCGCGAACCTTCGCGTGCTCGTCGACTGCTCGGGCTCGATGTCGGGCGCTTCGATCCATCAGGCCCGTCTTGCCCTGGAGGGCCTGAAGGAGGCGCTCCGGGACACCGACCGCGTCACCCTCACCCTCTTCGGGAGCGACGTGCGGCACGTCATCACCGCGCCGCACGCCTGCACGGCGGCGTTCTGGCGGCGCGACTGGATCCCCGCGGTGAGCGCAATCGACGCCGACATGGGCGGCACGGAAATGCTCTCCGCCCTGAAGGCCGCCGCCTCGCTTACGGGCAAGAAGGATGAAGCCGACATCCTGCTTATCACCGACGGGCAGGTCTGGGGAGCCGACGACATCGCCCGGCAAGTGCGCGGCAGCGGCCACCGCGTCTTTGCGGTGGGCGTGGGCGTTGCCCCCACCGAGGGCACGATCCGCAGTCTTGCCCAGGCGACGGGAGGCGACTGCGCCTTCGTGATGCCGAACGAGCCTTTCAAGGAAACGCTGGGCCGGTTTGTAGCCAAGATCCGCAAGAGCCCGCTTGGCAATGCAGAGCCCTGCTTGCCCGGCAAGCCCCTCTGGCAGAGCACCCTTGCGGCCAATCTCTTTGCCGGAGAAAGCGCCCCGCTTTACGCGCTCTTCAGGAAGAAGCCGGAAGAAGCGGCCCGCCTGCGCTGCACGAGGGATGGCGAAGCCCAAACGCTCGAGGCTGCGCCCTGGGCCGAAACGGACAACCCGGCGCTCGCAAAGCTTGCCGCCTGGGCGCGCCTGCAGCAGCTCTCGGACGAACTCGACGAAGAGGATCTCGCCGCGATTGCCGTTCAGTACGGGCTTCTCACGAACTACACCAATCTGCTCCTCGTGAGCGAGCGGGAGGAGTCCGAGAAGACCCCGGAGATGCCGACTCTGCAGAGCGTGCCGCAGATGGCTGCCGCGTCCGGATCGGGCGTACTTGGGTTCTTCGCTGACAGAATCATGCCCAAGGCGCTTGCGAGCGGCATGCGCTGCCGCACCGCTGCCTATTCCGCACCCGTTCCGGCCGATGCCTGCTGCGAAGACATCATGGAGGGACCGGCCGCCATGGGGCCGGATCCGGAGGAAGTCGCAAGGATCGATGTTCTGGATGCCCTCGCCGGCACGGAAACGCTCAAACGTGCAATTGATCAAATGTGGAATGAAGCCGTTTCTGCCGTCCTC
>OMXR01000128.1 GCA_900315045.1 uncultured Sutterella sp. | reverse complement strand
GCGCAGCTCCACCAGCTGCGCGGGCGCGTCGGCCGCGGCAGCGCCGTGAGCTACTGCTTCATGCTCTACGACCCGCGGCTCTCGGAAGTGGGCCGCGAGCGGCTCCTCGTGATCCGCGAGCACACGGACGGATTTGTCATTGCGCGAGAGGACCTGAAGCTGCGCGGCCCCGGAGAATTCCTCGGCGCACGCCAGTCCGGGCAGCCGATGCTGCGCTTTGCCGACATCCAGACGGACGGCGAGCTGCTCGAAGCCGCGCGGGACGCCGCGGCAAGGTGGCTCGAGCAGGATCCGGAAAAAGCCTCCCTGCACGCCAAGCGCTGGTTCAGCTCCCGGGAAAATTATTTGGATGCGTAGTCTTTAGCCATGACACTTACAGAACTCAAGTACGCAATCGCAGTGGCGCGCCTGAAGCACTTCGGACGCGCGGCCGACTACTGCCACATCTCACAGCCCTCGCTCTCGGTGGCCGTGAAAAAGCTCGAGGATGAGCTCGGCGTCAAGATCTTCGAGCGGCGGCGCGGCGAGCTCTCCGTCACGCCGATCGGGCAGCTCGTCATCGACCAGGCCCAGAAGGTGATCGAAGAGGCCGAGCACATCCACAAGATCGCCGAGCAGGGGAAAGATCCGCTCTCCAGCCCCCTGCGGCTCGGCGTGATCTTCACCGTGGCCCCCTATCTCATTCCGAGCCTTGTGCACCAGATGCTCGAAAAGCTCCCCGAGATGCCCCTCATCATCAGCGAGGACTATACGGAAAAGCTCCTTGAGCGGCTCAGAAGCGGCGAGCTCGACTGCATCATCGCCTCGCGCCCCTTTGACGAGAGCGGGCTCGTGGTCGAGGACCTCTATGACGAAGAGTTCATCGCAGCGGTGCCGCAGTCCGCGCCGATCGCCAAAAAGGGGCTGCTGCACCGCGCCGACATCTGCCGCGAGCCGATGCTCCTGCTCGGGCACGGACACTGCCTGCGCGACCAGATCCTCGCATATTGCGGCTCGCCCCAGTCCGACGTGAAGCCCCGGCAGCAGATCGAGGGCTCGTCCCTGCAAACCATCATGAACATGGTCGAGCAGGGCCTCGGGATGACGATCATTCCGGCAACGGCCGCCCCCTATTTCCGCAACGATCCCCTTGTGCGGCTCATCGCCTTCATGCCGCCCGACGTGCCGATGCGACGCATCAGCCTCGTGTGGAGAAAGTCGTTCCCGCGCCAGGCCTCCCTGCAGGCGCTCACCGAGGAAGTGGGCCGCCTGAAGCTGCAGGGGGCGCTACCGATCGCAAACCCCGAGCGCCAGCCCGGTACAATGCACTCCGTTTAACGCACACAGACTCACCCGACATGCCCCAAGAGCCACAGAAAACAGAACAGCAGCAAAGCGGCGAAGCCCAGATCCCCGCGCTTTTCAACCCGACGATCGCCCTTGCGCTCAGCCTCGTCTTCACGCCGATCTTCGGCGGAATCCTGCACGCCCTGAACTGGAAAGCCCTCGGCAACGACGCGCTCTTTGCGCGCAACATGACCTGGGTGCGCTGGACCTTCTACTGCTTCATCTGCTACACGTTCCTCGAGCCGATCTTTCAGACGCTGCCCTTCGGGCGGTACATGATGATCGCGCTGCTGGTCGGGTTCTGGCTTGCCTGGGCTACCTCGCTCGGGCTCTCCCAGGTGCTCTACGTGCGGGATTTCGTGCCCGCGTACGTGCACAAGATGTGGGGCAAGGCCATCATGGCCGGAGCCCTTGGCTGGGTCGGCTACACCACGGTCTCGCTCACGATCACGCTCATCCTGCAGGTGAGCGGGCTGCAGCCGATTCCGACTCCGTAGCCGAATACGAGAAGTGCCGATGAGCAAGTCCCGGGCCGATTCCCGCTTTGAGCTGCCGGCGTCGCACGCCACGCGCACGGGCGTGCTTGAGCTCTTGAGCGGCCGCGTGGCAGCCTCGGAGCGCCCGGCGCCGGAGCTTGTCGACTCCTGGGCCAAGGAGGCCGCAAACGGCAGTCCCGATGCGCAGTACCAGCTTGCGCTCGCGCTCACCAAGGCCGGCTCGCTCTCCGCCGATCACCGCGCCGCCGTGAAGTGGCTCAAAAAGGCCGTCATGAAGGATCATGCTGCGAGCCAGCATCTGCTTGGCGTGCTGCTGGCGCGAGGCCAGGGCGTTCGGCCCGATCCGGAAAAGGCGGTCGAGCTCTTTCGCGCAGCCGCCATCATGGGCAACGCAGACGCGCAGTTTGACCTCGCGCGAAGCCTCTCCTGGGGATTCGGATGTGAAAAGAACGACCGGGAATCGCTCACCTGGTACCGGCTTGCGGGCGCTCAGGGGCATATCCGCAGCAGTCTTGCCGTCGGCAGGTCCTACGCCCGGGGCATTGGCTGCGAAGTGGATCTGCGTCAGGCCGTGAGCTGGCTCAGAAAGGCGGCCCTCGGGCACAACGCCGAAGCCGCTTTTGAACTCGGCGAGATCTACCTTCGCCCCGACTACCCGCAGGCAAGCAGCAGCCAAGCCTTTCAGTGGTTTTCCGAGGCTGCCAGCGCTGGGAGCAGCGAAGCCGCCTACCGTCTCTCACTCTTTTACTGGTCGGGGCGCATCGGGCAGGCAAGTCCCGTGCAGGCGTTCAAGTGGGCGAAAAGAAGCGCACAGGCGGGGTATCCTCCTGCCGCCCTCTTCCTTTCCAAACTCCTTGAAAACGGAGAAGGCACGGCGCGCAACCCGATCGCCGCACTGACGCTCGTCATCCTGACGACAAAGCTATCCGAGGATGAGGCCGACAGGAGCGAAGCGGAACTGCGCGAGCGGGAGCTCGCCGCCACACTCTCCTCCAGCCAGATCCGCGCGGCCGGCATGATGGCAAAGGACGCAGAGTCGATCGCGTCCTTTGTCGCTTCGCTCTGATTGCGGAGAACTCCTACCAGTGGTTGAAGCGCGGCCAGCGCGCAAAGACCGTCTCGTTGTCCCGCGTCACGCACTAGGCGTCAAAGGCAGCGCAGGTCGGGCATGCGTGATTGGGGAGAATCCGCAAGCGCATGTCAAACGGAAAGTCTTCTACGGAAATCGGAATGCCATCCCGCCTGCTGATGATGCCGTGCTCCTGGTTGGCGCCGCTTACAAAGTATTCGGGCATGAGCCTGCCTGCCGCATCGCACACGAGCCCGTAGCCGCAATCCA
The DNA here is from genome assembly GCA_900315045.1 of uncultured Sutterella sp. Lineage (GTDB taxonomy): Bacteria > Pseudomonadota > Gammaproteobacteria > Burkholderiales > Burkholderiaceae_F > Duodenibacillus. The sequence goes on along the minus strand of OMXR01000128.1, from coordinate 142 downwards.
CCTTCTGATTTGCCGTCCCCCGGTCCCGGCTCATCGCCATCCAGCCGCCGTCCGTGATCACCCAGCCCTTTTCACGCTGATGTCCGATGACGCTCACGAGGACGCTCACGGAAATGTCCTCCGGCGTGCAGACGCCAAGCCC
>OMXR01000129.1 GCA_900315045.1 uncultured Sutterella sp. | reverse complement strand
AGGGTTTCACTCGTATCTTGAGGCGTGATGGGTGTTCTCACGATCTCGATCATGGGGCCGGTATCGAGGCCCGCCTCCATCTTCATGAGCGTGACGCCCGTCTCGGCATCTCCTGCCTCGATCGCGCGCTGGATGGGGGCGGCCCCGCGCCAGCGGGGAAGGATCGAGCCGTGGATATTGAGGCTCCGTATGTCGCCCGCGGCGCCGATGCCCCGGGCGGCGTGAAGCGCCCGCTCGGGCAGGATCAGCCCGTAGGCCGCAACGATCAGCACGTCGACGGCGGCGTTTTCAAGCGCCGCAAGGGCGCTCTCCGCTTCTTCCGGCGATTTCTTTACCGAGAGCGTCTGCGGAGTGATGACGGTGAGCCCGTGCGCGAGCGCAAGCTCTTTGACGGGCGAGGGCTTCAGTTTCATGCCGCGGCCGCGTGGGCGGTCCGGCTGCGAGAGGACAAGCGCCACGTCATGCCCGGCTTCGATGAGAGCCTTGAGGGCGACGGCGGCAAAGGGAGGAGTTCCGGCAAAAGCGACACGCATGGGGAAAATCTTGATCAAAATGGGAGTTCGTACCTGGTGCGCAATTGTACTCGTGCGTCCGAAGCTGCCCGCGACGGGAAGCTCGGGCATATCATTGCGATGTTTCACGGGAAACGTTCAGCTGAATTGACTCAAAATCAAGGAACTCACGCAAATGCCGTTCATTCCGGGGGCCGTCAGGCTTTCCTACACAAGCTATGGGGATCCGCGCCTGCCAACGCTCATTCTCATCATGGGGCTCGCGACGCCGGCTGCGGCCTGGCCGCAGGACTTCATTGCAGCCCTCGTGCGGGAGGGCCTTCACGTCGTGACGCCCGACAACAGGGACAGCGGCCTCAGTCCCAAGATGAAGACGAGCGTCACCCGCGTCGAAGTCGTGAGCAGGATTGCTGCATACCTTGCAGGCATGAATGTCACGGCTTCCTACCGGCTCGAGGATATGGCGGCCGACATCGAGACCGTGATGGATTCGCTTGGAGTCGCCCGTGCGCACATTGCGGGAATTTCTCTGGGCGGCATGATCGGCCAGACGCTTGCCTTCCGGGCGCCGCATCGGGTGATGACGCTCACGTGCATGTCTTCGGCAAGCGGCAATCCCAAGACGGGGCTCGGTCATCTGGGGGCCGTGCTCTCCATCATGCGCGAGCCGCCGAAGGCCAAAGAACGGAAACCCCAGCGCATTCACCTTCGCCGTCTGATGCGCTCGATCGGCACGCCGGGCGAAGAGTATCCGGACGAGTATCTCGATGCCGTCATCGATGCAAACGAGAAGGGGGGCGTGACGCCCGAGTGCGGCGCAAGGCAGCTCCTTGCGATGCTCGCGAGCGGAAACCGGTGCCGCCAGCTGCAGCAGATCGCGACTCCGACGCTTGTGATCCACGGCACGGGCGATCCGCTGCTCCCCGTGCAGGCAGGCCGCGAGATCGCCGACATGGTGCCGGGCGCGCAGTTCGTGCCTTTCGAAAACATGGGGCATGATCTGCCCGCCCGGTATCGCGGAAAAATCGCAGGGCTCATCGCGAGCCACTGCTACCGGGGCGCGCTGAGGTAGAGTCCGGAGCTACTCGGCCTTGGCTTCGCGCGCCTTTTCCCGGCGCATCTTGGTGAGGCGCGCCGCGGCGCGGGACTTCTTCAGGCGGCTCAGGTGATCGATGAACACGACGCCGTCCAGGTGATCGCATTCGTGCTGGATGCAGACGGCAAGCAGTCCATCGCAGTCGTACTCGAAGACCTTCCCCTCCAGGTCCTGGGCCTTCACGTGCACGTGCGCCGGGCGCTTCACCTTTTCGTAGAGTCCGGGCAGCGACAGGCACCCTTCCTCGCCCTCGATGAGCTCTTCGTCAACGGGCGAAAGGACGGGATTGATGAACACGCGCAGATCGTTCTTTTCCTCGGAGACATCGATCACGACCATGCGGATCAGCCGGCCGATCTGGGGCGCGGCGAGACCCACGCCCGGCGCCTTGTACATGGTTTCGGCCATGTCGGCGGCGAGCGTCTTGAGCTCTTCGGTGAATTCGGTGACGGGCTTGCACGGCGTGGACAGGCGCGCGTCGGGATATTGAACGATCGGAAGAATGGCCACGGCGGGAAGATTCCTTCTAGGATGAAAATGTCCGGGACGTAGAATGTTAGAGGATTTTGCCTTTGTGCGGAGTGTGTTGTGGAAGAACTCGCCTGGATTCGGCTCTCTCTTGTGCGTGACCTCACCTTTGACGTGATGGCGCGGCTTTTGGCGGAGTTCGAACTCCCCGAGACCGTGTTTGAGATGCCCCGGCATGCGGTGGCGAAAATCGCGGGAGAAGAGCTCGCCAGCGAGCTCATGAGCCAGGAAAACGAAGAGCGGGCCCGGGAGGTTCTGGAGTGGCTCCGCACTTGCCCCGACCGCTCGATCCTCACGATTGCCGATGCGGACTACCCGCAGAACCTCAAGCGAAGCGGCGCGCCGGTTCCGGTTCTCTACCTGAGGGGAAAAAGGGAACTTCTGGAGCGTGAAATGATCGCGCTAGTCGGGTCGGCGAGGGCGGACGCTGAAGGAATAGCCGATGCACGGGATTTTGCGGAGGCGCTCGCAAGGCGTGGGATCACGCCTGTGCTTACGCTTGCAAATGCGCTTTCATGCGAAGCGGCTAGATCGGTCGCTGCGCTGGGGCTCGCCGATGGGGGAGTCATTGCCGTGAGCGCCGCGGGAATTGACAGGGCGCATCCCGCGGCAAGCCGCGACGCGTTCGTTGAGACGGCGGCGCAGGGACTCATTGTGAGCGTTCTGCCGCCGGGGGAGTCCTGCAGCGGGCAGAGCGAAGAGGCGCGACGCGCGGTGCTGGTCGGGATGAGCAGCAGGCTCCTTGTCGTGCAGGCCGAGCCGGGATCGGCGCCGATCGCCTATGCTCGGCTGGCCGCGGACCTGGGGCGGGACGTGCATGCCATTCCCGGATCCATCCACTCCGCTCTATATAAAGGGTGCCACCGGCTGATCCGGGACGGGGCGGTGCTCACGGAAAGCGTGAGGGACCTCCTTGCCTGATTTTTTCCCGCGTCCACTATGAAACTCGAAAAATTTTGGCTATTCTGAAAAAAAGAAGCGGGCGTCGCGCGAGTCGGGTGCGGCGCTCTCATTGTCTTTAGCGAATTCCTGTTTTTTGGATTGTTGAGTCAGATGAAAACACTCGTCATTGCGGAAAAGCCTTCGGTTGCAACGGATATTGCCAAGGT
>OMXR01000130.1 GCA_900315045.1 uncultured Sutterella sp. | reverse complement strand
TCAGATCCTCCATGCCTCCGTACGGATCGATGAGGTTTCCGCTCTCATCCATGGCCATGGCGTTGATCGTGAGGTCCCGGCGCTTCAGGTCTTCAGGCAGGGTCACCTCGGGCGCGGCATGGAACTGGAAGCCGTGATAGCCGCGGGCGGTCTTTCTCTCGGTTCGGGCAAGCGCATATTCCTCGTGCGTCTGCGGATGCAGAAAGACGGGGAAGTCTGCACCGACGGGGATGAACCCTTGATCGGCGAGTTCCTTGGCGCTCGCTCCCACGACAACCCAGTCCCGGTCGGACGAATGCACGTCGTATCCGAGCTTTTTGAGCTGCAGATCGCGGACAGCTCCGCCGACGAGGTATGTCTGGTAGGTCATGGGGCGAGGTCTCCTGATGGTTCTTAGTGGTCGGACTTGATCCCGGCTCCGCACATCGTGATCAGCGTGTCGGGAGTCGGGCCGTACTGCCGGCAGTATTGCAGATAGGCTGCGTAGTTTGCTGCGGTCGTGTGCTCGCAGTAGATGCCGCGACGGGCGATCTCGGCTCTCGCCTCAAGAATTCTGTCTTCGGGCGCCGTCACAAAGCGGATGCCGTGGCGGCGGGCAAGTTCGAGAAGCTCCTTGCCTCGCGCGGGAATGCCGATGGCAATGCCTTCTGCGATCGTGGGCTTCACGTCGCACGGTGCCGGGGCGTCAAGCCCCTGCCGCATCGCGAGCTCCAGCGGGTTGCACAGTTCGCTCTGCAGGGCGATGATCTGCGGGAAGTGGTCAATGGCGCCGCTCGCGAGCAAATGCTCAAGCGCCTTGATCGCGCCGATGTACAGCGTGCCGTTGCCCACGGGCAGGACGATGTTTTCGGGGATCCTGCCGAGCTGCTCGAACACTTCGTAGATGTACGTCTTGGTGCCTTCGTAGAAGTAGGGGTTGAAGACGTGGTTCGCATAGTAGGCACCCTCTTCGCGCACCTTCGCGCGGCAGACGTCGGCACAGTGGTCGCGCGAGCCGGGCACGACGTTGCACTTGGCGCCATGGGCGCGGATCATGGCGATCTTTTTCGGGCTGGTGTTTTCAGGAACGAAGATTTCGCATTCGATGCCTGCGCGGGCGCAGTACGCGGCAACGGCGTTGCCGGCATTGCCGCTGGAGTCCTGGACGCATTTCTTCACGCCGATCGCAGTCATGTGCGCGACAAGGGCTGCAGCGCCCCGGTCTTTAAAGGAGAGCGTGGGCATGAAGTAGTCCATCTTGAACAGAACATCGCCTTTCTGGTCAAATGGAATCACCGGGGTCATTCCCTCGCCCATGGTGACGCGCTCCCACGCATTGCCCTCAAGGGCCATGAAATCGCGATAGCGGAACAGGCTCCAGGTGTCCTTGTGGATGCGGGAGCTGTCCCACTTTGGGGGCGTGAAGTCCAGTTCGAAGAGCCCACCGCATTCGCAGGCCGGCGCATGCGTGGTCACTGGGGCGGTTTTGCCGCATTTTGTGCAGACGTAGCTGGTCATGGTGTTGGTTCTCCTAGGTGATTATTCGTCAAGTTCTGCGATGGCGTCAATTTCGACAAGACAGCCAAAGTGCATGTCGGTTGTGGCGACGACCGTCCTTGCGGGCTTGTGCTCGCCGAAGAATTCGGCATAGACCTCATTGATGGCTCCCCAATAATCAGAGCTCGGCGTATAGACGCGGCAGGAGACAACCTGATTGCGCTTTGCGCCAGCCGCCCGCAGAACGCGGTCAAGGTTGGCAAGCGCCTGCCTTGCGTGGTCGAGGATGTCGCCCTTGCACACCTCGCGGGTGTCCGGATCGATGGAGAGCTGCCCGGAGATGTGAAGCATGCCGCGGCTGATGACTGCCACGCTGTAGTGCCCGGGGTTGTGTCCTTTGAAAGGAGAGGGAATGATTTTCATGGGAGCTGGTTCTGTTTCTTTTAGGAAGTTGCGAATTCTTCAGGGTGGGTTTTGACGTATCTGATGTCGCTGTACACGGTGACGTTTGCAACGCCAAGACGCGTTGCGACAAGGTCGAGAGCGCCGCGCATGGCAAACACGTTTTTCTTTTCCAGAAATGCGATGAGCTCAAGCCGTTCGCGCCTGGTCGGCCGCTCGGGCAGGGAATCAAGCATGCTGCCGATGAATTCACTGCCGACGGAAGGCACTGCGGGAGCCGCCGCACTTTGCACGCTCCCTGCGGATCCCTGGAGGGCAAACCCCGGAAGCAGAGAGCTGAGATCCCGGATGGCGTCGGTGATTTTGGTGACATCCACGTTGATGCAGATGGCGCCGAAAACCCGGCCGTCTTCCCCTCTGAGCAAGAGCGAAGATGAGCGGATGGTTCTGCCCTGAACCTTGAAGTAGTAATTGTCGATGAGGTCTCCGTTCGATGCTCGCTCCTTGAGCTCGTCGGAAAACAGGTGCTCGAAGGTTTGACCGACTTTCCTGCCCGTCACGTGGCCGTTGACCACGTAGACAACGGAGTGCAGCGGCGATGACGTGTCGTGCAGGACGACTTCGACCTGTGGCCCTGTCGCAGCTCCGATCAGGTTTGCGATCGGGACATAGGGAGCAAGGCGTGGAGGAATCGGGCTCATTTCATATAAAAAATTATTTTTCGTATAAATTATTATATAGCGTACTGCAGCAAAAGCCAAGTAGCATACGAAGGCAGTTCTTCGAAGGAGGCAGCGATGGGCAAGAGCCTGTACGAAAAGATTGTGCAAGAACACACCGTCCGGCAGATTGACGAAGGCACGGTGCTTCTTTACGCCGACATCCATTTTGCGAACGAATACACCTCGCCTCAGGCTTTCACCGGCCTCAAGGAAAGGGGAATCGGAGTGTTCTCGCCCGATTCTCACCTCTGCGTCGTGGACCACATCATTCCGACGCATGACGAAATGCCGCGCCGGATCGTTGACCAGGCAAGCCTGACGCAGGCCGAGAACCTCCGCAGTAATTGCGCGCGCTTTGGCATTGAGGCGTTTTACGGGCCGGAGAGCCCCCATCAGGGCATCGAGCATGTTGTGGTGGCCGAGCAGGGGCTTGTGCGCCCGGGCATGGTCGTGATCTGCGGCGACAGCCACACCACCACGCATGGCGCGCTCGGCGCTCTGGGCTTTGGCATCGGTACATCGGAAATCGAGCACATCCTCGCCACGCAGACCCTGGTCTACAGGCTGGCCAGACCGGCAAGAATCCGTCTGTCTGGAAGACTCAAGCAGGGGACGAGCGCTAAGGATCTGGCGCTTGCC
>OMXR01000133.1 GCA_900315045.1 uncultured Sutterella sp. | reverse complement strand
GTGCGCGGTTCAATCTCTGTTCTCGCTTGCAACAATGTGCTACCAAATGCAAACAAGCGGATTATTCAGCTTTGACAAACAAGGAATTATTCATAGAATACGTCACTCCGCAGTGGGGGTGTCTTGGATTCGACGGGGTGTAGGACGCTGCTCGGTGCATGTCGAGGTCTAGTCACCTCGTTAAACCGCTAGAAAACAAATAAACGCCAACAACGAGCGTTTCGCTCTCGCCGCCTAGTGCCGCGAGCGATGCACCGGGTGGTCTCTGGCCCGGGCCGGGTAAAACCGGCAGCATCGTCATATACAGAGTCTAGGGTTGCGCGGTGTCGCGACGCGTGATCCGAAATTTAGCGGCTGGCTCGGAATCGGCCCGTCCATTGGCAGGGTTTCGAGTGAGATTTAAATCAGCGGACTAAACATGTAGATCCGGCGGAAAAATCATTTCGGACGCGGGTTCAATTCCCGCCACCTCCACCACAGATCATCCCAAGGCGTCCCGTCCACTTAGGGGCGCCTTGTTTTTATTTGATTTTTTCACCCACCTCGTCCCATAATGTCCCAGCAACCACCCCCCTAGTGCGCAAAATTGTGGGGATGTTTGTGGGGACGTTTTCAATTTTGTTGGTACGGCGTGGAGTGCCGTAAATAAAGGCTTGCAAGGGCCTATTCGGATTCTTCATACGTCTTAAGAGATTTGTATGAGCAAAGAACCACTCACTGACGAGTGGTGGGGCGAGTTGCTGACCACAGCCGAGGGAAACGGCTGACAGCAGCGTCAATTCCATGCTAACACGCTAAAAACTAGCCTCTCCACCCAACACAATGGCGAAGAGGTCCTTCGTCATCCCCCAAAGCGTGCGTAAAAATATGCACGCGTGCATAAATTTATGCACGGTAGGGTCAAATTTGACAGTCGTCCCGCCAGCCAGACGGATGACGACGCTTTGGCTGCGCAGGAAAAATATTTCTGTCGGCATGTCTGTAGGACCAGCTGCTGTCGGCAGTGCTTGAGGACAAATCGCTGACTGGATTTCTTCCTCAGAGAGCGTGTGGACGGTGATATTCTCACTTGAGCGAGCCAAATGGTTCCGAAGTGTTGTGTAATAGGGAACTTCCCTGCCTTTCATGAGAGAAGCCAAGCGTGCTGCAAACTCAGCCAGTCCAGATCGTCCTGTCTCGAAATTAGCAAACACCGTCTCGATCTTGTGATCGTGCATCCTTTGGAAGGCGCAGACAAGTAGTTGGGCGTGGACATCAACGCCAAGAGCGGATGGGTAGCGAGCTTCGACAACATGGGCGGGTCCAGTGATGACGGAGCTGACGGAGCTTGACTTGCTCTTGTGGGCGGGAAGTTTGGTTGTAGACTTCGCCATGGATCCTCCTTGAAAAGAGAAGGGATCTGTGGGGAGCCGTGCGACTCATGCACCTTGGTTAGAGAAAAAGCGCTCTCGCCCGCGGGCGAGTCCATTTTTTCATCCGCCTTGGTCCGAAGGGGCCAGAGCAATACGGGGTGCGAGGAACCAGAGGCTGCAATTTTTTGCCGGTATCGTCGGGTGACGTGCCAAAAAACGTACGCAGTCTACGAGAGCCGCCTCGGCTCCCCTTCGCCTACATCATACGGGGTGGAGCTCATCCCCGTGCTCCATATGATTTTTTGCGCAGCTGGACAAGGACGCAGACACGCCTCATGACGCTCCGGATGCGGCAAGAAGCCCTACCGGCTTTCTCAAGGATTTCAGCAGCCGCATTCTCGGCACTGTATGATCGCAAGTTGTGCCCTTGCCATCCGATCATGTTCAAAATCGATCTTTTTTACGAATTCTCCCGCGAACAGCGAAGGGACTTGCCCCTCTCCAATGCCCTCACTGACATCCTGTCAGCCATAGAATCCAAAGGCTCGATCGCCGGCGCAGCCAGAGAGCTCGGCATCAGCTACCGCCATCTCTGGGGACAGATCAAGGAGTGGGAGGAGAAAATCGGACATCCTCTCGTTCAGGGCGCACGCGGCCGGGACACCCAGCTCACGGCGCTTGCGAAAAAGCTGCTCTGGGCCGAGCGTCAGATCGTTGCGAGAAACGCCATGGAACTGCTGAAGGTGCGCACCGACATCGAGCAGGTCTTTGCCCAGGCCATGGCCCCGAATGCCCAGATCCTCACGCTCTCCGGCTGTCCGGACGAGTCGCTTCTTCTGCTCAAAGACCGTACTGCCAGCCATGACCTGCTGCTCGACATTACATTCAACAGCAGCCGTCAGGGGCTGGAGGATCTGGTTGCCGGCCGCAGCCTGATCGCCGGGTTCAACGCCCCGGCAAACGCCGGGGCGCAAAGCGCTGCCGTTGCGGCCTTCGCCGATCTGTGCGACTGCTCGCAGATCGCCCTTTTCCACTACTGCTCGCGCACTCAGGGTCTGGGGGTCGCCCGCGGCAACCCGCTCAAAATCAGCTCCCTGATTGATGTCGCCCGCAAAAAAGCCCGATACATCAACAGGGAAAAAGGCACGGGCACGCGTGTTCTGCTTGAGGATCTCATCACCCAGAGCGGCCTGAGCGCCAGCATGATCAGCGGCTACGACAACATTGAAGCGAGCCATCAGGCCGTTGCCCAGGCGATTTTGCAGGGCACCGCCGATGTTGGCCTGTGCATCGAATCGATCGCCAAGAAAGCCGGCATCGAGTTCATCCCGCTCGTTATGGAAACCTACTACCTCGCCGTTCTGAAGAAGAATCTCCCGATACCGGGACTGAACAAGCTCCTCTCGCTGCTGCAGGACGAATCCTGGCATCGCCAGTGCGAGAGTCTTGCCGGGTATTCAGCCGTTCTTGCAGGAACCCAGATCGAGCCCTCCGACGCCCCCTGGATGAACGGACGGTGATTTCCCGCCTCCAAACGCACCAAGCCCCGGAATCGGAAGACCGGTTCCGGGGCTTTGCTGATCCGTCAAACGATCAGAGACAGGCCATTACTGCGGGCTGAAAGCCAGAGGCGGCGGAGTCTTGCGGCGGATGCGCGAGCGGT
>OMXR01000134.1 GCA_900315045.1 uncultured Sutterella sp. | reverse complement strand
CCCCGGAGAGGTCTTCTGCCTGATCTGCCGCTTTCAGCGCAAGCAGCCTACTTCTTGGCGTTCCAGCTGTCCTTGAGCCCCACGGCAAGATTGAGAACCGGAGTGCCCGGCCTGTGGTCCACGCGGTCGGTCACAAAGTACCCGTTGCGCTCGAACTGATAGCGGACATCCGCAGGAGCGTTGGCAACCGCAGGCTCGACATATCCGAAGACAACCGACTTGCTGTCCGGATTGAGCGCCGTGCGATAGTCTTCGGCCGCATCGGGATTGGCCTGGGCAAAGAGCCGGTCATAGAGGCGGAGCTCGGCCTTCACGGCCGTTGCGGCGTCCAGCCAGTGGATGGCGGCCTTCGTCTTGACGGAGTCGGCGCCAGCCGAACCCGTCTTGGTCTCGGGCAGATAGTTCGCATGCACGCACACAACCTTCCCGTCAGCATCCTTTTCGATGGAGGTCGGGACGATCACATAGCCGTAGCGCAGGCGCACGGGCTTGGCTGGAGTGCCATCGGCGGGAATCGTGAGCCTCCTGTATCCCTTGGGAGGCACTTCTGCAAAATCGCTCTCCTCGATCCAGATCTCGCGGCTCATGGTGAGCGTGCGGCTCCCGAGCTCGGGCTTTTTCGGATGGTTGGGCGCAACGATCTCTTCGCTCTGGCCTTCGGGATAGTTGTCGATCACAAGCTTCAGGGGATGCACAACGCCGATGCGGCGCTCGGCACATTCCTCAAGATCCTCGCGAAGCGCCCCTTCGAGCACGGAATAGTCAATCCAGCCGCCCGCCACGCGGCTCACGCCGCAGCGCTCGACAAAGTGCTTGATGGAAGACGGCGTGAAGCCGCGGCGGCGCAAGCCGACAAGGGTCGGCATGCGGGGGTCGTCCCAGCCGTCCACCAGTTTTTCATTCACAAGCTGGATGAGCTTTCTCTTGCTGAGCACGACGTAGGTGAGGCTCAGGCGATTGAACTCATACTGGTGCGAGAGCAGGAAGAAGTTGCTGCGCACCACCGCGAGCGCCGCCTGCAACAGCGGCGTGAAGTGCTCGGGATGCCGGGCAAGCAGCTCGAAAAACTCAGCCTTGCCGGAGCAGTCCTCGTTCTTGGGTCCTTCCGTACCCTCCCATGCGGCCATCAGGGCACGCATCGCAGATTCCGGTGCACTCTGCCCAAGCTTTTCCCGCGCGGCGTAGGCCGCCTGCATGAAGGCGAGCGCCTTCTCTCCGCCCTCTGCGGCAAGCGTCTCCAGGCACTTTTTCGCTTCCTCGAACTGCGGAGCGCGCAAAACGGGAACGCTGCGCTCGAGCGCCCAGTCGTAAAACGCCCTCTGGTCCTCGAACTCGAGCGTGCAGATCGAGTGCGTGATGCATTCGAGCGTGTCCTCGATGGGATGGGCGAAGGTGTACATCGGATAGATGCACCACTTGCTGCCCGTCGCCTGATGCTCGGCAAAGCGGATGCGGTAGATCGCAGGATCCCTCAGATTGATGTTGGGCGAGGCCATGTCGATCTTGGCGCGCAGCACCATGGAGCCCTCGGGATGCTTGCCCGCGCGCATTTCGCGGAAGATCCTCAGGTTCTCCTCGGGCGAGCGGTCGCGGTAGGGAGAGTTGCGGCCGGGCTCGCTCAGCGTGCCGCGGCTCTCGCGCATCTCATCGGCCGTCTGCTCGTCCACGTAGGCGTAGCCCGTGCGGATGAGGTGCTCGGCGCATTCGTACATGTAGTCGAAGTAGTTCGAGGCGTAGTAGAGGTTGTTCTCGCCGTGCTGCTCCCAGTCAAAGCCGAACCACTTGACGTTTTCCTTGATGCCGTCGACGTATTCCTGGTCTTCCTTGACCGGATTCGTGTCGTCAAAGCGCATGTGGCAGATGCCGCCGTAGTCTTCGGCAAGACCGAAGTTCAGGCAGATCGACTTGGCGTGTCCGATGTGCAGGTATCCGTTGGGCTCGGGCGGAAAGCGCGTGCGGATGCGCGCCCAGTCGGTCTTGCCGAGCTGCTCCTGCTCGCTGTAAAGCCCGGGGCGGCCACACCACTTGCGGGGCAGATTGTTTCCCTGCTCGAGATCGGCTTCAATGATGTTTCTAAGAAAATTCGTTGGCTTGACCTCTTCGCCCGAGGCCGCCGTCTTGTTGTTGTCAGTCATGAACAGTTCCAATCACCGATGCATGCGTCCGAAGCCGTGCGCATGCCGGAATGATCGTTTGATTTTTCGAGAAATGTGTGATTTTAGTCCATCGGGGACTGGGCTCTCACGGATTTTTCTCATCCGGCGCGATCCAGTGCCCGGACTTGCCGCCCGCCTTCTCAAGAAGCCGCACGCCGTCTATCCGCATGAACCGGTCCACGGCCTTGCACATGTCGTACACCGTGAGGAGCCCCACCTGAACAGCCGTGAGCGCCTCCATCTCCACGCCCGTCTGCCCTACGGTTTCGCACGTGGCAGTGCAGCGCACGGCGCTTTGTTCGCGAAGCAGCTCAAAATCCACGGCAACCCGCGTGAGCGCAATCGGGTGGCAGAGCGGGATGAGCTCGCTCGTGCGCTTGCTCGCCATGATGGCGGCAACGCGGGCTACCGCGATCACATCCCCCTTCTTCGCGCGGCCGCTTGCAATGAGATCAAACGTTTCCGGCTTCATGGAAATCGTCCCCGCAGCGACAGCCACGCGCCTTGTGTGCGCTTTCTCGCCCACGTTAACCATGTGCGCGTTTCCCTGGGCGTCAAAGTGCGTCAGTACCCCCGTTTGTTCCGTCATTTGTCAGCAACCTCCCGGCTGTGTATCCGAATATGTCCAAGCAGTTCTGCTCAAAAATGGATCAGTATCATAGCGGCAAAGCCCGAGCGCCTCTCGGAACTCTGTTTTTTCGCAACACCCTTATTTCTTGTTTTCGTCAACCACCCTCGCCTGAAGGCGAAGGCTTGTGAAAGCCTTGGGTGACTAGCCTAAGTTTGCCGAAAGGCGAACTACGTTGGTTGAGAATACATAG
>OMXR01000152.1 GCA_900315045.1 uncultured Sutterella sp. | reverse complement strand
CGAGGTCTTGCCCGTTCGCTCGTCAACGGGAACATTCACGGCACTGCCGAGCGGATCGACGGCAAGAGCCTGTTTGGATGACGAGCAAGCACTGATGCCTGCGCCGGCAAGAATGGCTCCGGCAATGACTGTTCTGCGGTTCATTGAAGTGCTCCTTGTTCTGTCCTGTCGCAATTCGGCAATTTTAGAAATCCGAAAGCGCTCGGACCGAAACCTCGAGGCCAAACGAGGAGTTTTGTGCAATCAGACGGCAGAAATCAGCAGGAAGACTCCTGCAGACCGTCACTCTGCCTTCAGCACGACCTTTGTCAGGGTGAGACCCACGCGAAAACGCGTCTCCCCCGCGGCGCTGAACGTGATGGGAGCCGGGAGCGTAAAGCCTCCGCTCACTGCCTGGCAATGAAGCGTGTGCGCGCCGTCGGCAACCTGCACCTTTTCGGACTGTCCCTGGGCGAGAATGGCGGCCGGCACCGAATCGATGAGGCAGACGACGCGCTGGGAAGATCCGAAATCGTCAGCCTGCCGCTCAAGCGTCACCGTTGCCGACAGAGCCTCGCCCGCCAGCGCAAGCACAGCGCCTGCAACCGCTACTGAAGCAACCGTTCGCATAGCCTCTCTCCTTTCGTCCTCTAGCATCCGGGAGCCGCCCACTGCGGGCAGCGCACCTCAATGATTTTCCGGATCGCCGTGAGGGCTCCGCCCCACAGGCATCCCGTGTCGATCGCAATGGTATCAGGGCGAAGCAGCAGACCGAGCGTCGACCAGTGTCCGAAGCAGATCGTCCGCTTCACCTTTCTCGGATAGTCGAACCAGGGCATCAGTCCTTGCGGCGCAGTGCCGATTCCGCCCTTGGATTCAAACTCAAGGCGCCCGTCCGCGTCGACATAGCGCATCCGGGTGAACCCGTTCAGAATGGCGCGCATCCTGTGCACGCCCTTTGCCTTGGGCTTGAAGAGATCATTGCCGTACATGCCGGCAAGATAGTCCTTCCACTGGGGCCCGGCGAGCTGATCGTGCACCTCCTTGGCAAGCTTCTTTGCCGTCTTCAGATCCCACTGCGGCGCAATGCCTGCATGCACGAAGACATACCCGGGCATGGTGATGAGCAGCGGCTGCGCGCGCAGCCAGTCGATGAGCGCATCCCGGTCCGGTGCAGAGAGAATGTCGCTGATCGTGTCCTTGCGGTGCGCCGACCCCGCTCCGGCGGCAACGGCAAGCAAATGCAGATCGTGGTTGCCCAGAAGCGTCATCGCCCGGTCCTTCTCGCACAGGGCCTTCACGGCGCGCAGCGTGCCGAGCGAATCGGGTCCGCGGTTCACAATGTCTCCGACGAAAATCAGCTTTGCCGATTCCGGAATGAGCTCCAGCAATTCATCCAGGCTCTCGCGGCACCCCTGCAGGTCACCAACCGCATACACCTCTTCGTTTTCAGAAAAGATCGACTTCATATTCCAATTCCGTATTCCTTCAGACCGCGGGCACGAAACCTGCGGCAACGAATTGCATTTTAACCATGGGCGGGCACCGCACTCCGAAGCGCTCCCGTACAATGTAAGGATTATTCGTTTCTTTTATGGAGGCGGCGCCCGGCCTTTTCGAAGAAGGTTCCCGGACGCCTGGACTTTCAAGCATGATCAAACCAGTTCGCAAAGCCGTATTCCCCGTGGCCGGCCTCGGGACCCGATTTCTGCCCGCCACCAAGGCAATGCCCAAGGAAATGCTCCCCGTTGTCGACAAGCCGCTCATCCAGTACGCCGTGGAAGAAGCTGCTGCGGCCGGCGTCACCGACATGATCTTCATCACGGGCCGCAACAAGCGCTCCATCGAGGATCATTTCGACAAGAATCCCGAGCTTGAGGCCGAGCTTGCTGCCAAGGGCAAGCAGCAGCTTCTGGACATCGTTCACTCCATCGCGCCGATGAATGTGAACTTCATCTACATCCGCCAGCCCGCTCCCCTGGGTCTTGGCCACGCCGTGCTCTGCGCCAGGCCCGTCGTGGGCGACGAGCCCTTCGGCGTCATCCTCGCCGACGATCTGATCCATGCACCAAGTCCTGCTCTCGGCCAGCTCATCCGCGCGCGCGAAGCCATGGGCGGGGGCAATGTGCTCGCCGTGCAGAACGTTCCGCACGAGGACACGAACAAGTACGGCATCGTGGCCGTGGACGACGAGACGGCCACCACGACCCGCGTGCGCGCCATGGTTGAGAAGCCCGCTCCCGAGTCCGCCCCCTCGACGCTTGCCGTCATCGGACGCTACGTGCTCGAGCCTGAAATCTTCGACACCCTGCAGAAAGTGCAGCGCGGCGCGGGCGGCGAGATCCAGCTCACGGACGCCATTGCCGCCCATCTGGATACCCTGCCCACCCATGCGCACCGCTTCGAGGGACGCCGCTTTGACTGCGGCAGCAAGCAGGGATTCCTCACGGCAACCGTGCATTTTGCGCGCCTTGCCGGCTACAAGATCTAGCAACACGTCATCAATCTATCCGGGCAGGCGGTTCTCTGCCGCCCGGCATGAGGAGCCGCACCGTGCACATGCCCTTCGGCATTTTTGACCGTCCCGCAAGGAAGGCCTTTCTTTTTGCCTTTGCGGCTCTTTTACTCAATGTCCTTCCCGGCTGCGCCCCTTTCGATCTGCAAGACTCCGCCTTTGCCGCGGAGGAACCGATTGAAATCGGCGAAAAGATTTACTCCCGGACCTTCGGCAGAAATATCGCCACGACTGCGTCGCGCCAGATCGGCACCCCGTACCGTCTGGGAGGCCAGACACCGGGCAAAGGGTTTGACTGCTCGGGACTCGTTCAGTGGGTCTACAGCCAGTACGGAATCTCGGTACCGCGTCAGACAACGGGGCAGCAGCACGTCGGCCGTGCCGTCAAACTCTCCGAAGCCATGGCAGGCGACCTTGTCGTCTTCCGCTCGGGGAGTGCGCCC
>OMXR01000135.1 GCA_900315045.1 uncultured Sutterella sp. | reverse complement strand
ATCGTGCCGATCGTCTTGGCATTGGGAACGAACTTCAGGAGCAGATCGAGCTGCGCGGCAACCGGGTTCATGTCCGAGGAGCCCGTGACGTTCGTGCCGGGCAGCTCGTTCGTCTTCACCAGGCGCGCCACGGCAAAGTCGGTGACGGCCGTTGCAACGATCGGCGTCTTGCTGGTGGCGTTGGCAACGGACTGTGCGGCGGGCGTTGCGATTGCAAAGATGAGCGGATACTTCTGCGTCACAAAGCGCTGGGCGATGTTGTGCAGGTTGGACTGGTCGGCCTGGGCGTTCTGCTGGTCGAATTTCACGTCCATGCCGCGGGCCTTCATCTGGTCGACGATGCCGCGGTTGGCGGCGTCAAGCGCGCTGTGCTCGACAAGCTGAATCACGCCCACGGTCTGGGTGGCCGCCGCAGCCTGGCCGGCAAAAAGAGCACCGGCAACAGCCGCGGCAAGCACGGCGCCCGCAATCTTCATTTTCATATCCCTATTCCTTCTCTTATAGGTTCGGTCCTGCGGGAATCGGTCCCGGCAGTCCAATTTGTTGAACAGAGCGAAGAACCCCCGCATTCCAGGGCGCTTCAGCGTGTTTGGAAAAAAGGTGCGCCACGCGGCACCCGGCTTTCCTTTCAGCCGACTGAGGCTGGCGAGTTTAGCAAAGACAGGCCCTCGCCTAACAAGTCCGCGCACCAAATCTTTAGCCGAAACTTTTGCCGGATACCGAATATGTCTAAGGCAAGCCCCCTGGCAGGGCGCTCTGAAGGTGACCGCGTTCAGTCGGCAATCACCGTGCCTGCGGCAAGAAGGCAGAAAATCACGGCAGCGGTGCGGTTCAGCCAGAACTGCACGCGGCTCGTGCGCAAGCGGTCGGCAACCGAACCCGCGCCAAGCGCGATCAGCCCGAACACGAGTGCCGTGGCGCCCATGAACGTCACGCCAAGGATCGTCATCTCGACCGCGGTCTGCAAGCCTCCCGCGCCCCGCGTGACAAACTGCGGAAAGAATGCGAGAAAGAAGATCTGCACCTTGGGGTTGGTGAGGTTCATGATCGCCCCGCGCCGCCAGAGCGCAAGATTCGACATTCGCTCCGCAGGACGGGCGGCATCCGAAACGGGATGCGTCCAGCTCATGAAAGCAAGATACAGCAGGTACGCCGCGCCCAGGATCCGGATGCCCCAAAAGAGCGCGGGATTGGCGGCTACCACGGCCGCAACGCCGAGCGCCGCGGCAAGCGTCTGCACCACGAGTCCCGTGATGAGCCCGCAGACAACGAGCAGGCCCGCCCGAGCGCCAAACAGGCTCGACTGTACGAGCACAAAGAGATTGTCCGGGCCCGGCGCCACCGCAAGCACGAGGCTTGCCGCCACGAAAGCGAAATAGACAGAAAGCGTCATGTCCTTGCCCTGTTCTGAAAAAGCGCCCGGAAGGTGAATCCGGGCGCCTTTGCGAGGAAGAATCGGCGGGAGGAAACTACCCGACCCAGACCCGCGCGTTCTCGAACATGCGCATCCAGGGCGAGAGCTCAAGCGCAGTGCGCGGATGCCAGGAGAGCTGCGTGAAGCGGTGGCTGCGCTCCGGGTGCGGCATGATGATCGTGACGCGCCCGTCTTCGCTCGTCACCGACGTGACGCCGCCCTTCGAGCCGTTCGGGTTGAGCGGATAGACCTCGGTCGGATTGCCGCTGCTGTCGACGTAGCGCGCGGCCACGAGGGCCTTCGCCTCATCCTCGGGACTGCGCCACAGGACGCGCCCCTCGCCGTGCGAATTCACGATCGGCATCGAGCTGCCCTCCATGCCCATGAAGAAGATCGAGGGAGACTTCTCGATGCGCACCTGCACGAGGCGCGCCTCGAACTGCTCGGAGATGTTGCGCACGAACTGCGGCCAGTGCTGCGCGCCGGGGATAAGATCCTTCAGGTGGCTCACCATCTGGCAGCCGTTGCACACGCCGAGCGTGAACGTGTCGGGACGCTCGAAGAACCGGGCGAACATTTCGGTGAGACGGTCGTTGTGAAGGATCGTCTTGGCCCAGCCGCCGCCCGCGCCGAGCACGTCGCCGTAGGAGAAGCCGCCCGCGGCCGCGATGCCGCGGAAGGCGGAAAGATCCACGCGCCCCGTGAGCAGGTCCGTCATGTGCACGTCATGCACTTCAAAGCCCGCGCGCAGGAACGCAGCGGCCATCTCGTTCTGGGAGTTCACGCCCTGCTCGCGCAGCACGGCCATCTTCGGACGCGCTCCGCCCGAGTGGATGTACGGGCCGCTCGGATGCTCCTCAAGATCAAAGCTCGTCTTCATGTACAGGCCGCCGAAATCCTTGCCGGTCTGCACGGCGAATTCGCTGTCGGCGCAGTCCGGGTTGTCGCGCCCGCGGGCGATCTCGTGCGAGACCTCGCTCCAGCAGGCCATGAGTTCGGTACGCGGCTCGTTGATAAAGCAGTTGTCTCCCGCCCAGACCTCGAGCGTATCGCTGCCGTTCAGGGTGCCGAGCTCGACGAAGCACCGGTCAAATCCGTAAGCGGACACGGCGCTCAGAACGTCGTCGCGCCGATCGGCCGGAACCTGGATCACGGCTCCGAGCTCTTCGGCGAAGAACGCCGCCATCGCAGAGCGCGCGTCCTTGGCGCCATCAATGAGGCCGTCAAGCCGCACGGTGAGACCCTTGTGGCTGGCAAACATCATCTCGCAGAGCGTTGCGGCAAGGCCGCCGTCGCTGCGGTCGTGATAGGACATCACGCAGCCAGCGAGCGTGAGCTTGCGGATCAGCTTGACGAAACGGCGAAGGAGCGCGGCGTCTTCCATGTCCGGAGCCTCGTTGCCGAAGCTCTGGGCCACCTGCGCCAGGATCGAGCCGCCCAGGCGGTTCTCCTTCATGCCGAGGTCAAAGGCAAAGAGCAGGCTCGGACGGTCGTCGCGCAGCTGCGGAGTGAGCGTAAGACGAACGTCGTGCACGGGAGCCGCAGCCGAGGCGATGAGCGA
>OMXR01000136.1 GCA_900315045.1 uncultured Sutterella sp. | reverse complement strand
GAACCGCGCCGAGGAACTCGCGCCCGGTCGCGCTCGGCTTTTCCCGCGGGACGCCCTTTCGCGCCACCCGGATCTTGCCGTCGGAAAGGAGCTCAACCGGACGCGGGACAGGGCTTTTGACCGGGCGCTTGAGGGGCAGAGCGCGAAAAGAACGATCCCCGTTGACTTCACGCTCTCGGCTGACGCCGGAACCGTCACCCTGGCGGCGAGCGCCGCGGGCTTTTCCGCTTCCGTGTGCGAGTCCTTCCTGTGCGAGCCCGCAAAGGATGCCGCCCGGGCACTCGAGACGATCCGGGCGAACCTTTCCAAGACCGGCGACACGGTCTTTGCCGCGCGGAATGTGCGAGTGCTCCCAGAGGGAAGCGCCCCCTTCATCCCCGCGTCTCTTGCAAACCGGATGCGGCGCCTTGCGCTTGAGCGTCTGGGAACTGTCCTCTCGGCCAAACCCGAACCAAGGCTCTTTGAAGCGGCTGAAAACGCCCTGTCGCCGGAAACCGTCCTTGACTGGCATGGCAACGTCGCCAATGAAAGCGCCCGGACCTTCTGGACAAGACACGGAGTCGTTCAGATTGAACCCGCCTTTGAAACCGACCCGGCGGGCAAATCCGGAGGCGAAGCCGAGCTCATGCGCTGCCGGCATTGCATTCGTCACACGCTGGGGCTCTGCCCGAAGCGCGTCAAGGGCGACCCGCAGGCCAAGGAACGCTTCAAGCAGGCAAACGGCGGACACCTCAAGCCCGAGCCCCTCACCCTGATCGATCCCAAGGGCCGCACGCTGGTTGCCCGGTTTGACTGCCGCGCCTGCGAAATGACGATCAGCCTTGCCTGATCGGCCACGGCTTGTCCCGTGACTTGACCTGACTGAGTCAGCTTCGTTATTCGTCAGTTAAGCAGGTATTTTTTTGAATTTTTGACAAAACATGCCTGCTTAACTCAATTATTTCCGAAACGCGTCCTATACTTGTTTCATTGGAATCGGGACCCATTCCGGAGACTTCTATGAGACTCTACAAACGCGAAAACTATCTCAAGAAAATCCGCGGCTTTTATCGTGACACGGGACTCATCAAGGTCATCACCGGCATTCGCCGGTGCGGCAAATCCAGCCTGATGGCAACGATTGCCGAGGAGCTGCTGGCCGGAGGCGTCCCCGAGGAAAACCTGATCTATCTGAATCTCGACAAGCGCGGACTGCGAAGCATCCGATCTGCAGAGCAATTGGATGCGCTCATAGAAAAGCGGGCGGCTGCACAGGGCACCAAGTACCTTTTCATCGATGAGATCCAGAATGTCAAAAACTTCGAAGATGTCATCAACGGCTACCGGGAGGAGGAAGAATTCAGCATCTTCATCACCGGATCCAACTCCTACTTGCTGAGCGGAGAGCTTGCAACCAAACTGACGGGACGGTACCTGGAATTCGAACTGTTCACGCTGAGCTTCGAAGAATACCTTGAAATGAAGGCCTTCCTGGGCAAGGAAGTTCTAGCCGACCTGACTGCGGAATTCGACCGTTACATTTCCGAGGGCGGCTTTCCTAAGGCGCTTGAATTCGAGGGCGCGGATAAGATGACCTATGTGCGGGGAATCATCACCGAGATTTTCGACAAGGACATCAGAGGCCGCGCCAAGATTACGAAACCCTCTGTTTTCGAAACGGTGCAACGGTACGTCATTAACAATTTTGGCGCCATGGCGAGCCTGCAGAACATGATGGATGACCTCAAAAGGAACGGATGCGCCATCCAAAGGGAAACCCTGAACCGGTACATCAAGATCCTGGAAGACGCAAAAATCATCCATCCATGCCACAGATTCGATCTCAAGTCGCGCAGGTCGATCGCCGGAGAGAGGAAGTACTATCTGGCCGACCTCGGCTTTTATTTCGCGCTCAACACCGACAGGCGCATCAATTACGGCCCGGCGCTGGAAAACATTGTCTTCATTTATGCCCTGTCCAAAGGCTACAGCGTCAGTGTCGGCCGCATCGGCAAATTCGAGTGCGACTTCATCCTCCAGAACCATGACACCGGATACGCCTATGTGCAGGTTGCCATGACGATCATGGCCAGTGCCGAGACGGAAGAGCGCGAATACCGTCCGCTGGAAGCCATCAAAGACAACTATCCCAAGTACCTGCTGACGCGCAATGATCTCCTGCAGAAGCGAAACGGGATCAAGCATGAGAACATCCCGCTCTTCATGAGGAACAATCAACTGTTCGAATAATCGACCGCAACGGTGAGCCTTCTCCTGCAAGGACAACCGTGCGCTTTGCCTCTGCTGCGGGCGGTACATGGTGCCGCGTCCGCAGTACAGATGCGGCATCGCGGAGGACTCCGTCTGTCCGTTCTGCGTTGCCGGGTACATGACCCCAAGGTTTTCAAAGTAGAGGCATTTCCATCCGTTTGCATTGACAGAGGATGTTGTGATTTTTAAAATACATGTAATCGATAAATTACAATTTTCCTACGAAATCAAACAAACCTCGACCTTCCAAAGATGTTGAGAAAGCTGAAGGACAAAAAATCCAGAACAATCATCGTTCAACGGCTGGTTCGTCTGCAGGATGGATTGTTTGGCGAGACCAAGAGCGTTTGGTGACGGCGTTGGCGAACTGCGATTTCATCTAGGGCCCGGGGACAGAATCCATTACGCGATCCGAGGATGCGTCATCATCTTGCTTCTCTGCGAGGGCGATAAATCGACTCAACCTGAAGATATCGGACTCGCAAAAAGGCTTGCTAAGGAGATTGAGTAATGGCCGAAAAAATATTGGCCTTTAATGCGGCAGAATTTCTTGAAACGGAAGATGACATTGCTTTGTTCCTGAGCGAAGCCCTGGCCACGGGAGATGCCAAACACATCGCCCATTGCCTCGGCATCGCAGCCAGAGCGAAA
>OMXR01000138.1 GCA_900315045.1 uncultured Sutterella sp. | reverse complement strand
GCCCGATCGTGACCGTGAGCCCGATCTGCTGCTCGAGCTGAGGAATCAGGGGCTTCAAACGCGTGTTGAGAATGCTTTGCAGCGTGCCGAGGCGAAAAGACATGGGGAATTCCTTGAAAAAAAGGGGAAAACATGCGGCAAGAATACTACGGAGGACAGGGGAACTGCCAGATATTTTCGCGAAAACGCCCCGGGCACAAAAAGTCCCGGGCACGCAAGCGGCACCGGACCGATGTCCGGTGCCAGAAAACAAGCCCGAGCAGCGGGAGCCGTCCCGCCCTGGCTGCGGTCAGGAAAACACGATTCCGGCGGGCATCAGCACGTGAAGCCCCTTTTCGAAAACAAGATAGATCACGGCCGGTGCGCAGAGCGACACCGAAACCGCCCAGGCATTCAGGCGCCTGTCATTGAGCAGCCACTGCAACAGCAACAGGAAGCCAACAACACTCGCGTAAAAGCCGAGCACGCTGATCGCCGAGAGAAAGAGCACGAGAACGCCAAAGACGGCGGCTTCCCTTTTGTGTCTGAACAGAATCTGCTTCAGCCCGTCGTGACGCTCCGTCCTCCTCAGATACCCGACCAGACTGCCCGTGAACACAACCAGGCTGCAGAGCAGCAGCCCGGCAAGGTAGATCTCGGGAATCATCCGGGAACCGACAATGTCCCACTCGGAGGAGCCCGGAATGCTCTGGGCTGCAAAAAGGAAAAACACGGAAGCCGCGATGAAAAAGCCAGAACAGATGAGATTGAGCATGGTGCGTTCTCCTTCTTTGTGCGCTTCGGCTACTTGCTGAACGTTTCTCGGTAGAGCGCGTCCTGACCGGAAAGAAACTTTCCGTAGTCCTCCGGCCCCATGTAGACAGGGATGCTGCCCAGATCGGCGATCTTCCTGCGCACGTCGGCATCCTCGAGCGAAGCCTTGTAACTTGCGGCAATCTTTCCGATCACGGCCTTGCCCGTGCCCTTGGGCACGAAAACGCCGCGATTCGTTGCGTAGGTGAAATTCACGCCCAGTTCCTTGAACGTGGGCAGCTCGGGACAAGCGTCCAGCCGCTTTTCCGAGGACACGGCGAGCATCTTGAGCTTGCCCTCCCTGGCGTAGGAGAGTGCGCTCGGCACGTTGCCCATTGCAAGATCCGCGTGACCGCCCAGAACGGCGCGGATCTGCGGCCCCGTCCCGTTGATTGTGATCACGCGAAAGAGCTTCTTGTCAACGCCGGCAAGGCGCAGGATCCGATCGAAGAAAAGCGTTCCGGTCGAGGCGGGAGAATAGGTGATGGAGAGTTTCCCGGGATTGGCCTTTGCGTACTCGAGCATGCCCTTCCAGTCCGAAAATGGCAGCCCGTTGCGCATCACAAGAATATTGGGCGTCTGCGTGAGCAGGCAGACCGGATCGAAGACCGTGTACGGGAAATCGGAAAGCTTGCCGTAATAGGTCGTGAACAGAAAATCATGCCCGGCAAGCAGCGTGTAGCCGTCGGCAGGCGTGCCCTTGACAAAGCGAGCGCCCTTCACGCCGCCCGCTCCGTCCATGTTGACCGGGACCAGGGCCTGTCCGAATGTCTTCTCAGCTCCGCCTGAAGCGACACGATAGATGATGTCGGTTGCGCCGCCGGGCTTGTACGGGATCACGATCTTGGCTTCCTGCTCGGGGTAGGCGGCAAGGGTCTGCCCCGAGGACAATACAAGGCCCAGCACAGTTCCCAGGGCTAAAGCGGTTTTCTTGAACATCTGGCTTCTCCTCGTCAGGTTGGTGGTAACAAATCAGTCATCCTCGGCTCGTGTCATCATCGCCTTGAGCCCCTTTCTTCCCTTGAGGGACTGGCGGGCGCAGAACACGGCCGACAAAACGGTCAGGACAAAAAATGCTGCGGAAATCGGACGCGTGAAAAAGGGCATCACATGCGGATCAGCAGACAGCGCCTGCCGCAGGTTCTCCTCGCACAAGCCTCCCAGAATCAGGCCGATCACAATCGGCGCGAGCGGAAAATCGGCTTTCTCAAGCAGGTAGCCGACAACTCCGAACCCGAGAAACAGCCACACGTCAAAGAGCTGGTTATTGAGTGCGTAGCAGCCGATGGCACACATCACGAGCACAACCGGTACGAGCAGATACGCGGGCACGCAGGCGATTTTCAGAAACACGCGGTTGCCTGCGCCAAGCTGGATGGCAAGCATGAAAAAGTGCGCGATGACGAGCGCGGCGAACAGCCCGTACACGAGTTGCGGCTCGTCGCGAAAGAGCCCCGGCCCGGGCGTGATGGAATGCGTCATCAGCACGCCGAGCATCACGGCCATGACGGCGCTGCCGGGAATGCCGAGCGCCAACGTCGGGATGAGCGAGCCGCCCGCGACGGCATTGTTGCTCGACTCGCTCGCGATGACGCCTGCGGGCTCGCCCGAGCCGAAATGCTCCCCAGGCCGGGCAGCTCTCTTGGCCTGGTCGTAGCTGAGGAAATTCGCCACCGTTCCGCCCTCTCCGGGCAAGGCCCCGACAAAGCCGCCGAGCAGACTGGATCGCACGAGGTTCTTCCAGTTGGCGCGCAGCAGCGCGAACACCTTGCGGTACGGGATCTTCAGCTCCTCACTCGAGAGGACTGCATTGCCCGCAGCCTCGCGCATGCCTCTGCCAGCGCTCTGCGCCGTCACCGCGCCGATCAGATGCGGAATGGCGAAAAGGCCGATCAGCACGGGCAGCAGGCTGATGCCGCCTTCAAGCTGCGGCAGGCCGAACGTGAACCGCAGCACGCCCCCCGTGCTGTCCGTTCCGATCACCGAGAGCGACAATCCGA
>OMXR01000139.1 GCA_900315045.1 uncultured Sutterella sp. | reverse complement strand
GACAGTTCTCTGGAAGTGTTCTTCGCAAACGGCTGTCCCTTTGAAATGGCCGATGCCGCGGAGCTCGGAAAGATGGCCGAAGTTGCCGTGGTGCTTGGCGGCGACGGCACGATGCTCGGAGCAGGGCGGCTTCTTGCCCCCTACGGAGTGCCGGTGATCGGCGTGAACGCGGGCCGCCTTGGCTTTATCACCGACATCGTGCATGAGGAGATGGAGGAGACGCTCCTTGCCATGCTTTCCGGCCACTACGTGCGCGATGAACGCCCGATGCTGCGCGGCCGCCTCACCCGGGACGGCGAGACCGTGTGCTCGGAGATCGCGGTCAACGACATCGGCATCACCCACGGCCGGGCGCTCAGCATGGTCGAATACACGGTATTCGTGGACGGCGAGCCGATTGCCGTGCAGCGGGCCGACGGCGTTCTTGTGAGCTCCTCCACCGGCTCGACCGCATACGCGATGGCAGCCGGCGGTCCGATCCTGCATCCCGGCGTGCGCTCCATGCTGATCGTGCCTGTCGCGCCCCATACCCTCAGCAACCGGCCGCTCATCATCTCGTCCCAGTCAACGGTCGATGTCGAAGTCAACGAAACGCGCAGCGCCGTTGCAAGCTTTGATGCCCAGGTGAACTTTGACGTCAAGGTGGGCGACGTGCTGCACGTGAAGATTGCCGAGTCGACCTTCACCATGCTGCACCCGGAGGGCTTCAGCTACTTCGAGCTGCTGCGGCGCAAGCTCAAGTGGAACTACCTGCCGCAGTCCGAGCGCCCGATCCACACTCCTGAAAAGAACTAGGCTCTGCCGTCAACTCCATGCTCAACCTGCTTTCACTGAAGGACTTTGTCATTGTCCCCGAGCTCACGGTCGAAGCCGATGAGGGGCTCACATGCCTCACGGGCGAGACGGGGGCCGGCAAATCCATTCTCATCGATGCGCTCCAGCTCGTGCTTGGTGCGCGAAGCGACACGGGTTTGATTCGCGAGGGCGCGCAGCGCACGGAGGTCGCAGCCGAATTCACCGTCACGGGCAGAGCGAAAAGCTGGCTTGAAAACGCAGGCATTGACACAGCAGACTCCATCCTGATCCGCCGCACGGTCGACGTGAAGGGGCGCTCGCGCTGCTGGATCAACGGCTCCCCCGTCACGGCGGCGCAGTGCCGGGAACTTGGCGAGCGGCTCGTCGATATTCACGGACAGCATGCGCACCAGTCGCTCCTGAAGCCCGCGTTCCAGCTTCAGCTTGTTGACGGGTTCGGCGGCACGCGGCCGCTGCTTCTTGCCGTGCACGGCGCCTGGGAAGCCTGGCAGAAGGCTGCCCGGCGGCTCAAGGAAGCCACTTCCGACAAGGACAAGCTCGAAGCGGAAGCCGAGCGCCTCTCCTGGATGAACGAGATCCTTTCGGAATTGAATCCTGGTCCGGATGAATGGAAAAAGATTTCCGAAGAGCACGCCATGCTCTCCAATGCCGCGGACATCGTGATCAATGTCCGCGCAGCGATCGACAATCTCACCTCGGGCGAGGCAAATGCACTCTCGCTCCTTAATCAGGCGCAGCTTGAGCTCTCCCAGGCCGGGAAATTCGATCCCAAGTACGAGGAGCTCAGCCAGGCGCTTGAAGAGGCTTCTTCGATCATCGACGACTGCGCGCACGATGTCTCCCGCAGGCTCGACCGGATCGACATGGACGAGGATCACTTTGCGCAGCTTGATGAGCGGCTGAACGCATTCTGGCGCATGTCGCGCAAGTTCCAGCGCGCGCCCGAAGACATCTACGCTCTCTGGGAGCAGACTCAGGAGCGGCTTGGCGAAATCGAGCAGAGCGCCGACATCGAAGCCCTCGAAAAAGCCGAAAAAAGAGCCAAGGCCGTCTTCCTGGAGCAGGCGGCAAAGCTCACGGCTGCGAGGCAGGAAGCCGCCGGGAAGCTTTCCGAGGCTGTGACGCGGGAAATGCAGGTCCTTGCCATGGCTGGCGGGCGGCTTGAAATCACGCTTCCCCAAAGCGCTCCCTGGGCGGGCGGCATGGAGCACTGCGAGTTCCTCGTGAGCGGGCACGCGGGTGCAACGCCTCGGCCGCTCACGCGCGTCGCCTCCGGCGGTGAACTCGCCCGCATTTCCCTTGCCATAGCCGTCATCACGGCTCAGATCACTCCCGTGCCCACGCTGATCTTCGATGAAGTCGACTCGGGAATTGGCGGCGCCGTTGCCGAAGTCGTCGGCAAGCTGCTCCGGCGCCTGGGCGCTTCGCGACAGGTTCTTTGCGTCACGCATCTGCCGCAGGTTGCTTCCTGCGGCAACCACCAGTGGAAAGTTGAAAAGAGCACGCAGCAAGGCGTGACAACCAGCACGCTCAGGCCCCTTCAGGCGTCTGAGCGCATCGAAGAAATCGCCCGCATGCTGGGCGGCACCGTCATCACCGATGCCACAAGAGAAACGGCGGCCGAAATGCTGGCCGCCGCGGAAAACTGAACCTGGCGCAAGAGTCTTGCGCCCAGCCCAACGTCAATCGTTCACGACCTTCACGCTCGGCATCACGCGGCTCATGTCGCGGCTCGTCGCGGCAATCTGCGCCGCGGCCCTGAGCGCGATCGTGCGGTAAATCCGAGCAACCTCTCCGTCGGGATCCGCAACAACGGTGGGCCGCCCCGAGTCGGCCTGCTCGCGGATCGAGGCATCAAGCGGCAGCTGCCCCAGCACGGG
>OMXR01000141.1 GCA_900315045.1 uncultured Sutterella sp. | reverse complement strand
CTCCGTCTTGTCAATCGCAAAACAACCTTTTTAACGGAGGTACGGCGCTCCTCCCCTGCATAAATGCAGAGGTTTCCGCGCCTATTCGAATCTATGAACCCCTGCTCTGCGACTACATCGTTGACGAACTACATCGGAAGTTCCTAGAGAAATTTCCCGCCCGGTACGAGGAACTCTGCTCGTTTCTGTCAACGATCCGAGAACTTGTTTGCATTGTTCCAACGCCAACACAGGAAGTTCTCGAGGAACAAAAGATTCGGGATCCAAAGGATCGTCCTATCTTAAGAGCAGCCATCAATGAACATGCGGAACTGTTTCTCACCGGTGACAAGGACTTCCTCGAAGCCGCAGTCAGCGATCCCAGGATTCTCAGCGTGTCGGAATTTCTAAGCTTGCAGGAACCTTTCTTAACCTAAAGCTGACCTCTTTCCTTGAAGACTGAGCGGCGGGCGAATGCGCTTTTTCACTTCCAACAAACACGGGGATGCTTGATTTTCTCCTGCAACCCAAAGGAACTCCTCGCTCAGGGACGCCGGGTTTTGGGATCGCCAGCGTCAATTTCCTGACTTACCGATTGAGGAACAGCGCGATCAGGCAGCCGATGATGATGATCGCGGGAACGAGCCTGAGGAACTTGGCCCGCTTCAGACTCACGTGCCGCGCTTTATCTTCTGCGATGTAGAGATCATCGACATAGCCCTCAAGGAGCTTTTTCTCCAGCTTTTCGTCCCTGCCGGCAGCCGGAACAATCAGTGCGGGATTCCCGTGGGCCCAGTAGACCGTATCAGTGTCCCGCCTGTCGATATTGCACTCGTAATTGAAAAGGGCATTGCCGCCGCAGCCGGTGACCTTCTCCTTCAGGGCATCCTCGGCCTCGCGGGCGCTGGTGCCCATGGTCATTGCTTCGATATTCATCGTGCTTCTGAGCACGACGTAATCCTCGCCCGGGCGCTCGTCGCCCCGGAAAATGAAAAAGCTCTTCTTGCGTCTGCTGGGCTTGCTCATGGCGTCTCCTGCTCAAGCAGTTTTCCGTGTTTCTCGTAGTGCGCGATGCGAATCGGCCGGTTTTTCTCGTCAACGAACACGACGCAGGGCCGGTGCGAGGCGGCCTCCTCGGCGCTCATGCGCGCGTAGCTCATGATGATCACCTTGTCGCCCGTGGCAACGCACCGCGCTGCGGCGCCGTTCAGGCAGATCACGCCGCTGCCCGCCTCTCCCGCAATCGTATACGTCTCAAAGCGTGCGCCGTTCATGATGTCAACGATCTGAACCTTCTCGTACTCGAGGATGCCGCTCGCCCTCAGAAGGTCGGAGTCCACCGTGATCGAGCCGACGTAGTCAAGCTCGGCCTGCGTGACGGTCGCCCGGTGGATCTTGGCCTTGAGCATCTCAAGCTGCATGAGAGGCCCCCTTCGTGATGAAGTTGTCGATGAGGCGCGTCCTGCCGATGTAGACCGCCATCGCAAAGAGCACGGGGCCGGAGAGATCCGTGACGGGCTCAAGGTTCACCGCGTCAACCGCTTCGACATAGTCGATCCGCGCCATGGGCTCGGCCTGAATGACGCTCTTCATGTCCTCAACAATATCCTGCGGGCTGGCGCCCGCGGCGGCAAGCCGCTCCCCGGCGCGAACGGCCCGGGAGAGACAGAGCGCGGCCTGACGCTCGGCGGCCGAAAGGTACGTGTTGCGGCTTGACTTAGCAAGGCCGTCCTCCTCGCGCACGATGGGGCAGCCCACGATCACCACGTCCATGTTCAGATCGCGCACCATGCGGCGGATGACCGCAAGCTGCTGGGCGTCCTTCTGCCCGAAGTACGCGCGGTCCGGTGCGGCAATATTGATGAGCTTGTTCACCACCGTGCACACGCCGCGGAAATGGATGGGACGGGTCTTGCCGCAAAGCACTGAGGAAAGACGCTCCATGTCCACCCACGTCGTGCGGTCCGGGGCATACATTTCCTCGGGCGCGGGATGGAAGACGAGATCCGCTCCGCAATCCTTGAGCAGCGCGCAGTCGCGCTCGAAATCCCTCGGATAGCTCTCAAGATCCTCGTTCGGTCCGAACTGCGTGGGATTGACAAAATCGGAAACGACCACGCGGTCGCATTCGCTCTTCGCCCTCTTCACAAGACTTGCATGCCCTTCATGCAGGTATCCCATCGTCGGCACGAGGCCGACGGTGAGGCCGGCCTTCTTCCAGGCCTTGACGCGCTCGCGCACCTGCGCGATCTTTGTAGCTATCTCAAGCACGGTTCTGCTTCCTCAAATTCCAAAACAACCTTCCGGGGCGGGCGGCTTGACTCGCCGGCCGCCCATGGATTCACCGTGCAGCGCGATCTGCGCCGCACGGCTCGCGGGATCCCTCATCTTACTCCGTGAGGGCTGCTTTTCCGCACGCTGCCATCTGCCCTATTTGCCAAAGGCCCGCAGGTAGGACAGCAGCAGCTGCTCGACCACGACCTTGCCGTTGATCGGATGATCCTGATCCAGGCAAAGAGCGCGGCAGGGCTCGTGCGGCGCGAAAGCGCGCCGATCGCGGCCGAGCGCTCCGGGAAATAGCGCGGCGCAACGCCGCTCAGGGCACCTGCCATGTCATAGGCCCAGCGCGAGAGCAGCATCGCCGCAGCCGGCAGCGCGATGTCGCGCGGCACGGCGGCGATCGCCTGGCTGATCGCAGCATCGGGCCCAGCCGAGAGCACCGCAAGGATCCGCTCGCGCACCTCGGGCGCAAGGCTTCGCCTCTCATCGGTTTCAAACACCTCAAGGGGCCGACCGCCCGCTTCGGTGAGCTTCTGAGCGGCATTCTCGACATTCTGGCTGGCAAGCCAGGCAAGCGCCGTTTCGCGGCTCGGCATCGGCGCGCGCAGCAGCCGGCACCGGGAGCGGATCGTCGCGAGCACATTGTCGATCTCATCGGCAACGAGCAGGAACGTTGTGTTTTCGGGCGGCTCTTCGAGGCTCTTCAGGATCGAAGCCGCCGCTTCGGCCCGGATCTGATCGGCCGGATAGACCAGCACGACGCGCCTGCCGCCCTCGTGGCTTTTGAGCGTGAGAAACTCGCCGAGCGGCCGCGTCTGGTGAATCAATATCTCCCGATAAAGGTTCTTTCTGTCCGGCGCGGCATTTTCGGGCGGCTCGAACGGGATTCCGCGCGGCAGCGCCTCGGCTTCGCTCACCACGTAC
>OMXR01000142.1 GCA_900315045.1 uncultured Sutterella sp. | reverse complement strand
AACAGGTATAAGGATTTTGTATTTGAATTCCGTAATTCTGTTGAGCATTGGTATCCTCAACATCCTTCCGATGGATTTGAAAGCTGGAAGGAGGTCGACCAGTTCGGAAATTTATGCATCGTGCAGCGCAAAATAAATTCCAAATTTTCAAACATGCCGCCAGAAGGCAAAAAAAGTTCGTTTAAGGCCATGATCGACAAAGGAAGTTTAAAACTTCGACTGATGAGGGATTCGACGGAAAACAATCAGAATTGGAAAAGCGAAAAATGTGTCGAACATGGAAAAGAAATGCTGGATTTGTTACGAAACGCCTGCGGTCTCAGGGATGAGCTTCGATCCACCGAATGATTTTTCCCTGGATGAGTACCTTGAGAGTCGACATTTCAATTACTCCGGAAAAGCGTGAATCCTAGTCGGTTTACGATTCAAGTTACGAATCCCGCAACGGTTCGAATGCTCGAAGAAACGCCGTTTGACGCCGCCCTGACGATCGAGAAGGTTGATGAGGGGAGATGGAGGATCACGGCGGAGATGTCCGACTCCATGCTCATCGACGACTGGCTGGCGATGTGGTCGGACGACTCGGGGATCGTCAGTGTTAGAAAAGAGATCCTTGATACAAGTTCGGAAAGCGGCCGCGGATAAGGTATACAAATCAAAGCGCTAATGCCTCGTTCTGCAGGAATTGGTTGCTCTTACGCTTCTGATTTTGAAGTTACATCGGGTACTCTTCCTTCGTCAGCAAAGCACTGGGGGTGAAGGGGCGGCTCCCGCGCAGAAGCCGGAACAAGGATCCGCTTTGCCTTCAGGAAAACCAAAAGGAGGTCCGGATGCATCTCCAAACGGAAAAGACCCGGCTAGGTCACTGGGCCGTGCTCCAAAAGATATTCACGGAAGAGTCTGAGTCTGAACCCCTGCAGCTGGGCGGTGTCCTGCTGGAGCCTGAGTCCTGGCGACCGGCCTTTGGCTGCGTCACCATCAGCTCCGCGAGCGATCAGTGTTGCGGGACAGGTACCGCTGGCATTCCGGGCTTTCCTGAAGACGCAAGTGAGGCCGGAGTCTCCAGCCAGATCCGGGCGGCACTTCATGACGTCTTCATGCTCTTCATCGCGGTGGAATCCGGCAGCGACAGTGAGATCGCAGCCGCCGGGCTCATTGCGCAGGCTGCTCGCAGCATGAATATCCTCACAATAACAGCATCACCCCGCAGTCTGGTTGCATCCGCGGGCCAGAGAGGACCGCGGCCAGGTTTGGCAATTGGGCAGCTCTCAAACTTTGCCGACAGTCTGCTCGTCCTTGACGATGGCGGTCCGGCCGGTGGTTTTGACCAAGCCCTGAGGCGCACTTGCAATCTCTTCGCTCAAGCCATTCTGGGGGCGTCGCCGATCATTCCTGAGTTCGAGGATTTCCGTATCGTGATTGAGCATGGCGGCATCTCATTCATGGGTGAAGGAGAGGGCAACGGTCCCGGTCGGGCCGGCATTGCCGCCGGAGAGGCGATCGCAAGATTGACCGAAATCGGCGTGGACATGCGTGACATTCCGGGGCTTCTCTGTTTTATCACGGTCCGGTCAGCGGATCGGATACTTCGCGAGGTACGAGAGGTTAAGTCAGCCCTGCAGACTCTCCTCAGCAAGAGCATCGATCTGGTGTTCGGCACCATTGACGACGAGGCAATGGGAGAGAGTCTTCGCGTCACGCTGGTTGCAACCGGATTGCATGATGGCCGATCCGATACCAGTCTTTTTTGATTCAATGGAGGGCGACTCAAATAACGGAAAACCAAACGGAAACTCAGCTTTCCCTGAAGGAAATCAAACAGGCGGCAGAAAGTGGAGATGCCGAGGCGCAGTATGAACTCGCCGAACTGTGCGAATGGAGTGACGAGTGTCTGCGTCAGGGCGTTCCCCAAAAACAAGACGAGGCATACAAGTGGTTTAAAAGGGTCGCAGTACAGGGAAAGCCCGAAGCAATGTATATCGTTGGGACAATGTACGAGACAGGGAAGGGCGTTCCCCAGAACATTGCAAAGGCATGCCAGTGGTATAAGAAACTTGCAGAAAATCTCCTCTGTGAGCCTGAGTATGAAGATCCCGTCAATCAAGCAATGCGCGATGCCGAACGGCTCGGGGAGTTGGAGGAGCTGTTGGGGGAGGATGCTTAAGTCGCAGGCTTCTACCTGAACGGTTCTGATACTTCTGATATTGAAGTTGCTTCGGGTACTCTCCCCTCGTCAACAAACCACTGAGGGAGAGGACATCATGTCGAAGTCGCTTATTGCGGAAATGCTGGGCAAGGTGCCGGGCGAACTCCGGACGCCGGAAGTGTGCAGGGCGGCCATTCGGGTTGGCCTGGCGAAGAAGCCCGGGTCCGGGAGGAATCATTCTGCGGATAGCCGTGCGCAGGAGAGCGCGCCCGGGGAGCAGGGGACGCCGGAATATTTCCTTGCGGCGGTGCGGGATGACGGTCTGGACCTGTCGC
>OMXR01000144.1 GCA_900315045.1 uncultured Sutterella sp. | reverse complement strand
CGCCTACGGCGTGGGCGGGGCGCGCGAGACGGTCGTATCCGGCGATACGGGACTTTTCTTCTCGGAGCAGACGGTTGATTCGCTCTGTGCCGCCATAGAAGAGTTCGAGAGCCGCACATGGGCTCCCGAACGTTGCCGTGCTCAGGCCGCACGTTTCGCTCCGGCAGTTTTCAGCCGGAGCATGAATACTGTGCTGTATGGCCAATAAGTCATCACTCAAAAGTAACTCGAACACTCCATCTAGTATTGTTCACAAATCTTCATTGCCACCATTGTTCACAAATCACAAATATCAATAGTGGAGGGGGAAGGTCCCTCCTATTTGTATTGGTGGCAATGGTGACATTTGTGAACAATTGAGATTTGTGAACAATCGCAATTGTTCACAAATGTGCAAGTTATTGTTGAGCAACGACTAAGCCAAGAGAGCCTTACGAATTGGCCATGTGTACGCTGAGCTGCGGGAACGGAATCGAGATGCCCTCGCGCTCGAACGCCTCCTTGACCGCCTGCTGGGCACCGGAGAATACGGTCCAATAGTCCGCACATGCCGCCCACGGGCGCACGTTGATCGTCACAGAAGATTCGCCGAGCAATCCGACGGCCACGGTCGGTGCGGGGTCGGGCAGCACGCCGGGGACCTTCGCGAGTGCCGCTCGTGCCGCAGATACGGCCTTCGTGAGGTCGGTGCCGTAGGCGACGGCTACGACGGTGTCCACACGACGCTTGCCGAGCGCGCTGAAGTTCGTGATCGCGCTGCCCCAGACGGATGCGTTCGGCACCGTGATTTTCTTGTTGTCCGCCGTTGCAAGTACCGTTGCCATCATGTTGAGTTCAATTACGGAACCCTCCACGCCGCCTGCGATGATGTAGTCGCCCACCTTGAACGGGTGGTTGAGAGCGATCATCAGTCCACTTGCAAGGCTTCCGAGAGACTCCTTGAACGCGAAGCCCAGCACGACGCCGGTTACGCCGAGGCTCGCCACTAGCGGCCCCACGTCCACCCCGAGGCGGCCCAGCGCGACGACGAACAGGATTGCCCAGCACGTCTTCGAGACGACGCTGCAGATGAACGTGCGCAGAAGCTCGTCCACGCGCTTTGCCTTTGAGAGGGATTTCCGCACCGCCGCGACGATGCCTTTCACGACGAGCCCGCCGACGAACAGTATCAGCACGGCTGAAAGCAGGTTGACGGCCAGGTCAAGACCGTTCTCGGTCAGCCATGTCGTCGCTTGCTTAAAGGCCGCCTGGCCCTCCGCCGCCTGCCGGCTCACGGTATCGACAAGCTTTGCACCTGCCGTCTGTGCGGCGCACGTGAGCGCGTTGGTCGTGTTTGCCGCCGCTTCAACTACTTCGTTTGTCATTTCTTTTTTCTCCTTTTGTAGACCATCATGAGGTTGCGGCCCTTGAAGGCCAGACATACCACGAGAAGCGCGAATACGGAGAGCAGTATCTCCGAGCCGTCGACGAGCCCGTTGATCGGCGTCGGAAGATTGCTCTTCAGAGACGGGAAGACAAGGCTCGCGAGGTTGAACAGCAGTACCGTCGCAGATACGAACAGCACAGACCAGAAAAGCCATGTGCGCAGTGATGCGTTGAACGACGGCAATTGTGCGGGCTTTGGTGCGGGCAGCGTGGGCAGCGGCGGCAGAAGGGCCCCATCCTGCTGTTTCGGCATTGTGCGCTGCACTTGGATCTTGCCGGACGCCGTGCGAGGGAAAGGCTCTTTGCGCGTGATGGCGTGTTTGATGCGCTTGTGGACAGGAAGTTGTCGGTTCAAGGAGTCGATCTGCCTCTTTACGGTCTCCTCGGATACTACGGCGTAGACTTCCGCCACGATCTCTCGCGTTGCGCCGTCTCCGTACACTACGGCTTCGTGAATGCCGGGTATTGAGAGGATTTTCTCCTCCAGTTCCTCCGGTGCCACCTTCTTGCCGGAGGAGAGCACGATCGTGCGAGAGGCGCGCCCCGTGATCCACACGTAGCCGTCTTCGTCAATGCGTCCGATGTCCCCTGTCCGGAACCATCCGTCCGCATCTAGCACGTCTGCCGTGCGCGTCGGCTCCTTGTAATAGCCCTTCAGTACGGCGGGGCCGCGCAGGAGGAGCTCGCCCTCCGGGGATACTTTCGCCTCCATGCCGCCGAAGCCGTTACAACACTTGCCCGCGCTGCCGGGGCGGGGATCGTCCACGGGAGCAAGGGAGTAGAGCGAAGTAGTCTCCGTGAGGCCGTAGCCGCCGAGCGGACGGATGCCGAGCGACAACAGCCTTTCGTATGTGCGGCGCGCGAGCGGTGCGCCGCCCACGAGGATCCAGTCTATCGGCGTGCCGAGCA
>OMXR01000148.1 GCA_900315045.1 uncultured Sutterella sp. | reverse complement strand
CGTACTTGATGCCCTTGCCCTTGTAGGGTTCGGGAGGTCTCTTACCACGGACTTCGGCTGCAAACTGGCCGACCTTCTGCTTGTCGATACCCTTGATGACGATGTGGTTGGGATCGGGGACGTCGATCTGGATGTCCTCGTTCTCGCTCATGACGACCTGGTGGGAGTAACCGAGGTTCATAACCAGGTTCTTGCCCTCCTTCTGGGCACGGTAGCCGACGCCGTTGATCTCAAGCTTCTTCTCGAAGCCCTTGGTCACGCCGACGACCATGTTGTCGACGAGGGTACGGGTCAGGCCGTGGAGAGAACGGTTTTCCTTGGTGTCGTCGGGACGGGAGACATGGATGACGCCGTCCTTGAGCTCGACCTTCATCTGGGGCACGAGGGTGCGCTCGATGCTGCCCTTGGGGCCCTTGACGGTGACGTGGTTGTTCTCGCCGATCTTGACTTCAACGCCGGCGGGGACATGGATGGGTGCTCTACCGATTCTGGACATGTCTTTTCCTCCTTACCATACGAATGCCAGGACTTCGCCGCCGACATGCTCTTTGCGGGCCTGCTTGTCGGTCATGACGCCCTTGGAGGTGGAGATGATGGCGATGCCCAGGCCCTTGAGCACGCGGGGAAGCTCGTCAGCGCCCGCGTAAACACGCAGGCCGGGCTTGCTCACGCGGCGGAGGCCCTGGATGGCCTTCTCTTTGCCGGGGAGATACTTGAGGGTGATGCGGATGATGCCCTGGGTGCCGTCGTCGATCACCTGGTAGTTCTTGATGTAGCCCTCGTTGAGAAGGATCTCGGCGATGGCCTTCTTCATCTTGGAGGCGGGGACGTCGACGGACTCATGCTTGGCGCTTCCGGCGTTGCGGACGCGGGTCAGCATATCGGCAATGGGGTCGGTGATCTGCATGTGGTTTATCCTCCTGTATTTAGAGTTACCGGTTTTGGCCGGTTTCGCTCAGAGGTCCTGCGCCAATACCTGATTGGCCGCAGCCTTTCTGAGCGGCGTCAGAAGAAGCTCGCTCCACTCCGCTTTCCCGGTTTCCGTAAGTGCCGTGAAAGCTCCGCATCCGCTCCGCTTTCCAACCCGTTTGCGGCATGTCGTTCCGCCTGCCCGGTTTGAACCGGCGGTTCGGAAATTTCATACAACGCTTCCGGGTGTACCGCGAATCCGGTTTGCATAGCGCTGTTTCCTGTCGTGAGTCGGAAAACAGCGCTTTGCTCCCCCGAAACTCCACGCCAGGACACTGCCGAAGCCTGCGGCCGTCCCGACATGCGCGGATTCCGAAAGGGAGTGAAATCATGCTTCTCTATATGTCGCGGCCGGGAGTGATCAGTTCCCGCCGAACGTTCAATATATTACAGGATTGCAATCTGTTTGTCAATCCTTTTTTCAGCGTTTGCGACGAAAATTTTTTAATTTTTTGTGGAGATTTTACGAAATCAAGTCAGGTACTCGAATCATAAGAGCTATGTCTCACCTTGGATTGCAAAACAGGACGATGCTTTCGCACCGTCCTGTCAAGCTGTCGGCAAAGTGTCGACAGCTTGACAGGCAAAAATGGGAACTTCCGAAAAAGTTCCCATTTTTGCATGGATTGTACGTGAAGGGGGACTCCCCGTCCCCCTTCACAGATCCCCCTTTCAAGACCAACTTGGTTTGCAAGGGTTTGTCTACAGTCTGACAGGACGATGCTTTCGCACCGTCCTGTCAGTTTGATATTAGAAGCTCGCCTTTCTCACGCCGGGGATCTGGCCCTTGTACGCCAGCTCACGGAAGCAGATACGGCAGATGCCGTAGTTGCGCAGGTAAGCATGGGGACGGCCGCAGATCTTGCAGCGATTGTACGCACGGGTGGAGAACTTCGCCTCGCGCTGCTGCTTGAGGATCATCGATTTCTTAGCCATTGTACTGTCCTCCTTAGCTCACGAAGGGAGCGCCCATGAGCCTGAGCAGCTCGCGAGCCTCTTCGTCGGTCTTCGCGGTGGTGGTGATGGCGATGTTCATACCGCGCAGCTTCTCGATCTTGTCGTACTCGATCTCGGGGAAGATGATCTGCTCCTTGAGGCCCAGGCTGTAGTTGCCGCGGCCGTCGAAGGCGTCAGCGCTGATGCCGCGGAAGTCGCGGACACGGGGCAGCGCCACGTTGAGCAGACGATCCAGGAACTCCCACATGCGGTCCTGACGCAGGGTGACCTTGACG
>OMXR01000149.1 GCA_900315045.1 uncultured Sutterella sp. | reverse complement strand
GGGCGTCACGCTCATGAAGATGGAGGCGGGCCTCGATACCGGCCCCATGATCGAGATCGTGAGAACACCCATCACGCCTCAAGATACGAGTGAAACCCTTACCGAGCGCCTTGCGCAGCTTGGCGCGGAGAGCCTCATTGAGGCGCTCGCCCGTCCACAGACGCTCACCTGCACGCCGCAGCCCGAGGAAGGCGTCACGTACGCCGCAAAGCTCCTCAAAAGCGAATCGCAGATCGACTGGACGCTCTCCGGCGAAGCCCTCGCCGCCAAGATCCGCGCCTTCAATCCGGCGCCCGGCACCTGGGCGGTGAAAAATACGGAGACGGGCCCCGTGCAGTTCAAGCTTTGGGACGCCGAAGCGTGTCCCGGATCCGGAAAACCCGGCGAAGTGCTCAAGGCAAAAAAAGAACTCGTCATTGCCTGCGGGACCGGCGCCATCCGCCCAAAGAAGCTAAAGGCATCATGGATGCCGCGCCCTTCCTGCAGTCCTTCCCGCTCATCCCCGGCGAGGTCCTCGCATGAGCAGCACAAAGCTTCGGGACACCATGACGCTTGCCGCACAGGCGCTCCGCCTCATGGATGAAGGAGCAAGCCTCGAGTCGGCGCTTGCCGCGGCCGGCAGGACTCAGGCAGGCGAAGAGCGCGCTGCGCTTCAGGCCACGCTCTATTCGGCAGCAAGAAAAAGGGCCGCCGCCCGCTCGCTTCTTTCGCTCCTTGCGCCCAGAGTGCCCGATGAGCGCGTGCGCGGGCTGCTCCTTGTCGCGCTCTCTCTTCTCATTGAAGAGCCGGAAAAGTCCTACGTCACGGTGAACGAATCCGTTGAAGCGCTCAAAAGCGCTCCCGCGACCCGCCGCGCCGCGGGCTTTGCCAACGCCGTGCTGCGGCGCTTCATGCGCGAGCGGGAGGAACTTCTCGCACGAATCGCGGACGATCCCGAAGTGCGCTTTAACGCGCCACGCTGGTGGGTGCAGCGTCTTGAGCGGGAACTGGGAAACACCGAGGCGGCCCGCGTGATGGCGCTTTCCCAGACGAAGCCTCCATTGACGCTGCGCGTGAACACAGCCAAAACCACGGTTGCCGAGTGGGCGGAGCTCGCGCGCGAAGCCGGCTTTACCGTCACCCGGGTGTCCGATTCCGGCGTCATTCTCTCGCCTGCCGCTCCCGTTTCCCGCATCCCCGGCTTTGCCGAGGGGCTCGTGAGCGTACAGGATGCCGGCGCGCAGCTTGCCGCCCTGATGCTCTCGCCCGGCGAGGGCGAGCGGGTGCTCGACGCCTGCGCGGCGCCCGGCGGAAAAACCGCGCATCTCCTGGAAATCTCCAGGGCGCGCGTCACCGCGCTTGAAGTCGACTCCCAGCGCGCGGAGCGCATCCGGGAAAACCTCGTGCGGCTGGGACTCACGGGATGCGACGTGCGCGTCGCAGACGCGGCCGACACCCGCTCCTGGTGGGACGGCACGCCCTTTGACAGCATCCTTCTGGATGCCCCCTGCACGGCAAGCGGCATCGTGCGGCGCCATCCCGACATTCCCTTCTCCCGGCGCGAAGAGGACATCGCCGCGCTCAGCAAGCAACAAAAGCGCCTCCTTGATGCGCTCTGGCCCCTCGTGAAGCTTGGCGGGAAGCTTCTCTATGTCGTATGCTCGGTATTTGAGGCGGAGGGAAAGGCGCAGATCGATGCGTTCCTCGCAGAACACCCGGACTGCCGCATTGCGGCGCCGGCCGGAGGTCTTCCCGCCCGCTTTGCCCTGCTCCCTCAGGAGCAGGATGCACGGGAGGGCTTTCCGCTTGTGCATGACGGTTTTTATTACGCGCTGCTCACAAAGCAGCCTGGGGTTTCTCGCGCATGACGACACGCCGCGACTTGTGCACGCTTTTTGCCGCCGGCACCCTGCTCTCGCTGGTGCCCGTAGAGGCTGTGCGTGCCCAGAGCGTCGAGGCGCACCTCATGACCGCGGCCCTGAAGCCCCGCCCCGCGGACGATCCTCCCGGGTTCTTTCTCTCCGCCGCCTGGGAGTTTGATCTCTCCCGCGCCCTCGTGGATTGCCTGCGCCGCGGCATTCCGCTTTACTTCCTGTATGAGTTCGAGGTGAAGCGCCGCCGCTGGTACTGGGCCAACAAGACCATTGCCGAAGCGCACCTCATCGAGCGTCTTTCCTTCAGCCCGCTCACACGCACGTACCGGGTCTCGCGAGGCGGCCTCACGCAGACCTTCGAATCGCTTGACGCAGCGCTCCCCATTGTGAAGGACATCGTCGAGTGGCGCGTTGCCGATCTTGCAGCCATTTACGAATACGACCCTGAGGATCTGGACGCCCGGGTGCGCATGCGGCTAGACCTCACAAAGCTGCCAAAGCCCCTGCAGGTCTCGATCGGCGGCAATTCGGACTGGAATCTCGAAAGCGACTGGGAGAGCGTCCCGGTGCCGCCGATGCGCTCCGCCTCCTGACCAGGGGACGTGCCCGCCCATGAAAAAAACACCGAACTGGCTGCGCTACCCCATTCCGCTGATCGGCGGCATCGTCGTGCTCCTTCTGATCGGCGCGGCCTCCGTCGGATCGAGCTCGCGGCTCTTTGAGCGGTA
>OMXR01000154.1:3286-3844 GCA_900315045.1 uncultured Sutterella sp. | reverse complement strand
CTCGTCATAGGCTCCGTCTATCCAAGATTTCAAGAAGACGCCGAAGTCCCTTGGCTGCGTACATCTATCGCCCACTTGAAAAAAGCAGGTGTCGAAATCCAGGTGCTTGCGCCAGCCTTGCGAAGTTCGTTTATACATGCCTTGTCTAACCTTCAGGCTTTCCCGTGGGAATTCCTCTTGCTCAATGAGACTGCTTCACCGAATTTTGCCACTGGCCTTAGCTACCGGACAAAATCTCAACCTGGTTTTTTGCCCTGACATGCTCTTCATTTAGCATGCATCCACAACTCATCGCTGAGAGGTGCCTCCTGCCGCCTGAATTGCTTCGCTGCCTCGGCGAAACTTCCTGCGCGATGCCGGATTCTGGATTTCGTTCGGATCCTTCAGGAATTTATTCCCGCCACCCGGCTTCTTGCATCGTCCTGAACACCAGATCCCGCGGGACTTCCTCAAGAGCTGTTTCGCCAATCGCCCGGATCACCACAAAGCGGATCACGCCGCCCCGGCTCTTCTTGTCGCCCTTCATGGCCTCATAGGCCGCGCCGGCCGAGATGCCCG
>OMXR01000154.1:0-3281 GCA_900315045.1 uncultured Sutterella sp. | reverse complement strand
TCGATGTATCCCAGGTTGCGGGAGAGCGTTGCCGCCATTGCCATACCGGATGCGACGGCTTCGCCGTGCAGCCAGGTCCCGTAGCCTGTCAGCTTTTCAATCGCGTGCCCGAACGTGTGCCCGAGGTTGAGCTTGGCGCGCACGCCGCCTTCGAACTCATCCTGCCGCACAATGTCCGCCTTCATCGCGCAGCAATGCGCAACAATCCCGCTCACGACTTCGGGATCCAAAGCAAGGAGCTTTTCCATCTGCCGCTCGAGAATCGAGAAAAACTCCGCGTCTCCCAGAACGCCGTACTTCACAATTTCGGCAATCCCGGCGCTCACCTCCCGCGCGGGAAGCGTTCTGAGCACCAGCGGATCGATGAGCACGCTCGAAGGCTGGTGGAAGGCGCCGATCAGGTTCTTGCCGGCGGCGATGTTCGCGCCGGTCTTGCCGCCCACCGAGCTGTCCACCTGGGCGAGCAGGGTTGTCGGCACCTGAATCACGGCAATGCCGCGCATCCACATGCTGGCGGCAAATCCGGCCATGTCGCCAATGACGCCGCCCCCGAGCGCCACGATGCAACTGCGGCGGTCAAGGCCGCCCGCGGCCGCAGCCTCAATGATTTCCATGACGCGCCCGATATCCTTGTAGCACTCGCCGTCGGGCAGCGTGACCACGGACACAGGGATCTGAGGCGCGCCGACGCGGATAGCTTCCAGCGCCGTCGCCACGTATAGCGGCCCCACGGTCGTGTTGGTCACGACAAGAGCCCGCGTCGCGCCGATCCGGGCGAGTTCCCTGCCAAGGCGCGCAATCGCGCCCGCACCGATCCAGATGGGGTATGACCTAGCCCCGAGTTCAACCTCATAGTGAATCATGATGAATGCTCTCCCTTCAAAGCTTCTGCGCGGCGAACCGCTTCCCGCACCTGCGGCATCTCGAGAATTCTCTCCACAATCCTCTCGGGATTCGCGCGGCTCGTGACGACATGCGCGTCCGACACCGCGGCATACACGGGGCCGCGCTCGAGCATCAGGGCCCGGATGCGCGCGGCGCGGTCTTCTGCCGCGAGCAGCGGACGCGTCGTGTCCCGCCTAGTGCGCTCGATGATGTCGGAAACGCTCGAGCGCAATTCAATGACAAACCCGCGCGCGAGAAGCTTTCTGTTCATTTCGAACATGGGGGCTCCGCCCCCCATGGCCACCACGACGCCCGTTTTTGCCGTGAGCTCGGCCATCATCCGCGTCTCGCGCGCCCGGAACCCCGCTTCCCCCTCCTTTTCAAAGATCAGGGATACCGGCACCCCGGTGCTCGCCTCGATTTCCCGGTCAACGTCAAAGAACGGCCAGCCGAGCGCCTGCGCGAGGCTCCTGCCGATGGTGCTCTTGCCGCTTGCCATCATGCCGATCAGAAAAATGGATGCGGGAGCCGGTCGCTCCGATTGCTTTGCTTGTGTCATGGTGCGCGCGCCGCTCAGTGCCCGAAGGCTGTTACACGATCCGGGGATTATGCCCTGATTTCATTCTCTATAATTGCGCCCGCGCGTCAAGGGGCGCTGCGAGTGGGCGTCGCCCCACCCAGGCTTGGCGCAGATCAGACCGATCCCTTCCAACTGCGCTCGCGTTTAACCTTTCCCATTCTTTAAAGGAGGAGATGAGCGCTGCCGATTACGTTATTGCCGATATTGGCCTTGCCGGCTGGGGCCGCAAGGAAATTGCCATTGCCGAAACCGAGATGCCGGGCCTGATGGCCATTCGCAAGGAGCTCGAGGCCGAGCAGCCCCTGAAGGGAGCCCGCATCGCCGGGTCGCTGCACATGACCATCCAGACCGCCGTGCTCATCGAGACGCTGGTCGCGCTCGGCGCCGAGGTCCGCTGGACGAGCTGCAACATCTTCTCCACGCAGGATCACGCCGCAGCCGCAATTGCCGCGGACGGCATCCCCGTCTTTGCCGTCAAGGGCGAGTCGCTCGAGGAGTACTGGGAGTTCTCGCACCGGATCTTCGAGTGGCCGGAGGGCAAGCCCGCGAACATGATCCTCGATGACGGCGGAGATGCAACGCTCCTGCTGCACCTCGGCGTCAAGGCCGAGAAGGATCCCTCCGTCATCTCGGCCCCCGGCAATGACGAGGAGCGCTGCCTTTTTGCCGCTATAAAAAATCATCTTGCCATCGATCCCCACTGGTACAGCCGCCGCATCGCGCACATCAAGGGCGTGAGCGAAGAGACGACGACCGGCGTGCACCGCCTCTACCAGATGGCCGCCCGGGGCGAGCTGCGCTTCCCGGCGATGAACGTCAACGATTCCGTCACGAAGTCCAAGTTCGACAACACCTACGGCTGCCGCGAGTCGCTCGTTGACGGCATCAAGCGCGCGACCGACGTGATGATCGCGGGCAAGATCGGCGTGGTGGTGGGCTACGGCGACGTGGGCAAGGGCTGCGCGCAGGCGCTCCGCGCCCTTTCGGCCCAGGTCTGGGTCGTGGAAGTCGATCCGATCTGCGCCCTGCAGGCCGCGATGGAGGGCTACCGCGTCGTCACGATGGACTGGGCCTGCGACAAGGGCGACATCTTCGTGACCTGCACGGGCAACGTGAACGTCATCACGCACGACCACATGGTGCGCATGCGCGACCAGGCGATCGTGTGCAACATCGGACACTTTGACAGCGAAATCGATGTGGCCTCCATGCGCAAGTACCGCTGGGAGAACATCAAGCCGCAGGTCGACCACATCATTCTTCCCTCGGGCAACCGGATCATCCTGCTTGCCGAGGGACGCCTCGTGAACCTCGGCTGCGCAACGGGACATCCGTCCTATGTGATGTCGAGCTCCTTTGCCAACCAGGTACTCGCCCAGATCGAGCTCTTCGTGAATACGGCAAAGTACCCGGTCGGCGTGTA
Organism: uncultured Sutterella sp.; assembly: GCA_900315045.1. Classification (GTDB taxonomy): domain Bacteria; phylum Pseudomonadota; class Gammaproteobacteria; order Burkholderiales; family Burkholderiaceae_F; genus Duodenibacillus. Next base: position 393 of record OMXR01000154.1, on the reverse strand, counting down.
TCTGCTCCCCAAGGTGCTCGATGAAAAGGTCGCCAGGCTCCAGCTCACGCGCCTCAATGCCCAGCTCTCGCGTCTGACCGAAGAGCAAGCCGCCTACATCGGCGTGCCGGTTGAAGGGCCGTTCAAGAGCGAGCACTACCGCTACTAACAGTCGTAGCCGGAGTTTCCGGCAACTTCAGTTCGGAACGCCATGCCGGTCAAGCATGGCGTTCCTCTTTCTGACACAGAGCGTTACTGCCGGTTCTTCCTTGTACGGTACTTCTGACGCGGATGATGCGGGACTTTGTACAAAGTTTCTATGCAATCCTGCATCTGCTGATTCATGAAGCGCACCACATAGTCCTTTCGTCTTTGCACAAAACCGGCGACTTCCTCTGCCGTTCTCCAATCTTC
>OMXR01000156.1:1822-2500 GCA_900315045.1 uncultured Sutterella sp. | reverse complement strand
GGCATACTTGGCCAGCGCGATCAGAAGGTCGGTGACCTTCGTATCGTCCTTGTTGCGCTTGCCGGGGGCCGAAACCACCACGATGCGCCGCTGGGGATCAGCCAGCACGATGTCAACAACCTTGGTCAGCTGGCCTGCGTCCGCAAGCGAGCTACCACCGAATTTACACACTTTCATCTTTTAGTCTCTCTTGGAAGAACGCGAATAGTATACCATAACTTGCCGCCCCTGCCGCAAAGTCACCGCAAATTTACGGGCTGATATCCGTACACTACATGCGAAATTGCTGCATGAGGGCGCCGAATTTGCGGCGGCGGTTGTCGAGGTCGCCCTGCGTATCCTGCGCACCCCAGCTCGGCGTCGCGTCGTAGACGGGCATTTCGCCGCGCGCCTCGTCTTCCTCTAGGCCCGGAAGGCCGCGACGCTTCAGCTCCTCGTCCACGAGACGGCGCTGCTCGCCAGTGAGCTTCAAGTTCAGCACCTGCTCGCGCGTGAGGCCCTGCGACTCGAGGAAACGGTCCGTCTCCGCGATGCGCAGTTCGGCCTCCGCCACGAGGTTTTCGCTCTTCGCGATCGTCTGGCGGATCGACGCGAGATACTCCTCGACTTCCTTCTGGTCTTTCATCGTCTCCTCCTCTTCGTCCAAAATGCGGCGGTCAAACGACCGCCGCATTCCCT
>OMXR01000156.1:0-1771 GCA_900315045.1 uncultured Sutterella sp. | reverse complement strand
GAGAGGAACGCGGAATAGATGAAGAGATAGGCGAGAGCCGCACCCGGAATCAAGTACGAGATCATGTAGCCGCAGCCGTCGGCAATGCCGTTCTGCACGAGCGGCAGCACGCCGCCGCCGACGACCATCACCATGAAGAGACCGGATGCCGCAGCCGTGTACTTGCCGAGCTTCTCGGTGGCGAGGTTGAAGGTCGAGGGCCACATGATGGAGGTCATCAGACCGCAGAGCGCGAACAGGAGCGCAGTCAGCGGAACCGTTGCCATCACAAACCCCTTGCCCGTGAACACTGGCATGGAGGTGGTCGTGGTGGCGGGAATGAACGCACCGATGGCAATCAGCGCAATGGCCGTGCCCGTGGTGAACGTCATCAACACGCGGCTGGAAACCTTGCCGCCGATGAACGCGCCGATCGTACGGCCGATGAGCATCAGGAACCAATACGTTCCCGCGACCATGCCGGCAACCGCCGCCGTGCCGAGGGGCTCCTTGAAAGGCTTGCCTTCCTTCTTCGCCTGTTCCCTGGCCGCGTCAACCGCCTTCTTCGCCTTGTCGGCGGCATCGCGCTCGGCGGTGTAGTCCTTGAAGTGCGTCTTGCAGGTCGCGCAGGTCTTCTCGACGCCAACCCATTCCTTCTGCGTCTCGTAGAGGAGGCCGCCCTTGTCGTCCTTGAGAGTCTTGAGGGGGCTGTTGTCCTTGTCCGCGAGCCAGTTGTTCATCGTGGCGGGGATGCCGATCTCGATGCCCACGTACATGAAGATGCCGATCACGCCCAGCAGGCAGTGGCGGAACTTCAGCGGCGCGAGCACGGGAATGACTTCCGTGGTCTTGCCCTGCTCGGGGTCCTTGATCGGGATCATGGACAGGATCACGAGCGCAGCGGCGAACACGGACATGGCGATGTACATCACCAGGTTCACGTCCGCGACCTTCGTGGCCTTCGTGATCTCGCCGATGAGCGCGCCGACGAGAATCGGCGTCGCCGTGCCGCAGAACGAGTTGAACGTCGTGCCGATCATGTTCAGCTGGTTGCCGCGGTTGCCGCCGCCGCCGAGGAGGTTCAGCATCGGGTTCACGACCATGTTCAGCATGCAGACCGAGAAGCCGCAAATGAACGCGCCGAGAAGGTAGATGTAGAAGCTGAACGGCTTGCCGCCGACAAGCGAGAACGATCCGCAGTCGCCACAGATGCCCACCTTGCCGGAGATGAACTGCACGGCCACGCCGGCAAGACCCGTCGCGATGGCGATGAGCGCCGTCTTCTTGTAGCCGCACTTCGTGAGCATCCTGCCAGCGGGAATGCCCATGAAGAGGTAGGCGAGGAAGTTCATCATGTTGCCCATCATGCCCCACATGTTGGAGCCGTCGATGCCGGGCTGGTACTTCCACACGTTGCCCATCGGCGCGGCCAGGTTCGTCACGAACGAGATCATGCCGTAGATGAACATCATGGTGATGATCGCCACGATGCTTCCGCTTTTCTGCTGATTGTCAGACATTGTTTTCTCCTTTACTGTTAACTTTTTCTTTCTAAGCTCCAAGCTCTAAGCTCCAAGCTCCAAGCTCCAAGCTCTAAGCTCTAAGCTCTAAGCTCCAAGCTCTAAGCTCTAAGCTCTAAGCTCACACCAGGTGCGCCCCCGCGCTCGGCTTGATCACCGCGCACGTCGGCTCATCGCCGTAGGCGGTCTTGTAGGCCGCCGTGATCTGCGCGGCGATCTTGTCCGCCGCCTCGGGCCGCACGAGCAGACAGCAGCTGCCGCCGAACCCGCCG
>OMXR01000157.1 GCA_900315045.1 uncultured Sutterella sp. | reverse complement strand
TCGACCTATGCGCGGCTTATCCGCGCCGAAATGATCCGCACCTCGCACGAGGGCTGGGTGCTCTTTGCGCGCGGCAGGGGACTCACGGGGGCCCGCATCACGGCGCACGTGCTCATTAATTCCCTTCGGGGCGCCGCGACGGCGCTCGGTATGTCGATCCCCAAGCTCATCGCAGGCGCCTTTGTCGTGGAGAGCATCTTTGCCTGGCCAGGCGTGGCGCAGCCATGAAGACGATCCTGCGACGCCTCCTAGCCGACCGCACCGCGCGGGTCTGCATTGCGTTCATCGTGCTGCTGCTTGCCGCTGGGCTTGCGGCTCCCGTGCTGCCGATCCCCGATCCGACCGAGGTGAACATCGGCGACAAGTTCGCGATGCCTAGCGCCGAGCACTGGCTCGGGGCCGACCAGCTGGGGCGCGACAACTTCTCCCGCATCATCTGGGGCATTCTCCCGACCGTCTATTCGGCGCTCGGAGCGATGCTGCTCACAAGTCTCATCGGGGCTCTGTACGGCGCACTCGCCGGCGTGCTGCGCGGCCGCGCGGACAGCGTCCTGATGCGCGTTGCCGACGTGATGATGTCCTTCCCGAGCGAAGTGCTGATCCTGGCGATCGTGGGCATGATGGGCCCGGGGCTTGCGAACATGATCATTGCGTGCGTGGCGGCCAAATGGGCCTGGTACGCGCGCATGATGAGAACCATCGTGCGAAGAATCTCCGACTCAGGCTATGTGCGCTTTGCTCGGGTCAGTGGCGCACATAGCCTGAGGATTCTCTTCACGCATCTGTTGCCTGCGTCGGCCGGCGAATTCTTCGTGCTGATGACGCTGGACACCGGCTCGGTAGTGCTCATGATTTCCGCGCTCTCCTTCCTCGGGCTCGGCGTTCAGCCGCCGACCGCCGAATGGGGGATGATGCTTGCCGAAGCCAAGGACGTGATGCTGCAGTACCCCTGGCAGATGGTCTGGCCCGGGTGCGCAATTCTCATCACGGTTGCCTGCTTCAATTTTCTTGGCGACTGCGTGCGTGATGCGTTTGACCTCAGGCATGCGGGCAGGGGCAAAGAGCAATGAGCGGGCGCGAAGCGGTTCTTGAAGTGAGTGGTCTCTCTGTAAGCGCTCCTGCAGCCAAGTCCCGGATCGTGGAGAGCGCGAGTTTGGCCTTCAGCCCCGGACGCTTTCCGTGACGGGCCGGTCTCTCTGGCGCGGGCGGGACATTCTCTCGATGCGCGGGGATGAGCGGCAGGCGCTCTACGGCCGCGAGATTCTGCTCATCATTCAGCAGGCGATGGAAGCGTTCGATCCCCTGGTGCGGATCGGCCGTCAGCTTGTTGAAACCGTGCGCTGCGTGCACCCGTCGAGCAGCAGGGAGCGAGCCTTTGAAGAGGCGTGCGAGGCGCTTGCCGCACTTCGGTTCGAAGACCCGGCACGCATCATGGACGCATTTCCCTGTGAACTTTCCGGCGGGCAGCTCCAGCGCTGCATGCTTTCGACGGCAAGGCTCCTGAAGCCGTCCCTCATCATTGCCGATGAACCCACGAGCGCCCTTGACGTTCTCTCCGGCGGTCAGGTTGTCGAAGAGTTTTCAAGATTGCAGACCGATCTCCATGCAGCCTTGATTCTCATCACGCATGACCTTGCCGTGGTGCAGCGTCTTGCAGACCGGCTCATCGTCATGCAGCGGGGACGGATTGTCGAGAGCGGGGGTGCCGAGGTGCTTGTGCGGCCCTCGCACCCCTATACGCAGTACCTGGCGGACACCCGCGTTGCGCTTTCAAACCGTTTCATGCGGGCAGCCGGCAGGGGAGGCGTGCGATGAGCGAACTGCTTGAAGTGCGGGATGTCTCCCGCACGTACGTGAGCCGCGGCGTGCGGATTCCCGTGCTTCGCGGCGTGCGTTTTTCGATTTCTCCGGGCGAGCGGGTGGGCCTCATCGGACTGTCCGGCGCAGGCAAGAGCACTCTGGCAAGAATCCTGCTCGGGCTTGAAAAGCCCGACTCGGGGGAGGTTCTTCTCGAGGGGAAGCCGCTTGCCGGATGGCGCCGGGACAATCCCGGGGCGATGAGCGTGGTGTTCCAGAACTACTCCGACTCGGTCAATCCCATGTGGACCGTGCGGGATATCGTGCTCGAGCCCCTGGCGATTCTGGGCCGCGCCGGCGAGGCGAATGCCGGAGCGATGCTGCAGGCCGTGGGGCTGCCGGGGCACTTTGCGGACCGCTACCCGCACGAGCTCTCGGGCGGTCAGCTTCAGCGCGTTGCAATCGCCAGGGCGCTTGCGGCGCACCCGCGGCTTGTCGTGTTCGACGAGGCGGTGAGCTCGCTCGATGTCTCGGTTCAGGCTGAAATCCTTGAATTGCTTCGGCGCCTCGCGGAGAAGGGGCTTGGCTGGCTCTTCATTTCGCACGACCTGCAGGCGGTGGTGAGCGTGTGCACACGCGTGCTGTTTCTGGATCGCGGGGAAATCGTCGAGGACATCGCCGTCGATGAACTTGCAAGCGCCCGATCGGACTGCGCGCGCGAGCTGCTGGGGGCCGTGATGCCGTTTCAGAGTGAAGCGGGCGGCGCATTCGGAAATGACAGCAAGGAGAAAGACGAATGAATGCGACGGACACCGCCGAAACGCTGCGCCGCGTGCGCTCCTACTGGGATGCGCGGGCCGAAGGGTTTGCGCGGCTCAGGGAGGTGGAGCTTGAAAGCGGCAAGGGCGAGCTCTGGTATCGGGAGCTTGCAGGGGCCGTGGACCTCAGCCGGCCGCTCGATGTGCTCGACGCGGGAACCGGAGCGGGGTTCTTCCCGCT